>JBEKBK010000333.1:0-12988 GCA_050015435.1 Bryobacteraceae bacterium
GGTAAGGTCGCTCCTTACGGAGTCTACGACCTGGGACGCAACGTGGGATGGGTCAGTGTGGGAGTGGATCACGACACGGCGGAGTTTGCGGTAGAAAGCATACGCCGCTGGTGGCGCTGGATTCGTCAGAATGTATTGCTGCGTCTGAATGCCGTCGAAGCGCAGCGATTGCTCAAGCATCGGCGGCGGGCAGCGGTCGTAAAACACGCCGCTGCCGATACGGATTACCGTTCGATTATCCTTGCCGGGAGCGTAGGCCGCCGCAAGGCGGGGCGCAAGATCGCCGTAGCGGGACATGCCCGATTGAAACTCTTGACGCACGCCGGCAAAGAGGCTCAGTCTTCCAACCTTGCGTTCGTATTGCGCGAACCAGGCGTAGTCGTTCTAGTGGAATGTGAGCAGAGGGTTGCCTGTCGTGATGGTGAACAGAGTCGGTTGCCCGGCTTCGTAAGCCGCGAGCGAGGCGAAAGTATATGTACCGCCGAAGTTATCGGCGTTGTAGGTGTGGAAGGGGTGGAAGTTTGCGCTGACGCCCAGCTTCCACGAACTAGGGCCTTTCGAATAACTCAACGTGTCGAGAGTGTCCGTTCGTGGCTCCCGGCGCCATTCGTCGATTTGCGCCCCTCCGTTGGAGAAGGCCCCCTGAACGATGACCTGCGGCTGATCGTTCACCGAGCTCAGGCTCTGGTAATTGGTCCCGAAGGCGACGCGAAAGCTATTGAGGAGTTCAGGTGAAAACATGTACTGATCGGAGATCTCGACGCGGTAATCACGATGAGCAAGGTTCGTCGCAAGGCTCGGTAGCGAGAATCCCCCGATGCCGTTGTTTTCGGATTTGTCGAGGTGCAGCTCGTATTTCACGCCGAGCCGGTGCGCTTGCGTCGGTTGCCAGTCGATCCGCCCGAGAAACCGGTCGCGCGTGACCGGCGACAGCGCATCGGTCCGCAGAATGCCGGAGGGAAGATAGGCGAGCACCGGCTGGCTCTGTTGCTGCTGCTCGTCATTCGCATCCAGAAAAAACCAAAGTTTCTTCCGGACAATCGGGCCGCTCAGATTCGCCTCGTATCCTTCGCGGGAGAATGGCAGTTTCTCGTTAGCGAGCGGGTTACGCGCATCGAACAGCGAGTTGCGGGCGCGCAGAATGAAACCGCCGTGCAGCTTGTCGTCTCCGCCCCGCGTGTCGATCTCGATGCGGTCTTTCCCCGGCTTGGGGAATTCCGCCGAATAAGCATTATTGTTGACGCGGACCTCCTGAACAGAGGAAAGCGGAAGGTCTGGATCGGTTCGCTCCGCGCCGTCCACGATGACGGTCGGCGCGGCTCCGCCGGCAGGGTTCACGAACGAGCTGAGCGCCGTGAGGATGTCGCCGTCTTTCAACGGCAGATCGGCGAAGGTCTTCTGGTCGAGCGTGAAGGCGTCCTGATGGGCGTCGGAAGCCGTGTCAAGCCGCGAGGCGCCGCCCTCGACGGTGATCGAATACTGCACCCTTGCCAGGCGCAGCGAGACCCTGATAAATCCGTCGTTGTCCGATAGCGTGACAGGCTGCTGCTGAGCTTCGAAGCCGCTCTTCTCGACATGGACGACGTGCGCGCCGGAACGTAAAGCTTGTATGGCGAATTTCCCATTTTCATCCGTGGTGGTCCGGGCTTCCGTTTTCGCGGCGGGATCGAAGACCTCGACGGTCGCCTCCGCGATCGCAGCGCCGCTGGGATCGGTCACCACGCCAGACAGCTTGCGATCGCCTGCCGCAAAAACCGCAACGGCGGAAACGATGGCAAGCGCCAGAATTCGCATCTCGGCCCGACAGAATGCAGCGGAGTGGCCAGCGTTAATCCCTTTATCCGCCTTGCCTGTTCCGTCCGGCGACGGGCGGCAAGCGAACTAGCGGTGTTCCCAAACCGGACGTCCCTGAGAGCAGTCTTCGATGCAACAGAAAGGACGACAATTGGAGTGGGAGTTGCTCCCAGGCGGACGTGGAGGTTCGCTTGATGCTCAGACGCTTTCCTTATTTCGCGCTCCTGACGGTTACGGGCCTGATGATCGGCCTGATCGCGACCGCTCCCGCTCAACCCGGACCGCAGGGAAAGGAAAAAGGAGACAAGAAAGGCAAGGGAAAGGAGGGCGACGAGATCGAAAGATTCCCGGAGCGCCTGGAAAGGCTTCGCCGGCAATATTCGGACCCTCAGCCCGCCGACCCAGAACGCCAGATCCTGCTGGGGCATTCGTCGGTCTACGCGGGTAAGGCGGACCAGATCTAGAGAACGGCGCAGCCCTATATCGCGGACCGCACGCTGGCCGCCGCGGAAGCGCTCTTTCATGCTTCCGACCACCTGGAGCATCTCAAGGAAACCGCAGCCCCCCCGCCGCCTCCCGCCGAGGAGGTCTCCCGCCATCTGGCTCAGGTCTATTTCCGCACGCGCCAGGCGGATTACTTCCTCCAGGAAATCCACGACAATGCGGCTTCACCTCTCGTGACGCTGGCGCGCCAATACTATCAAAGGGCGGTTCAATCCTACGATCGTTCCGATTTTCGCCGCGCAGACGAGTATGGCAAGACGTCCGAGGAACTGGTGAAAGCCCTGGAAAACCTGGCCCAGGCCGCCACGTTGGCGCCCCAACCGCGCTGATGAAGGAACCACTCGGCATGAGATCCCTTTTCAAGCGGCGGCTTCAACTGCAACTGCTGTTCATTCTGCTGGCGGCGGTGCTTGTCGCGTCTCTCAGCGTGCTCCTCATCTCCGATGCCGTCGAGAGCGCCGAGGGCGTTGTTCTCGCCGATGCGGGCCGGACGCTCACGGTGGCCGTCTCGGAGCTCGACCAGCAGTATCAGGAGCGCGTTACTGCCGATTCTTCCTGGCTGGCGCTCCCGGGTGCCGCCCAGGACACGTCGCTTCGCGGCGTCTCGCAAGCCGTCTTGCGCTCGTATCCGGGCGTGGAAGGCGGATATTATGACGGCGCTCATTTCCTCGGTTATTCGTATCCGACCCACGACACCGGCGGGAATAAAACCGATGTTCCGACCGCCGAACTCGACGACATCCTCGCGACCATTTCGCAAAGCCGCGCGGCGGGCACTTGGGAGCGAACACTGCGCGGGCAGCACGACATCGTTGTCATCGAGGCGAAGTCAGAAGGCCGCAACGCCTTCACCAGTTGGACCATGAAACGCCTGGCAGGGCGCAGCGATCCCGGCAGCCATCGCCGCGAGATATTGCTCTCCGCGCTCGTGCTGGCGGCGCTGATCAGCATCGCGGGCACGCTCGCGACCGGCGTCCTGCTCCAGCGCGGCATCGTTCAGATCAAGTCCGGCTTGTCGGCTCTCGAAGCCGATTTCGGTTATCGCCTTCCGGCGCGCAACGACGAACTCGGAGAAATCAGCCATTCCATCAACCGCATGGCCGAGACCCGGCAGAAGCTGGAAACCGAACTCCGGCGCGAGGACCGATTGCGCACCGTGGGCCGGCTGGTCGCGGGCATCGCCCACGAAATCCGCAATCCGCTCAATAGCATTCGCCTGTCCATCCAATATCTGGAGCGCCGCCTGGGCGGCAATGGCGTTCGCGCCGAAGACCTCCGCCCGGTCATTGAGGAAGTCGACAGGCTGAGCGCGCTTCTGACGAATTTGCTGCAACGAATGGCCCAGCCCGATACGCCCCACCACTTTTAGAAAGTGACTCTTGCGTCGCGCCAGGACGTCACGGGTCAACCCCAGCGGCATCCAAAGCTCGGCCTCTCGGTCAGGATAGGAAAACCCTCGCGGCATGATCCCGATCACGATGTAGTTCTCTCCATTCATCAGAATCGAGTTGCCTACCAGATTTGAATCACCGCCGAATCGTCGCTGCCAGAGCCGATAGCTCAGAACCAGCTCTTTGGTTTCTGGCCCTTCTTCGCTGTTTGAAAAAGTGCGGCCCAGCAGTGGCGATACCCCAATGCCGGGAAGAGACTTGCCGTGACCGATAGGCCGAACACTTCCTCGGGCGGCCCTCCACCCGATAGGTCCATGCTTCGCGGTGCTGCATAGGCGGCGATCCGCTCGAACACTCGCATACGCCTTCTCCAGTCGAGAAAAGTCGCCGGGGAAACGCGGCTCTTCGGGACACCGAACGCCGAAAGGTCTTCCCATAGCATCATCAGCCGTCACACTCGAATTCAAGCCGAGCCTCGAAGCTGGCGTACGGACGGGCCTAGCCGCTGACAAACGCACATGCGCTATCGCCGTCGCGGCAACCTTCGCTAGACATCCTAACGAAATCCGGTCGAAAAGCGCGGATCAGTTCGGGGTGCGTACCGGTCTTGAATGCGATTTCCGCGGCGCAATGATGCCTCCGCCAGACGGAGAGACTGATGGCGTGAAATCCCCCACCATCTTGGGTGAAATCGAGCATCACGGCAATATCTGCCGCAGGTAGCAATGGACCCATGCCATGCGAGATGGTACTCGATGTGCAGCTTTACCGGAAGATCACCCGGGCAAATGGCCAGAATTCTTCAGAACCGAGGTCTCGGTTACCTAGCTTCCATACTCGGCATTGCCGCCGTCACGGCCATCTGCGCGGCGCTTCGCGACCACATCAACGAAATGACGGTGGCGCTGGCAATGTTGCTCGTGGTTCTCTTCATTGCCACAGTGTGGGGACGCTGGCCCGGACTGGTTGCCTCGATCTTGGGCATGTTGTGCCTCAACTACTTCTTCCTCCCGCCGATTTACACCTTGACCATCGAGGACCCCAAGAATTGGGTCGCGCTGACGGCTTTTTTCATTACTGCCTTGACCGCCGGGCAGCTTTCAACCTGGGTAAAACAACGCGCTGCCGAGGCTGAGGCCAGCCAAAGTCAGGCTAGATTGGCGAGTACCTACAATCGAAGCTTGCTCGAAGCAAGTCTCGATCCTCTGGTGACTATTGGTCATGACGGCAAGATTAATGACGTCAACGCCGCCGCCGAGACAATCACGGGCCGCTCCCGCGCGGAGCTCATTGGCACAGACTTTTCGAACCACTTTAGGGAGCCCCAGACGGCGCGGTCCGTCTGTGAGGACGTGTTTCGCGGTAGCGTCGTGCGCAATTATGCACTGGAGCTTCGCCACCGTGCCGGATACAGCACGTCCATTCTTTGCGACGGGTCGTTGTATCGTGATGCTGACGGAAACGTGATCGGCGCGGTCGTGGCCATCCATCCCCTTGGCACATTTGCCGGCAGCGTCCAGGGCTTGCTACCAGACCCGCGAGTCGTCAGACACTTGAGTCTCTTCGTCGGCTTCGCCAGCCTGTTTTCCCTTGCCGTGGGGCTTCTGTCGGTGGTTGGGCTGACGTTCGGCATTGCCTCCTTAAAGAGCATCGTACCGGGCCAACCGGTCATCAAGATGAACGCCGCCGTGTGTCTGGCGTTGCTCGGTCTTTCTCTTTGGTTACTGCACGAGAACGACCGCCAGCCCCTCCGTCGGATCCGAAAGCTTGGCGGATTGCTGATGGCGGGCACAGGCGCCCTGGTGAGCCTTCTGACCCTCATCGAATACGTAACTGGATGGAACCTGGGTATCGACCAGCTTTTATTGCGCGAGCCCCTCGCGGACGTTTTCTTCAGGGTTCGTCCGGGTCTAATGGCACCGATTACAGCTCTGGATTTTCTTTTCTTAGGGGTTGCTCTTCTCGTGCTGGACCGGGAAATATTATGGAGATCACGCCGCCTATGGCCTGCTCAATACTTCGCGTTCTTCACAGCGATCCTGGCCATCGTTGGGCTCCTGGATTATATTCTTGGGTCTCACCTTTCCTACACTCACATTGCTTTACACACTGCCGTCGCGTTGCTGCTGCTCTCGCTGGGTGTGCTCGTTGCTCGAACTGAGCGAGGGCTCGCAGCATTGCTCACCAGCTCGGCGGCCGGCGGGGTTCTGACGCGACGGCTGTTGCCTGCCGCCGTCATCATTCCAATCGTGATTGGAGCGCTGGGGTGGAGGCCATTCTCCACCGGCCTCTACCCCGAGTGGAGCGTGGTCAGCCTGATGACCATCGCGATGATCACCCTTCTGGCTGGTTTCGCATTCTGGAACGGACACATCGTCAATCGCAGCGACCTGGAGCGGCTACGGGCCGAAGGCATTCTCCATCGAAGGGAGATGGAATTGAGGGAGGCAGAGCGCCTGGCGCAAGTGGGCAGTTGGTGGTGGGATCCCCAGGCCGACAGCGTCACTTGGTCCGCGGGAATGTCTCATATTGCGTGGCGCGATCCCATGCTGCCCCCGCCCGCCTATCAGGAACACCTCGGATTTTACACGTCCGAGAGTTCCGCTCGACTCGGCGCGGCGATACGCAGCTCTATCCGGACAGGATCACCTTACGAACTCGATCTGAAGCTGGTTCGTGCTGACGGCGCCATCAGGTCCGTCACTGGCCGCGGCGAAGTGGAGCGCGATCCCGACGGCCAGGTCGTGTTGGTACGCGGCACCGTCCAGGACATTACGGAACGGGAGCACACGGAGCAAGCACTGCAGAAGTCCGCAGAGGAAGTGCTCGACCTCTATAACAATGCGCCGTGCGGGTACCATTCTGTCGACAAAGATGGACTCTTCGTCCGGGTTAACGACACGGAGGTCTGCTGGCTGGGGTACACGCGCGAGGAGATGCTCGGAAAGTTGAAGTTCTCCGCGGTCCTCACCCCCGAGAGCTTGATCACCTTCAAGCAGAGCTTTCCGATATTCAAAGCACGAGGAATGATTCGGGACCTCGAGTTTGATATGGTCCGCAAAGATGGCACGACTTTTCCGGTGCTGCTCAGCGCCACAGCGGTCACGGATCGCGATGGAAATTATCTGATGAGCCGGTCCACCATGTACGACATCACGGCGCGCAAGCAAGCGGAGAATGAGATCCGAATGCTCGCCCGCCTCCAGTCAGTAGTGGCCGATCTCGGAGAACGTGCCCTGCGCGGCGCGCCTTTGTCCCAGATGCTGGACGACGCTGCCGGCCAGGTTGCGCAGGCTCTGGATGTCGATTACTGTAAGATCCTCGAATTGCTGCCGAATCGGGACGCGCTCCTGATGAGAGCTGGAGCGGGCTGGAAGCCAGGATATGTCGGCCATGCGACGGTTGGACTCGGTACGGACTCCCAGGCGGGCTACACGCTACTTTCTGACGACCCGGTGGTAGTTGAAGATCTGCAAGCCGAGAAGCGATTCGCAGGAACAGCGCTGCTCCACGAGCACGAGGTCGTGAGTGGGGCGAGCGTTGTGATTGCCACCAAAGACGGGCCGTACGGGGTACTCGCGGCCCATACTCGGCGACGCCGCCGTTTTTCTGCGGACGAGGTCAACTTTCTGCAGGCAGTGGCCAATGTCCTTGGCTCGGTAATTGAACGTCACCGGGCGGAAACTCAGTTGTGGCGCGTCCATCAGGCCCAGCGTGTTCTCAGCAAGTGCAATGAGGCCCTGATTCGGGCAACCGAGGAATCCGGTTTGCTGCAGCAGATATGCGACCTCATCGTGGAAGACGCCGGATATCGGTTGTGTTGGGTAGGCCGCGCCGAGAATGACGAAGCAAGGTCGGTATGCGTCATCGCGCAGGCGGGTTTCGAAGCTGGTTACCTGGCCACGCTGAATATTTCGTGGTCGGACACCGAGCGAGGCCGCGGACCCACGGGCACGTGCATCCGGACACGCGAAACCGTTGTGACGAAACGTATCGCAACGGATCCGAGAATGATCCCGTGGCGTGCAGAGGCCCTGAAACGCGGCTATGGTTCCAGTGTTTCCATTCCTCTGATCGTCAACTCAGAAGCGTTCGGCGCCATCATGATTTATGCCGCGGAGCCGGATGCCTTCGGCACGGAAGAGGTCGCGCTACTGACCGAGCTTGCGAGCGACCTGGCGTTTGGAATCGGGACTCTGCGAACAAGGGTGGAGCGTGCCGAGGGCGAAGTGGCTCTCCGGGAAAAGGAACAGCACATACGGCTTCTTCTGGATTCCACCGCCGAGGCGATTTGCGGCCTCGACCTCCAAGGTAACTGCACGTGGGTGAACCGGGCTGCGGCAAAAATGCTTGGGTATGGGGAAGCGGTCAGTTTGCTTGGGAAAAATCTTCACAGCCTGGCCCACTACCGGCTGGCCGACGGAAGATCGCTTTCCCAGGCAGAATGCAAGGCGTACCGGGCTCTCATCAAGGGCGATTACGAGCATGTTGACGATGAAGTGATGTGGCGGGCGGATGGGACGTTCTTTCCCGTCGAATATTGGTCTCATCCGATGCGCCGCAACGGAGACGCAATCGGGGCGGTGGTGACATTCCTTGACATCACGGATCGCAAACGCGCGGAGTCGGAAATCCGTGTCCTCAATGCGGAATTAGAGCAGCGCGTCGTGGCGCGAACCGCCCAACTCCAGACCGCAAATCAGGAATTACAACAGGCGCGTGAACGGGAAATCGAGATCGGCTTCAGAATCCAACAAACCCTGTTGCTCGATCAGCCGCCCGTGGACGTTCCCGGACTTCGAGTGGCTGCGCTGACAATTCCTTCCCAGAGAATCGACGGCGATTTCTACATCTTTCTCAGGCACTCGGATGAGTGTCTGGATGTGATCGTCGGCGATGTCATGGGCAAGGGGATACCCGCGGCACTCTTGGGCGCCGCGACGAAGAGCCATTTCCTCAGAGCCCTCAGCGACTTGATGGTTCTGTCCAAAGATGGTAAGCCGCCGGAGCCCAAAGCGATCGTGATGCTGGCCCATGCGGAACTGGCGCGGCATCTGATCGAACTGGATAGCTTCGTAACCTTGTGCTATGCGCGGTTGGATATTGGCAGACGTGTCCTCGATCTGGTCGATTGCGGGCACACAGGGATCGTTCACCTGCACGGCAAGACGGGGCTTCACGAGATTTTGCATGGAGACAATCTGCCCCTGGGAATCCGGGAAAATGAGATTTACGATCAAATTTCCATTCCGTTCGAGCCCGGAGACTTGTTCCTCTTTTATTCGGATGGGGTCACCGAGGCGCGGAGTTCCACGGGCGAACTGTTCGGTCCGCAACGTCTGGAAGACTGCGTTGTGAGTAACGGCCAGCTGGAACCTGCGGTGCTCGTGGAAACGGTTCACCAGGCCGTGACGGCGTTCACCGGGTCGGCGCGGCTCACCGACGACCTCACCTGCGTGGCGATCCGGGTGCAAGAAGGGAACGTTCCCCTGGCACGAGAGGAGCTTGAAATCACCAGCGACCTCAAAAAACTCCGACAGGTGCGCGAGTTTTTGCGTACCTTTTGCCGCAATCTTCCTGGTCCCCCACTGGACGAAAATAGCATTGCGGCACTCGAGCTAGCGGTCAACGAGGTGGCCAGCAATATCATGAAGCACGCTTATCATGGCCGCGATGATCAGTGGATCCATATCGAGGCCGAAGCGACCGCGCCGCCGCCGCCGCTCGATGGCTCGCGCGACTCAGGATTCGGCGCCTATATCATCGCCAGAAGCGTTGATGAAGTCAGGTACTATCGCGATGAACGCGGCATAAACTGCATTGTTTTGGTAAAGACCCGCAAGCCGGGAGAAAAGTGAGACTCAATGGAAATACCAGTCGACAAGATAGATGGCGTCACCGTCGCCGCGGTGCCAGTGGATGAACTGGACGCAAGCAACTCCGGCGAGTTCAAGCGCGATATTGGGCCCGTACTCCAGGCCAACACCCGACTGGTGCTCGATCTGAGCCATCTGCGGTTTGTGGATAGTTCCGGACTGGGTGCCATGCTCTCTTGCCTCCGTCAATTGAGCGCCAAGAGCGGTGACCTGAAGCTATGCGGCATGTCGAAACAGGTGCGGAGTTTGTTCGAGCTTGTGCGCATGCATCGGATTTTCGATATCTACGGCACGAAAGAAGAGGCAGTACATGCTTTCGGTCACTGAGGGTGCGGAACCGGCCACTACAGACCTCGTCTCTACCATCCAGGAATCCATCCGGCGGCACGCCAGATACTCTTTGGGCAAAACCTGGAACGATCTCTCGAGTAGAGAACTGTTCAACGCTGTGGCGTTGTCGATCCGGGATCGCCTGGTGGACCGGATACTCGAAACCGAGGAGCGCTATCGTCGAAACGATTCCAAGCGCATCAACTACCTCTCTATTGAATTTCTCATTGGGCAATCACTCGGAAATCATCTCGATAACCTTGGGCTTCGTGACTTATACCGCCAGACATTGAACAAGCTCGGCGGTGACCTGGACTCCGTGGAAGGGTGTGAAGAAGACGCCGCATTGGGTAATGGGGGCCTTGGCCGTCTGGCAGCCTGCTTCCTGGATTCCTTCGCCACGCTCGGAATTCCCGCGTGTGGCTACGGCATCAACTATGAGTACGGCCTGTTTAAGCAGGAAATAGACAGCGGCTATCAAAAAGAGAAGCCAGAAAATTGGCTCGCCCAAAGTACGCCCTGGGAGATCCCCCGCCCCGATGAAGCCTGCCTGGTGCCGGTCTATGGCCGGATCGAACATAGCGTCGATCGCAAGGGCTGCTACAACCCTATGTGGATGGATTGGAAGGTCCTGATCGGCGTTCCGCATGACATGCTGATCTCGGGGTACGGCGGCCGGAATGTGGGTCTCTTGCGTCTCTACGCGGCGCGCTCATCACGCGATTTTGACATGCAGATCTTCAACGACGGCGACTACTTCAAGGCCGTCGAACAGAAGATTGCTTCGGAGACCATCTCGAAGGTGCTGTATCCTTCGGACGCAATCGTCGCCGGCCGGGAGCTGCGCCTTGTGCAGGAGTACTTTCTCGTCGCCTGCGCGATTCGGGATATCGTTCGCCGGTTCGAACGGGATCACGACAACTTCCAGGACTTCCCCGCAAAGGTTGCCGTGCAACTGAACGATACGCATCCCGCTCTCGCGGTCGCGGAGTTGATGCGTGTTCTCGTGGATGAGAAGAGCCTGGAGTGGGATGAGGCGTGGAGCCTTACGCAAGCAACCCTGGGATATACCAATCACACTCTCGCTCCGGAAGCATTGGAGAAATGGCCTGTTCCCCTACTTGAGTCTGTCCTTCCCCGGCATCTGCAAATTATCTTTGAGATCAATCGCCGCTTTCTAGATCGGGTTTCTGTCGCCTTTCCCGGAGATGTCGAGCGCGCCAGGCGGATGTCGATTATTGAAGAGTCTACGCCCACACAGGTGCGCATGGCCCACCTGGCGATGGTCGGAAGTCACTCAATAAACGGAGTATCGAGAATTCATACCGGCTTGGTCACTTCCTCTCTGGCGCCGGATTATTTTCAACTCTTCCCGGAAAAGTTTAACAACAAGACGAACGGTATCACGCAAAGGCGATGGCTGCTCACCGCGAATCCTGAATTGGCAAGCTTGATCAGCTCCACTATCGGCGGGGGCTGGCTCACCGATCTTTATCAACTGAGGGAGCTCGAATCTTATGCGCCAAATGTAGATTTTCAAGCACAGTTCCAGCGCGTCAAGCATTCCAATAAAGAACATCTGGCGAGAATTATTCAAGAGACGACCCGTCTGAAAGTCGATCCCGACTCGCTCTTCGATATTCAAGTGAAGCGGATCCACGCCTACAAACGGCAGTTGCTCAATGTGATGCACATCATCGACGAGTATCTTTCCCTGATTGAGGATGGCCGTCAGCCTGGTGTGGCCCGTACTTACGTTTTCGCGGGGAAGGCCGCGCCCGGTTATTGGTTCGCGAAGCAGATGATCAAGTTAATCCACAGCGTCGGCCGCGTGATCAACAACGACGCACGGGCCAGCCAGTGGATCAAGGTGGTATTTATACCCGACTATCGAGTCTCGCTGGCGCAGAAGATCATTCCCGCAGCCGATCTCAGCGAGCAAATTTCAACCGCTGGAACAGAAGCGTCGGGAACCGGCAACATGAAACTGGCCCTGAATGGAGCCCTTACGATCGGCACCCTCGACGGCGCAAACATCGAGATCCTGGAGGAAGTGGGCCGGGAAAACATGTTCATCTTCGGTTTGGAAGCGGCTGAGGTTCGGACCATGCGTGAACAGAAATCCTATCGGCCCTGGGAATACTATGCCCGCAATCCGCGCTTGAAAAGAGTCGTCGATAGCTTTTCGTCCAATCTGTTCTGCACTGACGAACCAGAGCTTTTCAAGTGGATCTTCGCCAGCGTTCTAGATGCGAACGACGAGCACTTCCACCTGGCGGACTTCACTCCCTACGTCGAAGCGCAGGAAATGGCAGGTAATACGTTCCGCGACCGGAGTCGTTGGACGCACATGTCGATTTTGAATGTCGCCCGTATGGGAAAGTTTTCGAGCGATCGGACCGTCATGGAGTACGCGCGAGAGCTCTGGGGCGTGAAGGGATCAATGCTTCTCGGCTAACGCGCAACCACAATCACACTGGAACGGGATTGCACCAGGTAACGTGCCGGATTCGCGAGCACGGCTTCATTGTGAGGGCCATAAAAACTGGTTGGCGCAGCAGTGTCGGTGGCGAGGCGCCAAGAGCGCGGAGAGCATGGCGGAAGGACGAAGGTGACCGCGTCGCTATCGGCGTTGAACATCAGGAACAGATCGGCCCCGTCATGGCCGGGAATGAAGCACGCCAGACACTTTTGGCGGGGATCGAACCAATCCGGCTTATTCCCGGACTGATTGAACCAACGAATATCCTCGTCTGTGTAGAAAGCTTCCCGGCGTAGCTCCGGGTGGGCCCGGCGAAGCGTAAACACACCGCGAGCGAACTGAAACACCTCGCGGTTCCGGTCGAGCAGCGACCAATCGACCCAGCTGGTCTCGTTGTCCTGGCAATAGGCGTTGTTGTTACCTCTCTGGCTGCGCCGGAACTCGTCCCCTCCGAGCAGCATGGGCACACCTCGAGAAACCGCGATGGTCAACAGGAAATTCTTGATCTGGCGGACACGCACCGTTTCGACTGACGGATCGTCGCTTGCCCCCTCGACGCCGTAGTTTGCACTATAGCTTTCCGATGACCCATCCCGGTTGCTCTCTCCGTT
>JBEKBK010000334.1:0-9393 GCA_050015435.1 Bryobacteraceae bacterium
CTGCAACGTAAACTTACCAGCCAGGCCCGCCGCCTCGGCTACCAGTTGGTGCCAATCGGCGCTTCCCCTGGAGCCGCAAATGCTTGAAAATCAGCGCTTGCGGAAATGGTTCCTCAGAAGCGGAACAGGCGGCCATATTGCTAATGCTCGGGCGTCCGAGCTGCTGGATGAAGGACCCTGTCCCGCTCACCAAGAGCATAGGGCTCGCGGAAAGAAGCCTCAATCAACCCCTGGTACCGTGCCGTACCGTAACAGCGCGAAGGGGCCCTAATCAACCTTAGGATTTCCGCCGAATGACAAACGTGAGTTCCCGCGCGTCCAGCCCTTAGCCGGGGTATCTCATGACCGAAGGCAACATACGAAAGTCAGGTCGTCGATTAACATGAATTTAAAGAAACTTATCATTCGGAGCCGATTTTGCCTCGCGGCGGTAGTTGTGTTGAGCACGGGTTTGTGGGGCCAAATGGTCCCACAGGGCGCGCAAGTGGTTTCTTATTTTCCGCAGTTGGCCGATGGGGGGCCCTCCACCGCCCAATGGATCACCAGCCTAACGTTTGTGAATCCCAACTCGTCCTTCGCGGCGTCCGGGAGCGTAAGTTTTTATGCGGACAACGGCAGCCCCTTGAGCTTGAACTTCGGGACGGGCCCCGTGTCGAGCATCAGTTTCACGGTGCCGGCCCAGGGCACGGCGACGTTCAAATCCACGGGGACATCGGCCACGATGGAGACTGGATGGGCCATCGCCCAGTCGACGTTGCCATTGGAAGGGATCGTGGAATTTAGCCAGTCGGCGAATGGCGTCCCCCAGGAAGGGCTGGCCGCGCAGGCCACGCCGGCATCTCAACTGTTTCGGTCTCCCGCCACCGTTTTGACCGGTGTGGCGATCGCCAATCCCAGCTCATCTTCAACCGTGAACCTCCTCATTACGGCGCTCGATCAGAACGGAAATACGCGTGGCACCACCACGCTCACGCTCCCTCCGCTGGGTCACGATTCGTTCGACGTGGGTACATTATTCCCCACGCTGACGGGACTGTTCTCGAATGTGGGGGGAGCGTTCCAAGGATCGATCTTGATCGCCACAACCGCGCCCGCGACGTACTGCGTGGCCTGGACGGTGAGCACGGACCTGGGAGTGTACGCCAGCTTCCCGCCCGCCGGTCTCAACGCGCCAGTATCCCAGGCCGAACGAATTCAAAACGTGTGGCAGCAGGTTCTGACCGTCGCCGAAGCGAATTTTCCGCTGAGCAACAATCCGCCGGCCCTGATCGTGGATCAGTCGGTGAGCCAGATTAATTCATTTGCCAACACATCGCAGAACGAGGTCGATATCTTCATGAACCTGGCGGAGCTCCTTAACGCCTCGGACAGCGAATTGAGCTTCGTGATCGGGCATGAAATCGGGCACGTGATTCAGAGCCGGATCGGTCGCTTCCTGCTCGCGCAGGATTATGAGCAAGATGCCGATGCGTACGGCGAGCTGCTGTCGCTACTGGCGGGGTACGACCCGTATGCGGCGGCGGGAGCGCTGGCTAAACTCAGCGACGTATCGGGCACGGTGGACCTTCTGGCCCCGGACTTCGATCACCTGGTTTCGGCCGCCGGCGTGAATCCCAACACGTCTCTCACCAACCGTATCGGGGTGGTGTTCCAATCCCTGCAGAGCATCTGCGCGTCAGCGTCATACCAGGGCGCCTGTGCCCAATTCAAGAGCAACTTTCACTATCATCTTCCCTCCCTCGCGCCGCTCTGAGGAAGCCTTGTACACTTGAGCTATGCCGTCATTCAAACCTCCCCGTAGATTCCTGTTCGGCCCTGGTCCTACGCAGATCGAGCCTCGTGTATACGAGGCCATGACCGCGCCGATCGTCGGCCACCTGGATCCGTTTTTCTTCGAAGTGGTCGAGGCAGTCCATCGCGATCTCCGCACCGTTTACGGAACCGCGAACCCGTTTGTATTCGCGATCTCGGGAACGGGCAGCGCGGGCATGGAAACCGCCGTCTCGAACTTTGTCGAACCCGGCGCGAAGTTCGCCGTTTTTACCGCCGGATTTTTTGGCGACCGCATCGCGGAGATGGGCCGGCGCCACGGCGCTCGAGTCGTGCGATGTGAAAAGCCGTGGGGTGAAACCTTCAGCGAAGCGGAAGCGGCGGAGTTCATCGATCGCGAGCGCCCTCAAGTGGTCGCGTTCGTGCATGCCGAAACCTCCACGGGAGTGTTGCAAAATCCCGAATGGATTACCCGTCCCGCGCATGCCGCCGGCGCCATGGTAATCGCTGACTGCGTTACCTCTCTGGGCGGGATTCCCATCCGGATAGACGCTTCCGGGATCGACGTCGCGTTCAGTTGCACCCAAAAGGGACTGAGTTGCCCGCCTGGACTCTCGCCCTTGACCGCGTCGCCCCGGGCCATCGAATGGTTGCGCGCCAGAAAGACCGACCCGCCCATCTGGTATCTGGACCTGAAACTGATCACCGACTATTACGAAGGCCAGCATCGGTACCATCACACCGCGCCGATCACGATGTTTTACGCTTTGCGGGAAGGGCTGGCGGCGATTCGCGACGAAGGAGTCGAGCAGCGGTTCGCCCGGCATCAACGCTGGCACGTCGAGTTTGTGCAAAGAATGCGGGCCATGGGTCTTGAGATGTACGTGGCCGAAGGCAATCGCATCCCCACACTCAACACCGTGCGCGTACCCGAGGGGGTCAACGATGTGCGCGTTCGAAAATTGCTCCTGGAGGAACACGGGATCGAAATTTCAGGAGGATTCGGCCCGCTCGCGGGAAAGATCTTCCGAATCGGTCTGATGGGGCCCCTTGCGACGAAGGACAACCTGGACTTCTTCTGCGAAGCGCTTGAAAAATGTCTGGCGGGCGCGCCCGCCGTGGCCTAACAGGGCGCCCAAAGGCCGACGGGTCCAGGGGGACCTGATGTGGGGCGGACGCCCTCGTCCGCGCCGGACCCCCTGGTGGGGCTTTTCTTGTTTTTCGAAGGCGGCCGACGGGGCGTCGGTATATCCCTCGAAACAGGTGGGGTTGAATCTTTGGTCCTGAACGCGGTTCAGGACCCTTAGCCTGATTTTCCCATTTGCACGTGAACGCACTGATTTTACAATCCGTGCATGCGAATCGATACACTTTCTGCCATTCGGCCCCAATTAATCGCCGCTCTCTTGCTGTGCCCCATGACCGCCGTCTGGGCGCAGACCACCGACACTACACCCGCGTCTGACCTGGAAGCGGTAATTACCACTGAACTCGGGTCATTCCGCATTGAATTCGCCCCGGACAAGGCTCCGAAACACGTAGACAATTTTATCAAGCTCGCCCGCGAGCATTACTACGACGGCAGCGCGTTCTACCGAGCCGGCAGAGCTTACATCCAGGGCGGCGATCCGCTGCTCAAGGACCCTGCGACCGAAAAGAAGTCCTGGGGCCAGGGTGGACTGGATATGCTGGCGCCGGAATACAGCGATATGTCACACCTGCGCGGCGTCATCTCCACGTACCACTCGTTTAAACACAAAGATGGCGCACAGTTCTTCATCATGGTGAAGGACACGCCGAGCCTCGATCACGGCTTCAGCGCGTTCGGCCGGGTGACCGAGGGAATGGACGTGGTCGATAAGATTACCCAAGTCCCCCACAATCCGGAAAACGGTATCGTAGACAACCTGGTCCGCATCAAGACCATCACGATCGAGAAGAAGAAGGCCGTCGTCGATGCACAGAAAGCCCCGATCGGCGACGAGCAGAAAGCGAAGAACTAGTCCGAAGAAGTCTCGCATCACACGATCGTGGCCGCGGCCTGCATGGCGCCGCGGCCACAATCATTTTGAGACGACTGGACCTTTAGTTCCGGTCAGGTCCAGGACCCCTAGCCTGACCTTCCCATTTCCCCACTGGACAAGCGGATTTTACAATCCTTGCATGCGAATCGAAAAACTCTCCGCCATGAGGCCCCATTTACTCGCCGCTCTCGTGCTGTGCCCCCTGACCATAGCCTGGGCGCAGGCTACGGAAGATACCACTCCGGCGTCCGAACTGGAAGCCGTCGTCACCACCGATCTCGGGTCGTTCCGCTTTGAATTCGCGGACAAAGCTCCGAAACATGTAGCGAATTTCATCAAGCTCGCCCGCGAACACTATTACGACGGCAGCGGCTTCTACCGCGTCGGCAAAGCTTACGTCCAGGGCGGCGACCCGCTGTTCAAAGACCCCAAAACGGAACGGAAGGACTGGGGTAAGGGCGGACTAGATATGCTCGCGCCGGAACTCGGTGCGTTGTCGCACTTGCGGGGGGTCGTCTCCACCTACCACTCTTTCAGGCATAGTGATGGCGCGCAGTTCTTCATCATGGTTGCGGATGTACCCAGTTTCGATGGGGGCTTCAGCTCGTTTGGCCGCGTGACCGAGGGAATGGATGTCGTCGATAAAATCAACTCCGTCCCGCACAGTCCAGAGAACGGCATCGTCAACGATCTGGTCCGCATCAAGACCATCACCATCGAGAAGAAAAAGGCCCACACCGAGCCGAAGAGCGCCGCAGTCGACAAGCAGACAGCGCAGAAGTAATTCAGCAGGAGTTTCGGGGCCGCGGCGTTGATTGCCGCCGCGGCAACCTCACTACTTCCGTAGGGCCCCGAATCGCGATTCGACTATTTCCGCTACTGCGCCGTCCAGATCCTCAATGTGCACGCGAAAGTCTTTGCGCCCCTCAAGCTCCACTTCCGACATCTCGAATCGCGCGCCAATCATCCGGTCCACTGTCTGATGGGGAGGGATCTTGTCCTTGATGCTGAGGACATCGTTGTACTTGGGGCCGACCAGCTTCTCATACTTGAACACATTCTCGACATCCGGTTTGGAGATCCCGGCGCCGTCTACCGCTTCGCCTTTGATCGGATCCAGCAGCAGTCCGGCGGTTCTGACCACAAAGGGGATATCCGACGGATTGGTTGCGCGGAAATCGACGACCACGATGGAAGCAGTGGGGCTGAGCGCCAGCACGCGGACCTTCAGGATCTGTCCTTTGAGCTCGAGATGCGCGCTCTTGGTGGAGAGCAGAAGGACGGCGATACCGATCGCCACCACACCCAGGCCAGCCGCAAGAAACGTCCAGAACTGCTTGCTCATTGAAAAAGACCTCCAGGTCAACCGTCGTGATCAATCGCCGAGCAATCTTCCGTACGCCTGAAGACCACTCAGATGATCGCACACCGCCTTGATGGAGGCGGTCAAGGGAATGGCGAGCAGGAGTCCGATGCCGCCCCACATCAATCCCCAGAACATCAGTGCGATGGTCACCGCCAGCGGATTCAGGTGCACGCGTGCACCGACGAATTTCGGGTACAGGAGATTCAGAGCGAGCAGATGCAGCAAGGCTACCGTCAGGGCGAGATACAGATAGAGCGCGGGCTCCCGCGTGGCCGGAAGCGCGGCGACCATCGGCGGCACCATCGCCAGCGGCAAGCCGATGTACGGCACCAGGCTCAGGAATCCGCTGATCGGCGATACCACCAGCCAATACGGCAGCTTTACGGCCGCGAAAAGCAATGCACTGGCCACGCTTAACACCAGACCCAGCAGGAAATTGCCAATCACGTAGGCTCGCACCATTTCGCCCACACCGGCCCACGCATTCTCGGCTGCCTCGCGATTATCGCCCTCAAACAAATTGAAAACGCGAGACCGCACGTGGTCCCGCCAGCTCAGGAGAAAATACACCAAAAAAGGCACGAATGACGCCATGAGCAACACGTTGTAAAAAGAACTCAGGTACACCGGAAGGTAATCGACCAGAGGGGTGGGCTCGGACCGGACACGCACTTCGGGAATGCCCGGCTGTTCA
Organism: Bryobacteraceae bacterium; assembly: GCA_050015435.1. Taxonomy (GTDB): domain Bacteria; phylum Acidobacteriota; class Terriglobia; order Bryobacterales; family Bryobacteraceae; genus Palsa-187. Next base: position 5,855 of record JBEKBK010000334.1, read on the forward strand.
AGAGGGGGCGGCTGCACGGCCCTCCGCTTTCCGCGGCCTGTAGTTGTATTCTGTGGTTCGACCGGAACCTGATTTTGTTGCTGTAGCCGTTTCGGAATCAGCGTTCGATATACCCCTTGCTCGACTCGCTCGACCCGGGTGACCACCTGGTCGACCAACTCATTAATCCGATCGCCGTAAGCGGGCAAGTCGTCCAGCATCGCGGCGGACTCGGTATAGAGGCCCACGCCAGCCAGGTAGAGGAATATCAAACCGATCGTGCAGACCACGAAGCTGGCTAGCCCGCGCGGCAGGCGCAGTTTCATGAAGAACTCCACCATGGGATCGAGCAGAAACGCGATCATGGAAGCGATGATCACCGTGATGAAAAATGCCTGCCCAAAGTACAGCAAAGTGATCGCCGCGCAGCCGGCCAGTATCCCGATGCCGGCTCGGGTGGTCTTCTGCGTGGCTGGTGGAGGGGCGAGCACTTTTAATCATCCGTAACTGCGCCACAACGGAAGGCCGTGGCGGCAGATTTGTCCAAGCGAGCGGGGAGGCCCCGGCCTCCTGTGGCGCACCGTTCCGCTAACGCTCTGCCTATCACTATAATTTGGACAGAGAGTGGAATACCAGTCGAAAACAGCGGAAGGGCGTATCCTGGCGCTTGATCTGGGCAAAAAACGCATCGGACTCGCGCTCAGCGATCCGCTGGGCATTACCGCCCAGGGATTACCCACGCTCCAGCGGACCAATCTTCGAGCGGACCTCGGAGCCCTCGAAGACCTGATAGCAAAGCATCAGGTTAGGCTGATCCTTATGGGACATCCCTTGCATATGAGCGGTCACGAGGGCCGGCAAGCCGAATACGCGCGTGCGTTTGCGGGAAGACTGGCGCAGAAGACCGGGCTTGAGGTCAAGTTCTGGGACGAGCGGCTAACTACCGTGGAAGCTCAGCGGGTGCTTCGAGACAGCGGGATCAGCATCGAGAAAAGGGCTCGCGCGGTGGATCGGCTCGCGGCGGTAATCTTACTCGGGAGCTATCTCGATTCAGGGGCGGGAGCTTGAAGCTGGTCCCGCGGGTGATCCTGTCCGCCACGGCGGTATTGCTGCTTCTCGTGGCCGCCGCGGCACTTTCGCTCAGTGTGTCTTACCAGGGTTTCCAGGGTGAAACCTTCATTCGGATCGAAAAAGGCAGGGGCGCACGCGAGATCGGACGAACACTCGCGCAGAGTGGGGTGATTCGTTACACGTGGCAGTTCTGGATCGAGCGGGCTCTCCGGCGCGGCGCGAAACTTCAGGCCGGCGAATATCGTTTCACCCAACCCGGGTCCGTTCGGGAAGTGTTCGATAAGCTTGCCCGCGGCGATGTATACTACGTGGAATTCACGGTGCCGGAAGGCAGCAACATGTTCGAGATCGCCCATTCGCTCGAGTCCGCGGGCATATTTCCTGCGGGCGATTTCCTGCGGGCGGCGGCGGACCCGTCAATGGTGAATGACGTGGCGCCGGAGGCCAAGACGCTCGAAGGATATCTGTTTCCGGCGACGTATCGCTTGTCCCATTGGGCCACGCCGGAGGATCTGTGCCGCCAGATGACAGATCAATTCCGAAAGCAGTGGAAAAGAATCGCAGCCGGAAGGAATGCCGATGCGCACCAGGTGGTGACCCTCGCGTCACTGGTGGAAAAAGAGACCGGCATCGCGAGCGAGCGTCCCCTGGTCGCGGGGGTCTTCGCCAACCGTTTGAAGATCGGCATGCGTCTCGCCTGCGACCCCACTACGATCTACGCGGCATTGCTCGAGAATCGCTACCGGGATGCGATTCACCGGTCCGATTTGGCGAGTCAGAATCCATACAACACGTATCAGCACGCGGGGCTTCCGCCGGGGCCCATCGCCAGTCCCGGCCTGGACGCGATTTCAGCCGCGCTCGCGCCTGCTGAAACAAAATACCTGTATTTCGTCGCCAAACCCGGCGGCGGGGGGCATCAGTTCTCGACGAATCTGGCACAGCATGAAAAGGCAACCAAAGAATACCGCCGCGGCTCAGGAACCGCCGCGAAAAAAGCCCGGAAAGCGGGTTGAACTGGCGGATTGGCTCGCCCGAACCCGGCTGCGGCAGGTTGGGGAAACGCAGTTTGAAGAGCTACGGGTAGTCCTGGCACCGATCTCGGAGAGCTACCTGAGACGGCTCTTACGCGAATCCGGTGTAGCGTTGACTCCGCTGGTCGAGGGAGTGCGCCAGGGGACTTTGGACGAGCTCGAATCGAGCCTGCTCGCACTGCTCGACGAATACGAGCGCGGCGGTCTGGACCGTCGCGCGGCGGTTCGGCGATTGGTGATCAGAGCCAAGGATCACGCGCGCTGGGCGATGCGAAGCGCGGCTCAGCGGGATATGAAAGAGGAGATGGTCTTGTGGATGACCACGTGGCTCGAGAATCCGCCGGTGTTCCGGCAGTGGCTAGTCTTGCGGAGTAAGCTCTAACTTATGCCGAAGTCCTTCAAGGCAGTGCTTGAGCGCATGCAGTCCCGGCTGAATTGGGTGATCATTCGGATCCCGTTCGATGTGGCCAAAGTCTGGGGTGTGCGCGGGCAGTTGAAAGTGAAGGGGGAGATCAACAGCTTCGCGTTTCGGACCTCGCTCTTCCCGGCACGGACCGGTGGTCACATCTTGCTGGTCAACAAGCGCATGCAAGCCGGCGCGGGGACTGGACCCGGCGACACCGCACGGTTCCACCTGGAACCCGACACCGAAGAACGCGTCGCCAGCGTGCCCGAGGAACTGGAGCCGGTCCTTTCAGAAGACCCCGCGTTGCAGCGCTGGTTTGACGGATTGAATTATTCCACACTCCGGGATATCAGCCATTGGATTACGGATGTGAAGAGTCCCGAGGCTCGCCAGCGGCGCGCCGACCAGATGGCCGAGCGCCTCCTGGCAGTGATGGAAGCTGAACAAGAGTTGCCCCCGGCGCTTCGTCTAGCCTTTGCTCAGGATGTGCTCGCGCAGGAAGGCTGGAAGCGCATGTCGCCAGCGCAGCGCCGGGGGCAATTGTTCGCGATCTTCTATTACCGGACTCCCGATGCCCGGGCCCGCCGGTTGGCCAAGGTGATCCAGGCGGCCCATGAGCTCGCGCGGAAACTCAAAAGCCCCCGAAAAGAGTGAGGGGTTAGCGATCCATCCTGCCGCGATATGCCAGCGCGAGATTCAGTTGGCGGATGGCTTCGTCGGAGGCGCGAATGGCATCGGCTTTGTGCCCTCCAAAATCATGGGGCGCGGCTTCCATATAAGCTTTGGCATCCCTTATCGCCTCGATGGCCTTCGCGATCCGAGGATGCATGGCGCGTTCGTTTTGCGCCGAAAGTGTCCAGGCTCCCCCGCAGAGCACGCATCCCAAAACCAATCCCGACAAGAATTTCATAACTTCCTCCAGGTATCGAATTCTAACAAACCCGTCGATGAAGAATCTGTCATCAAAGCGAGACAATGAGTTGACGGGAGGACACGTGATCATCACCGATACCATTCGCGCGCCGAGAGGCGTCGAACTCTCCTGCCGG
>JBEKBK010000335.1:0-9363 GCA_050015435.1 Bryobacteraceae bacterium
AGCCGTCGCGGGTGGCGGTCAAGTGGTACGATCCCGGTTGAAGATCGGGTTTGAGGAAAACACCGTCGCCCGTAGTGATCAATTCAATCTGCCTGCCGCTGGGCGGGAGCAACACCACTCGCGCGCCGGAGATTCCCAGACCACTTTCCGTCTGTAGGAGCCCCACGATCGATCCTGTAGTGGGCCGGCTTTGGCGCGGGATTCTTTGGATCTGTCCGCTGAGCGTACCGGCGATGGCGAACAGCGCAAGAGCCCATCGGGGCCAGGATTGGATTCGTGCCATTTGAACTCAATCCGTAGGGTTGCGAGGGAAGGTCAGGTAAGGAAGCCGGACGCCTTCATCGATTACCTGATCCGCCTGCAAATTCGTGGGAGCGTAGAATCCCGCAGCGCCCCCGGAGGTCACAAAATCATCTTGGTCGACTCCATCTCCACTGACGCCGAGTCCGCCCACGAGCACGCCGTTGAGATAAAGAGGAAGCGAACCGGGAAAAAACACAACTCCGTTCTGGTAGGGATTCGCGGCTTGTGCGCCTTGCGTGCAAGGGTTCGCGGTGTCGAATTGATAGAGCGGAAAAAACGGCCCTGGATTCGTAAGATCGATACCCGGCGGATACAGGGGTTGTGCGCCGAACCCGATCGTGCGGTTGGTCACGGCGGTTCCCATCGGCACGCCCGCCAGTTCCGATGGCTTCCGGTTTGGACCGCTAAAGTAAATTACGTTGCGGGACTTGGCGACCGACACATCAATGCTGAACACCGTCGCGTCTTCCATCCGATAAAGTCCGATGATGCTGCCATCGAGGTCAGCTACCGAGATCACAAATTTTGCTCTGGTCCCCAGGGGCAAGCGGATCGCAGCCCGTGTTTCGTTCCCTACAGAAATGGCCTGGTTGATGATCTGGGTCACCTGGGCCTGGGTCAGGCCGCCCAGCGGCCCTGTTGCAGCGGCAACCAGATAGCCTTCCGGCGCAGGACCCGGACTGCTAACGGGACTCATGACCCAACTACCCAGAGTGTTCAGCGATGTGCCAGCGGCTACCGGTGAAGTGCCAGCCGGTATCGTGGTCTGATTCACGAACGGAAGCTCGATCCCGTTGATGAAAACAGCACCCGGATCGGGCAGTGGAAGCGGTAGGCCAAAACTGAATGAGGCGGCGAAAGCAGCATACTCGGCAACATTCGGCGGAACCCCAGCGACGCCAACTCCGCCCACCATTCGTCCAGCTTTGTACAGGGGCACGCCGCCGGGATTCACCGCGTTGGGATCGCTGTCGTTCAGGTCCGCTTTGCCAGTGATGATGCCCAATCCCGGCTGGCTGGAAACAGCTCGAGCGGATTCGCGACCACGAACCATTCGACCCAGGCTCGCGCTGATGGGACGGGCCAGAGGGAAAGCTTGGCCGGGAATATAAGGGGCGTTGAACGAACAGCCGCGATTGGAGTTTTCGATCCCGTAGAGAGGAGCATTCGCCACGTACATCACTCCCGGCGGGAAATGGATTCCACTGATAAAGCGGACGGTCCGTGATGAGAGCGGAGCCTGGCTGTTGCTGAAAAACGCCGCGGTCCGCGCCAGCGCGGCGGCGAGTTCGTTGGTATCGACCATCTGGCCAAAGTTCCCCACGGACAACGCCGGAGCAGAGCTCCTGGCGAACACGCCCAGAATATTTCCCTGACGGTCACTGACGGCGACGACCATGGCCGGCTGATCCACCGCCAGCGCGGCGTTGGTGATGATGGCCGTAACGTCGGCCGCGGTGAGCGCGGCCGTGTTCGGCGCGAGCCCCGCATTGGGGTCGGTCTGCGCGTTAGCGGAAGCGAGGCAAAGCGCAGCCAGAACACATAATTTGCCGCAGATGAACGCCGATAAACGCAGATTGAAGAATTCGCGGCTCATGGAAGTAGCGCATCCAAACTCTTCATCTGGCGTGCAAATGGGGCCGGCTGATAGGCTGACGGATTTTGCAGCAGTTGAAAGAGCCCGTTAATCGCCGCCCTGATCTGGGCTTCGTTCCGATTCGCGCCCGTGGCTATATAGAGCGAGTCAATCGCCATCGCCGCCTGCTCGGCGGCGCGCTCGCCCTGGGATGAAATTCGCTCTGAATCCCCGGCGATCTTCTTCAGAATCCGGGCCGCGCTCGCCTGATCGAACGAAGCGCCCGCCAGACGCCGGGCAACGCCGTCCGCTACGGTGGCCGCCGCGGTGGCAGCTTGCGCGATTTGAACTTTGTCCGCGGTAATGTCGCTGACCAGCGCCATCACTCGCCTGACTTCGGAATCCAGTTGCTGTGCGGAGCCACGATCGACGTCCGTAAGCACGACCTGAAAAACCGCATAGCGCGACGGATTCCACGGCGGATTGCCAGCCCGCCGGCCGGGATATCCTGCTTCCTGACGCCAGCTATCTTTAGCCGCGGTGAGGTTGTGGTGGCACGCGAAACAATCCAGTTCTGCATACTCCGGCCAGAACCGGGTGGTGTCGCGCGCGATGCGGCGCATGTTCTCGCGTAACTGCACGGCCTGGCCCGTAACCATGGTCCGCACGTCGATGAATGGATCTTTGTCTTTGGCATCCTTCCAGTGACGCGGCATGACCGCTTCGAACGATGCTTGCTCGAAATACAGGTCGGGATGCCCGGCCGCGATCATCTCGTGGTCGACGTATTTTTCGGGATCGCCCAGATGGCAGGACAGACACCGCTCGGAACGCTTGATCAGGTCGCGCGTGTCGTACATTCCAGCTTGAACCGATTTCTCGTAGGTCCAGCCGCGCGTCGTGTGCGGTCCCAGCCAGTTGGAAGAAGCTCCGTGGCAGTTCTCGCAGCTCACGCCGTCATTCCGGTCAAAGGTGTTGGCCTTTTGAGCCTGGGTGATGTCGAGCGCGTGGCACGTCACGCATCGGGACGAGGTTTCGGGTTCGAGGTGGAGAATCCGGCCCATTCGCTTGCCTATGTCGCCGGTGAGGGCGCTAAAGGCTCGAGCGTGTTTGTCTTGAACCGTCCAGGTGCTGTATTCGTTCTGAAGAACCGTCGTTTGAGTGCGCGGCTGCACCCCGCCGTGGCAACTGGTAGAGCTGCACGAGCCGGGACCCGTGTATTGCACTGGCGCGTCCGCCGCTTTCGATAATGGGGTCAGCAGTACCAGGACTGCCAACCCGACGGGGTTGATAGACGGACGCATGATGGCCAAGACGCTGTCGAGACAGCAGGATACTCATCCTACAGTAAAGGCGCGATCCCCCGCAACCATACGTACTAGAAGTTATGGGAAAAAATTGCCGTACGAAGAGTACTTACCACACGACCCTTCCATCCTCGTTGAAAAAGCCACCGCTCGGGCCATCAGAACCTATCATCGCCATCTGGATCGCGATGCGGGCCCCTTGTTCGGGAGTTCGAGGGCCAGTTCGTCCGTTGAGGTCAGTCGCTACGTACCCGGGGCAAACCGCATTCACCTTAACCGGCGTTGCGCGCAGTTCATTGGCAAACTGCACGGTGATCGCGTTGAGGGCGCTCTTGGATGAGTTATAACCAAGCAGATTAAATTTCGAATATGGATGGTCTGGATCGCTAGTCAGACCGAGAGAGCCGAGGCTGCTGCTCACGTTTACGATACGCCCACTTTCAGACCGGAGCAGTAGCGGCAACATTGCCTGGGTCACGGCCATGACGCCGAAGACATTGGTGTCGTAGACCTGCTTCACGCGATTCAGATCGCCCTTGCTGGGGGAAACTCGTCCTTCGGCCGAAATGCCGGCGTTGTTCACGAGGACATCCAGGCGTCCGTGGTTCGAGTCGATCTGTTGAGCGGCCGCAGCGATAGTATCGGCCCGAGTCACATCCAGCACCAAAGCCGTGGCGGATAGACCCTCGGCGGCTAACGCCTTCACGGCTGCCTCACCCGCTTCACGGCTGCGGCAGCCAAGTAGGACGTTCATTCCCTGCTTCGAAAGGCCACGGGCGATTTCGAATCCGATCCCTTTGTTTGCACCAGTAACGAGCGCTGTTTTGTGATTCATAAAAGCTCTAATTCCCGGGCGTCCGGTTGAGTTTGGCTCGAATCGATTTGCGCGTTCGTGAATCGGGAGCTGCTTGAAGTGCTGCCGAGAACGCTGCGCGCGCGGCAGCTTGGTTTCCAGCCGCAAGTTCGAGATCGCCGATTGCTTCCTGGGTCGCGAAATCGTCCGGCTGACGCTTGGCCGCTTCCTGCCACTGGACCAACGCGTCACTGGGCCGCCCATCCTGGCTGAGGAGTTTTGCCAGCGCGACGCGCGCAGCGACGTAGTCGGGTTTCTGGGTAACGGTGGTTTGGTACTCGACGATCGCGTCCTTAACCTGTCCGTTGGTCGCTAGCGCGGCAGCCAACGACAAGCGGGACGGCAGATTTTCCGGGGACTCGCTCAGATTTTCGCGCCATAAACTAACGGCCTCCGTGAATCCGCCGGGGCGCGTGGACAGCAACAGTGCAAGATTGCCGCGCGCGGCGATAAGCTTGGGGTTCTTTTCGAGCGTCTGCCGATAAAGCCGCTCCGCCTCGGCCGTCTTGTGCTGCGAAGCCTTGAGCGTACCAAGCGCATTGTACGGTTCGGCGCTATCCGGCGCGAGCGCGAGTGCCGTCCGGTAAGATGCTTCGGCCTCTCTCAATCGCCCGATCCGTTGATACACCAGTCCGAGGTTGTATGGCAGATAACTCACCTTCGGAGCAAGCCGCCGGGCTTCTTGATAAGACCGGATCGCGGCGGCATAGTCGCCGGTTTCAACGTATGCCAGCGCCAAATTATGGAGCGGGTAAGCCCAGTGCTGCGCTCTGTGAGCAGCGTCGCGAAAGGCTGGAATGGCTTTATCGAACTGGGCCTGCTCCAGGTAGGCAATGCCCAGCGCGTTATATGGATAGCCGGCGGAGGGGTCAAAGCGGACGGCCTCTTCCAAAAGTGCGGCGGCCTGCGGGAATTGCTTGTCGAACAGCAGAGAGCGTCCGCGGAAGAAGTCTTCGCGGCCTTCGAGGAACAGCGATTCGGGCGTGAGCTGGCGCGCCACTTCCATGTCACGACCTGCCGAAGCGAAATCCGCCTGGGTTTGCGGGACCTGATCGCCGGCCAGATAGCGCAACAGGACTTCCTGAGCGCGCTCCTCGAGGGCGATCCGCAACTCGTTCTGGCGATCCGCGAACAACTGAGGTGCGAGCTCATTCTTTAACTGATCGAGGATCGAAAACGCATTGCTCGGCTCTCCCGGAAGAAGGCGGCGCTGGTCAATCGCGTTTTGGAATTCCTCTAGCCGGCGGGAAGTCTCCTGCTGCTCAGGAATAAATGGCGAGGCCGCCGATGCAAAAGCGAGGGGCTCGCCGCGCCGGGAATCGTAGAGCATGAAGCGGTGCGTGATCTGAACGCCAGGTTTGCTCAGATCTGCGATGGGAACCGTTCCGGTGAACTGGCCGGCATAGTTCGGGTGCTGGCTTTTCTTGGTGCTGGTTTCCACGTTGTCGGTCACGTATTTGATCAGCTCGTCGATATCAACTTTTCCGTTTTTGTCTTCGTCCGCGTCGCCCATCAGGCCCTTCACCACGTAATAGCTGAACACGCCGTGGCCACCGCCGAAATCCGGCCCTTCAATCGACTTCTCCCGAGGACGGCTGGCCATGAACAGAAACAAATCCCCATCAGCCTCCTGCAAGCGCTGAACGTCATTGTTGACGTTCAGATTCGAGATTGTGCCAATGACACCGGCCTTGCACACGTCCACGAACATCAGAACGCGGCCGACCTGCGCCAACTGGTCCTTAAACAGGTCCTGCAGTTCGCTGACCGGCAGAGCGGTGCTCGATAGATCCTGAGGGTCCGAATCGTAGGTCAGAATGAACGCCTTCTTGCTGCCCGGAGTTTCCACCGTTCCATGACCCGCGATCATGATCACCACCGTGTCCTTTTTGCCCGCCCGCTGCTTCAAGAAATTTTGAAAAGCGTTTTCAACCGCCGCCTTGGTGGCCTTTTCATTGGTAAGCAGCAGCATGTTTTCTTTCGGGATCGCACCGCCGCGCGGACTTGAAAGCACCTCGTCAAAAGAGACGGCATCCCGGTCGGCGAACTGAAGCGCCAAATCCGGACTTTTGTACTTCGAAACGCCGATCAGCAAAGCGTACGTATTGCCGCCGGGTCCTGCCGATTGCGCCGCCAGGACCTGTTTCGCCAGGACTTCCTGCAAATCGAAGATCTTGGCCTTGACCCAGACTGCATCCGGAAACTTAGTCCGAATCCGCGTGTAAATTTCGAGCGCGTTCGCGGGTAGATTCTCTTTCTCGAAGACCGCGGCCAATCCGACCAATGGCGAAGGATCATCACCAGCATCCGGCAGGGCTTTTTCGAAAGGCTCCAATTCCGCGATCACCGCCGGTGGGAGCTTGTCTCGCGGCACAGGCGGAACTTCGGGTTTCTCGAATCCGCGAGTCATACTGACGCCGTAGTGCTGCTGAGTAGCGACCGAAACTCGAACCACCTGGGGAAGAAAACACGAACCCGCCGGCTTTTGCGCCGTGATCTTACCAGTCTTGATGCGCACCTGCGCTGCCTCGAATCGAGCCTCGCCCGCCGGGCCAAGCGTCTGTGTGGTCTTCCCGGAACAGAAGAGGTACGTCGCAGGAGTCGTGCCCGTGCGAATCGCATCACCCGTGAACAAAAGGTCCGTCGGCTTCGCATCCAGAGGAGTCTCGGTGTTGGCGCGCAGGACCTTCGCATCGCCCGCCGCGAGAAGCATGCCCACGGGACCGTCCGGCGTATCGGCAAACAGACTGCCACAGATAAACACGGATAAACACAGATGGAAGAAAATTGTTTTATCAGTGTTCATCTGCGTTTATCTGTGGCTGAAGGTCTTTATCGGCGTGGGCAACCAACAGCGAAGAAACGGTGAAGATTTCGATTGGCTCGCTTTGCCCGCGCACCGGAACGCTTCCCAATGGCGTCACTTCCACGCGTCCATCCAGGAACGCCTGAGTAGCGGCGCTCATCAACAGCTTCGTCTTTTTCTCCTTGTTCAAGCTTTCCAGGCGCGACGCCAGATTTACGGTGTCCCCGAGCACCGTGTATTCCATCTTATCCTCCGACCCGACGTTCCCAACCACTGCCAGCCCGGTGTGGAGCCCTGCGCCAGTCTGAAAGCGGCCCGGCGCGGTCACCATCTCCGTCGCACACTGAACGGCTCGTAGGGGATGTTCACCAAACTCTTTTCCTTCATCGTCCGAAAAGATCGCCAGGATGCCATCGCCGATGAACTTGTTCACCTGGCCGTGATACTTCACAATGATCGAGCACATCTGGCGCATATACTCGTTCAGCAGCGTGACGACCTCAGAAGGATCCTTGTCTTCGCAGAATGCTGTGAACCCTCGAATATCGGTGAACAGGATGGTCACCAGCTCGCGATTGCCGGATAAAGCGATGACCGTCGATTGATCCAGGCTGCTCGCCACGTTCTTCCCGACGAAAAGCGCGACAGCGCGGCGGAAATGGTCGCGCCGCTGCTCGGCAGTGACGAACCGGAAAATGATCGAAGCGACCAGGCTCGACAACCAGCACTCCGCTAGATCCGACGCGGACAATGCATAACCCGCCTGAAACGATACCTGCGAACTTCCCAATGCGATTCCGAGGATCGCGAGAACGGAGACCGCCACCAGACGCCGCCGCAGCAGAGTGGCTGCGCCAAATGTAATAAACGCGATCACGATCATCGCGATGACGCGAACCCACTCGGGTACCGGAAGAATGTAGGCGCCGTTCAGGATCGTGCTGAGCGTGCTCGCGTGGATTTCGACCCCCGCGGTGGTCCATTTCGAGCCCTCGAACACCGTAAAAAATGGAGTCGAATAACGATCTCCGACAGAGGAATCCAGACCGATGAGCACGATCTTACCGCCGACCCAGGCTTTCAATTGCTGCGTGTTTTTGGCTTGCGTCGCGGCAACAAAGTCGGAGAGCGAGATTCGGGGGAACGTATCGGCCGGACCCGCGAAGTTGATCGGAATCGTGCGATCTGTGGCCGGGATTGATTTTCCGGCCAGCACCAGCCGGCCGCGTTCGAAATGCACGTCCTTATTCAGAGCTTTTTCGGCGATCCTCAGCGGAAATGATCGGGCCAACGGTGCATCGGGCGGTGCGCCCGCTGCCGGAGCCTCGATGAGTTCCTGCCGGCGGACGAAATCGTCCAGATCGGTGGTGAGATTCGAGTATCCAGCCAACCCCATCGCTGAGGCGATCATGTTTACCGGAATCACCCAATCCCGCTGCTTGCCCATGAGCGCGGGAATAAATCCCACCACCACGGGAATCTGCGCCGACGCGACGGCTTCGGCCATGAGCCGATCGTTGTCCGGCGCCCAGCGCGTGACCGGAATCGCGAACGCCGCGTCCAGCCCAACCGCTTTGGCCCCTCCTAGTTCGGCTCCTTTGATCGCCTGCGCATAGTAGGGGTGAAAGAAAGCCTGTAAATCATCGAACGTGTTCAGCGTCTTTTCGTCGGCGACGACGAGTACGATACCTTCCGCCGGGCGCTTCCCGCGCAGGACAAAATTCGCGTCGTAGGCTTTGAGCGAGAGGAGTTGAAAGAACCGAAGCTTACCTAAAAGATCGGCTCCGCCGGCCGCCACCAGTGATATGGTCCCCCAGGCGACCCAAAAGCTCCAGCGCTTAGGCATGAGCGTACTTCATTATATGCGGGGCCCAGTAGTACTGGGATACTACTTGAATCAGCCCCCGGCTTCGAAACCGGGATACAGCGTCATACCGCCGTCGACGTAAATATTGGTGCCCGTGATGTAATCGGCCATATCCGAGGCCAGCAGCACGGTAACGTTCGCAATATCCTCGGGTTCGCCGATGCGGTTATACGGGACCAGCTTCATCAGGTCGTGATAAGCTTCGGGGCTCTCCCACGCTTCGGTGTTGATTGGTGTACGAATGGCGCCAGGGCAAATGCTGTTCACTCGAATCCGCCAGGGCGCGCATTCCTGCGCCATGCTTTTCATCAGCAGCATCACGCCGCCCTTCGATGACGCGTAGTTGACGTGGCCGGCCCACGGGATCACGTCATGCACGGAGCTCATACAGATAATTTTCCCGGCCGCCGCTGAAACGTCCGGCACCACGCCGCGCCGTTTGAACTCCTTGATTGCCTCGCGGGCGCACAGAAATTGGCCCGTAAGATTCACGTTGATGACCAGGCTCCACTGCGCCATGGTCATTTCCTCAATCGGCGCGTCTTGTTGCAACCCGGCGTTGTTCACCAGAATATCGATGGTGCCGAATTCCTCAAACATCTGCTTGAACATCGCCTGGACCTGGTCTTCCTTGGACACGTCAGCCAGCAA
>JBEKBK010000336.1:0-9358 GCA_050015435.1 Bryobacteraceae bacterium
CCTATTATTAACCAATACTATCGCCCGGATCACACTCAATTCCAGCCTCGGGTCGGCCTGGCTTACAGTCTGTTCGGTAAGGGAAAAACGGTGCTGCGCGCGGGCTTTGCCAAGATGTCCATGGGCTCCACGTTTTATGAGAACGTCACGGAAGATTACGAACTCGGCCCTTCTGTCCCTTTCGCGTATACCATGAACCAGGCCCAGACTCTCGCGTCCGGACTAAAGTATCCGTGGAACGCGAACGGGTACGTTCAGGAACTTACAACGCTTGAAAACGCCGGCGTCATTTCTTCTAACTTGCCGGTGACGGATGCGATCAACCTGCATTTCCCTGATCCGTATAGTCTCCAGTGGATGTTCGGTGTTCAACAGACTCTGCCGTTCGGAATGACCCTCGAAGCCGACTACAACGGCAATCGCGGATTACATGAAAACTTCTCTGAGACCGTGAATCAGCCGAATCGGCTTACGGGCGTCGCTCCCGTGCCCACCTTTGGAAAAGTGCCGATATTGACGGATGATGACAGAAGCAAATATGCCGGTCTTCAAATTAACCTTCGGAAGAGACTTCAGCATGGTGTGATGTTTACCACAGGCTTCACCTATGCGCGCGTGTCCTCCTTCGGCGCCGCGGAGAATCTGGAACAATCGGCGCCGCAGGATCCTTACAACTTTCATGCCGACTGGGGTCCGGCGCCTTTCGACATTAAACTCCGGTCCGTAACGAATGCCATCTGGGATGTGCCGTTCGTCAAGTGGGCCGGAGTCACAGGTCGCCTTCCGAAGCTGTTGTTGGATGGCTGGCAACTCAGTGGAGTTTTAAGTTTGCAGACCGGGCTGCCGGCAAATATCACGAACGCTGGCTCAGCGAATGGCACAGACCGGCCGGACGCCGCCGGGGGTGGAATATCGGCGTATCTGCCCGGTTACCAGTCCGGCAACCACCAGTTACTGAACCCGGCTGCCTTTGTGGCGATCCCGATCTCGCCGTTGAGCAGTGAACAAATCCGCACAGGCAATTTGAGCAATGAGGCGGTCCGCATTCCCGGTATCGAGAACCTGGACGCCACAATCTCCAAGTCATTTGCTTTGACCGAACGATTCCGTTTGCAGTTCCGTGCCGACACGTTCAACACCTTGAACCACACCAATTTGAGCGGGCTCATCACTACCATCAACACGCCCGGCACCTTCGGCCAGCTTACGCAGGCGACGGCACGCACCATGCAACTCGGGCTGCGATTGAATTTCTGAAGCGCAAAGCACTGAGCAAAGCCCAGAAAGGAACGTATGAATAGTGCACTGTTCCGCTCCGTACGGACACTTACCGGCATAAGCGCCTTGGCGTGTTTGATATGCAGCCCGGGCGCCGGCCAGACGGCCCGATCCACCAGCAACGGGATACCGGTGCTCGAAGTGGACGCGTCCTGGCCGCAGCCGTTGCCGAATAAATGGCGCCTCGGGCAGGTGAGCGGCACGGCTCTCGGTCCGCAGGATCATATTTGGATCCTCCATCGTCCAAAGACGTTGGGCGACGATCAAAAATCCGCGGCGCCCCCGGTGATCGAGTTCGATACTCAGGGTAAGGTAGTTCGGGCTTGGGGCGGACCAGGCGCCGGATACGATTGGCCCACGCAGGAGCACGGGCTCTTCGTCGACTACAAGACGAACGTCTGGATCAGCGGCGTAGCGGGCAAGGACTACGGACGTATTTTAAAATTCACCGCCGACGGAAAGTTTCTGATGGCGATTGGCGCACCGCTGGCGGAGGGTGAGAAGCCGAGCAACAACAGCACGACGCACCTCGGGCGGCAGCCGGCGGATATGTACGTTGATCCCAAGACCGACGACCTCTATGTCGCCGATGGTGACGGGGGAGCCAGGCGCCTGATCGTTTTTGATGCAAATACGGGCGCTTTCAGGCGGATCTGGGGCGCATACGGAGAGAAGCCGGCCGAAGGTCCAGCGGCTAAATACGATCCGAGCGCTCCGCCGTCCCGGTCGTTCTCCAGCGGCGTTCATTGCGTAACGATGGGGAACGACGGTCTCGTCTACGTTTGCGACCGCAACGCCGACCGCATTCAAGTTTTTCATCCGGACGGCACGTTCGTGAAGGAAGGATTCGTCGAGCCGAGTACCCAGGCCACTGGATCGACCGTGGACATCGACTTCACGCCCGATCAGAAGTATCTTTATGTCTCTGACGGAGCGAACCTAAAGATCTGGATATTGGAGAGGGCTTCACTGAAAGTCGTGGGATCGTTTGGGGCGGGCGGCAGCGGCCCCGGTCAGTTCCGGAATGTACATTCGGTTACCGTCGATTCGAAGGGGAACGTTTACACCGGTGAGGTAGATGGCAAACGGGTACAGAAGTTCGTTCCCAAGGGAGGGGGACCCAATAGTTCCGGCCGCTAGTTATCGATAGATCGCTCTGGCTTACAATGCCTGAATGAGCTTCACCCCGCGTGCCACGACGATTTGCGCCGGCCTGATTCTGTTGTGCACTGCGGCATTCGGACAGGCCAAGCGTTATGTCGTGATCGATCAGGACGCCCAAGGCCCCGGCGGAACGGACATGATGTCCATTCTGCTGCTGGTGCAATCGCCAAGTGTGGAGACGCTCGGAATCACGGTCGTGACGGGCGACGCCTGGCGCGACGAAGAAGTGGAGCACACTCTGCGGCTTCTCGAATTGATTGGGCGCACCGACATTCCGGTGGTGAGCGGAGCGGCGTTCCCTCTGCTCCGTTCGCAGAAAGAAACCGAATTGTGGGAGCAGCTCTACGGCAAAGTCGTTTATAAAGGCGCGTGGGACAAGCGCCCGAATAGCCACGGACCGTACGAAGTTCCTACCCTGCGCGAAGGAATCCCATCGACGAAGGCGCTGAACGAAGACGCCGCGCATTTCCTGGTCCGCATGGTCCGTGCGCGTCCACACCAGGTGACAATCTACGCGGGCGGTCCCATGACGAACCTCGCGCTGGCGCTGAGTTTGGATCCGCAGTTCGCGGAATTGAGCAACGGCCTGGTCTTCATGGGCGGTAGCCTGAATCCGCAGACGAAGGATCCGGAGTTCTCGACGAATCCGCGCCACGAATTCAATCTTTGGTTCGATCCCGAAGCAACGCATATTGTGCTGCGCGCGCATTGGCCCTCGATCGTGTGCACCACCGTCGATGTCTCAGTGAAGACCCATCTCACTGAAGACATGATGGGGCAAATCAAGAAGGTTCAGACCCCCGTGGCGCAATACCTGGCGCGATACGCGCGGCCGGGGAACAGCTATTTGTGGGATGAACTCGCGGCCGCGGCATGGCTCGATCCGAGCCTGATTACAGCCGAGAGTTCGGTGTATATGGATGTCAATCTTGACCGCGGCTCCGGGTATGGCGATACCCTCATCTGGACTGAACGGGTCAAACCCGCTCTGGACTTGCAGATGGTGCACGCGCAGATGGATGTGAACATGCCGAAATTCGCCCAGCTTTTCGTTAAGCTGATGACGGACCCGACGCCCAACGCGAAGAACCCGCTCATGCCGAAAATTCCGCCAGATGCTCCCAGTCATTGACGTATGGCGAAAATTACAGTGGTCGGGAGTCTGAACATGGACGTGGTCGCTGTGGCGCCACGTATCCCGGTGACCGGCGAAACCATCATCGGAAGTAAATATTTCTCGGAACCGGGCGGCAAGGGTGCGAATCAGGCATATGCCGCGGCCAAGCTCGGAGGCGACGTTCTAATGCTCGGCTGCATCGGCGATGACGACTTCGGCCGGAAGATGCGGCAAAATCTCTCGGACGTGGGTTGTAATGCCAAGAACCTCCGGGTTGCCCCGGGCGCGAGCGGAGTCGCTCTAATCTTCGTCGCGGAGACCGGGCAGAATTCGATCATTGTTGTTCCAGGCGCGAATGACAAGTTACTGGCGAGGCACATCAAAGAGGACGCGGCGCACCTGGAAGGCGCAGGTGTGGTTTTATTGCAGTTGGAAAATCCGATGGAGACCGTGGTGGCGGCAGCACGCGAAGGGTGCCAGCGCCGAGCCCGCGTGATCCTCGACCCGGCCCCAGCGCCAGTGTTGCCTCTGCCGAAGGAATTGCTTTCCCTGGTCGATATTCTGACACCGAATGAGACCGAGGCCGCTATTCTCGCGGGTCTTCCTCCCGGAAGGCTGAGTCCCTCGGAAGTCCAGGAAATCGCCCGGAAGTTGCAGGCGATGGGAACCGCCAACGTCATCATGAAGCTGGGCGATCAAGGGTGTCTATTGGTCGAACGCGGCTCCTCGAAACTAATTCCCGCGCCAACGGTGAACGCGGTCGATACCACCGCCGCCGGAGACGTATTCAACGCGGGCTTAGCGGTTGGATTGGCGGAAGGAATGGACCTCGCCAATGCGTGCCGGTTCGCGGTGCATGCGTCAGCCCTTTCGGTTACCCGGCTCGGCACCCAGATCGCGGTTCCATCCAGAATAGAGGTCGACGAATTCACCGCATCCTCAGCGGGGGCTGGTGGGTCTCAATTCAGTAACTCGGGCCGGTAGATCGGTTTTCGGCCAATACAGAATTTTCGAATCCGGCGGATGAATCGTAGTCAAGGCCTGGGGCGGATGGTTTTGTCTCCGGCGGCTGCCTCGCGCGATAAATCCGAGCAAGAACATGCAAATCATGCCCGCCAGGATCGTCGCGACGGCGATTGCGGTCAACATCGGAACATACAACAGGAATGCTCCGACACTTGCCACAAACAGGAGACCAAGCGAACTCAGTAGATACCGTTGTGTCAGATCGCGATGTGTCATGTGATTCAAAGCTGCAACTGCAGTGCCAATCTGTAATCCAAGGTAAAACAGGCGCAAAAGCGTTGCCTGACCGAAGTCATTGCGCCAAGGTGTGCAGTCCTTGCGCGGGCCCGCTTAAGCGCCTGTTCCGCAGCCGCCAGATCAACTGATCCAGCGGGTTACCTATTCGCCGCCGCCCGTGGCGACGGTCTTGGAACTCTCGTTGGACGGGATCCACAACCGCACTTCAACTCGGCGGTTCTGCTTCCGCCCGTCCCGTGTCTTGTCGTCTGCTACGGGCTGTGCGTAACCGGAACCCAGCATGGAAATGTTGCGCACCGGTATTTGATACTGGTTTGCCAGGTAGCGCGCAACAGTCTGGGCGCGACGTTCGCTCAAACTTTCGTTGTACGTGAGGGAGCCGGTCTTGTCGGTGAACCCCTGTACTTCGATTACATACCGGTCGAGCCCTGCGGCCTGCTTCGACAATTCATCGAGCTGCGCCTTGCCCTCAGCGGTCAGTTTATCCTGATTCACTGCGAACAGAACCGTCTCGGATTTCGCCATCTGATACTTGTTCATGGCATCCATAGTTTGGCCGAGCCGATTGATACCCTCTTCGGCGAAGCTCTTTGCGCCGTCCGCGGCTTGGCGCGCGCCATCCGCCGCCTGCTGCGCTGTGCCAGCCTTCTGGTCCGCGGCCTTGGCAGCCTCCCCGGCTTGGGTTGCCTTGGCGTCCGTATCGCTCAGTTTTTCCTTCGTCCGCGACAGGTCACGATCCGTTTCCTCGATCTGCGAACCTTGCGTCGCGATCTGTTTATCCTGGTCGGTATTCTTGGTCTCAGTGCCGGAAACGCGCTGTTCGACCGGAGCGACCGTCTTAGCTACATATTTCTTCGTGGCGCATCCTGTTCCCATCAGGGTCAAAGCGACCACGCCTGCGATCAGTCCAGTGACTTTCATTGCAATTCTCCTTTTCATCCTTTTGAAGCCTTCGCTCTCCTCACCACAGATCGAGCAGCACAAAAACCGGAAGAATCTCCCTGATTCGGGTCAGAAGTTTTTTCCCTCTCGGCCTGATAACTCGCTGATCCCACTGGGCTACCCAACCTCACGGACGGAGAGGCTGCACGTCAGGGGCCAGCGCGTGGTTCAGGGCTTAGCGCCAATCGGCACGAAGCTCACGAAGATCCCGCAAATCGGCCTGGAGCATATCCCGGTCACCCGGTGAAAGAATATTGTTTCTGCAAACATTGTTGAGGTCGTCGATTGCGGCGTCGAGCTTGCCGTGATCGTATTTTCCCCGTGAGAGCCCACTGTCAAACTCGGACAAGTGCCGCAGAGCATTGTCGTACCGCTCGTGGTCCTTGGCTGAAAAGCGGTCTAGATGTTCGACTTTGCGCAAATCATGATCGGTTCGCTCGACCAAGCTGCGGCCACGATCAAAGTCGGGTTGTGCCCAGGCCCAACACGCCAGAGCGAAAAAGGCCAACCCACTGAGAGCTAACGTTACGTGGAGCTTTTGTTTCATCTCTTCCTCCCCTCCGTAGATGACTTGGTTTGGAGGCAACGTTTCGAGTAAAAGCAGCGCGCCGGATTACTCGAACATAATGTTAGGAGATGAAGCGTGACGTGCTGTCATTAATCCTTGGGCTATTAACGGTCGTGCAGCTGACACATTCTTCACCGAATCCGATGACGATCCTGGATTACATTAAACAGACTTGGCCGGTGCTGACCCGCTCCCATCAGAATCTTGCGGTCGCGGTGGTCGATCCTAAACTTCAGCCGCTGCCGGACGGCCGTTGGCCCGTCTATTTGCCGGCGGACGAGGACATCCAGCGCGTCGAAGCGCAATTACGCAGGGAGATGCCGCCTGCGGATTACCAGAAAATCGAGCTACGGCCTCTGCCCTCGAATTCGGAGCAGATCCGGGATGAAGGCTTGCTTTACTTGCCCAAGCCCTACGTCGTTCCCGGCGGCCGCTTCAATGAAATGTACGGTTGGGATAGCTTCTTCATCCAGATGGGCTTGCTTCGTGACGGCGATGTGACTCTGGCGCAAGACATGGCAGATAACTTCGTGTATGAAATCCGTGAATACGGCAAGATCCTCAATGCGAATCGTACCTACTATCTGACTCGTTCCCAGCCTCCCTTCCTCACGCAGATGCTCTTGGGAGTTTTCGAGAAAACACACGATCGCAAATGGCTTGAGGATTCTCTTCCGGCCATCGAGGAATATTATCGTTACTGGACCAGCGCGCCGCACCTGACCACTGAAACAGGCCTGTCCCGTTACTTCGATTCCGGGGACGGGCCGGCGCCGGAGGTTGTAGCTTCCGAGCACGACGCGAAAGGCCGCAACGACTTTGATCTGGTGAAAGAATACTTCCGCACGCATAAGATCATCGATTATGATCCGGCCCAATATTACGATGCGGCGCGGGATCAGCTCACGCCGTTGTTCTACACCGGGGACCGGTCGATGCGTGAATCGGGGTTCGACCCCTCGAGCAGGTTTGGCCCGTTTAGCGTGGACATTATTCACTACGATCCCGTTTGTTTGAACTCCCTCCTATATCTGATGGAGACTCAGACCGCAGACATTTTGGGGATCTTGAATCGCGATGCGGACGCCCAAGTCTGGCGAACACGCGCGGCACGCCGGGCGGAGCTGGTAAATAAATTGATGTGGGATGCTCGCGATGGGCTTTATTACGACTATGACTTCGTTCATTCCCGTCTCAGGCGTTATCACTTCCTCACGACTTTTTATCCACTGTGGGCCGGCTTCGCCAGCCAAGAACAGGCCGCTCATGTGGTTCGCAATCTGCCCATCTTCGAACGTCCTGGCGGGTTGCGGACCAGTTCGCTGCATAGCGGGGATCAGTGGGATGCGCCGTTCGGTTGGGCGCCCTTGCAGTGGATCGCCGTCGAGGGTCTACGCCGTTATGGGTATAACGCGGAAGCGGATCGCATCTCTATCCGCTTTCTATCTCTGGTAAACGATGACTTCGCCAAGAGCGGCACGCTCGAGGAAAAATACGACGTCGTTCACCGGACCTCCAATGTCAGCGGCCACCTCCGATTCGGCTACCGCTCGAACGAGGCCGGCTTCGGCTGGACCAATGCCGTCTTCACCTCGCTCTATGATCAGCTCCCAGCGCGGGAGCAAAAGAAACTGCTGCATCGGCAGTAAAATGAAAAACTGAAGCGACCGGCTCCCTCCACTTCATTCTGGGAGATCTTGCTTACGTTGGAGCCCGATTGCTGCTTGACGAATGACATGATTGAGATAGGGCCTGATTCACCTGTCCTCTTTGGCAGTCCGGAGACGAATGCGTAGAGCCATTCTGCCCGGGAAACCTTATCCACAAGGAGCCACTTGGGACGGGGCTGGGGTCAATTTCTCGATCTACTCAGAAAACGCCAGCGGCGTTGAGCTTTGCCTCTACGACGAACTCTGCGCGTCCGCCGCGAGGACCCTTCACATTACCGAATCCACCGGTCACGTATGGCACTGCTATGTACCTGGGATTAAATTGGGTCAGCTTTACGGATTTCGCGTACACGGCTCGTACGAACCCGAGAGCGGGCTTCGCTTCAACCCTGCGAAGCTGTTGATCGATCCCTACGCGAAGGCGCTGGCGGGGCAGGTGGACTGGAACGCACCGGTATTCGGATATCCGCTCGGCAACCCCGACGCCGACCTCGCGCTCGACAATCAGGATGACGCAGCCGCGGTTCCCAAAGGTGTCGTGACCACATCGTATTTTGACTGGGAGAACGATCGTCCTCCCATGACGGCTCTGCACGATTCGGTCATCTATGAGGTTCACGTCAAGGGACTGACTATGATGCACCCGAACGTTCCGGAGGAAATTCGCGGAACCTACGCCGGCCTGACGCATCCCGCCATCATCGACTATCTCAAGGGCCTGGGCATCACGGCCGTCGAATTGATGCCGGTGCACGCTTTTCTTGACGACAAAATGCTGATCGAGAAGAGCCTTCGAAATTATTGGGGATATAACACGGTCAATTTTTTCGCCCCCGAAGCGCGTTACAGCAGCGCGGGCGACCGTGGCGAGCAGATCGGCGAATTCAAGACCATGGTCCGAACCCTGCATAAGGCCGGAATCGAAGTGATCCTGGACGTGGTGTACAACCACACCGCGGAGGGGAATCATCTGGGGCCGACGCTAAGCTTCCGGGGCGTTGACAATTCCACGTATTACCGGTTGGTAACGGACCAGCCCCGCTATTACATGGATTACACGGGCACGGGGAACACGCTCAACGTCCGCCATCCGCAGGTCTTGAAGTTAATTATGGACAGCCTGCGGTACTGGGTAACGGAGATGCACATCGACGGCTTCCGTTTCGATCTCGCCTCAGCCCTGGCTCGTGAGTTGCATGAGGTGGATCGTCTCTCCGCATTTTTCGACATCATCAACCAGATGGAATGAGAAGGCCGGTCTCCGAGCGGGATGCGATACGCTCCCAAGTATGAGGCGCCTGAGGCGCGGAAAAGGAGACCGGCTGTGAAAAAGATTAGCACTGTGAAAATCAAGAG
>JBEKBK010000337.1:0-9333 GCA_050015435.1 Bryobacteraceae bacterium
TCGAACCAGTGGAAATAAGAATCCTCTTCCTTCTTGGTAGAAAACGGATGTGGAAACGCCTCGCGCAGCACCGGCCGCTCACGGTAGCGCTTGCGATGCGCAGCCGTGATGGAAGCGCCATTATCAAAGCGAGCGTATTTCCAGGGAATTGCGGACATCGTGCCTTGCCCCTTGCGCTCGCACTCCGCCATGTACCAATCCCGGAGCTCATACAGCGCCGGCATCTGCCCGCCGTATTTATTGAGCATCGCCTGCTGCGCGCCGCTGTCCAGGCCTGAGAAGTGATAGAAGATCAGAGGCTGCCCGTTAGCCGTCAAGCCGGACTCAAGCGTTCCCTCCACCTTTCGATGCGTCAGATTCCAGGTGCAAACGTTGTAGCCAGGGTCGCGGAGGATGGCGAGGTCCGCAAAGAAGGCCGGAGCCAGGTCCACCCAACGTTGGTCGGTGAATAATCCTTTGGGAATGTCGTCGAAACAAAAGTGATTGAGGCGATCGGCCCACCATTGAGCAAATTTCCGCCCTTCGGCTGAATTCTTGACGCCGAGAAATCCGAGATTATAGATACCGTGCTGAAGCGCGCATAGCTCGTTATCGACAATCGAGTCCATCGTTGTTTCCGGGTCTGCCAGGTGCGGTGTCAACAGGATCGAACTCGATTCGAAATGACGCAGCAGCCCGTCTAACCGGTTCAGCACGACAATGTCGGGATCGAAGTACAAGACTTCAGTGCAGTCTGGCAGCCCGAGAAGCTTCAGCAAAGCGAAACCCTTAATGCCTGTGCTTACTTCAACAATCGAATGCTGAAACACCCACGCCTCAGGCCTTTCGATTCCGAGAGTGTCCACGGTCCAGACAGAATCAAACGGCTCGTCCTCGAGCCGAAGCGCCGGCGGAATCGCATCGCTCAGGAAGAGATGGAAAACAATCTCCGGATGCTGCTTTTTGACGCTATAAGCCAGTACCCGCGCCTTGGGGATGTAATTCGCGATGATGCTCGTAAAAACGTGAGTCGCCATGTTCAATTCCTCCAGAGAACGCCTGCTCCCAAAGAGCCACGTTCGTTTCAATGTTTCGATGAGTCATGATCCAGTCGCGCTGCTCGCGACACAAAGACGGACGATCCGCTTGTAGCGCCATTTCGAGCTTCATCTTCCAGGAATCACGATTGTTTTTCGCGGTGATCGGAACTTCAGCGGAATACGGCAACACCTGCGATGCCACCGTGACCGCTCCGGACATTGCATATTCGTAATGCTTGATACAGCTTTTGTGGCGGTTAAACTGATTGTCTATCAAGGGTGCGATCCCTATATCCAGCGCGAGGTCACAAATCTTGCGTGCATGTTCAGAAAAGGCCACCCCCGGGTGGAACTCGTAGCGAATTCCAGACAGCTTGTCGAGAAAGTGCTTCAGCGCCTTGCCAATTGGCGTTTTCAGAATCGCCTTGCCCCATTTGGCCAGCAATACTTCTTGGAGCTCCTCGAGGCTCGCCTCTTTGCAGATCCCCTGAAGAACGAAAGTGAAATCGTGCTTCTTCTGCACATCGCGAACGGCATCCAGAACCAGGGCGAGGTCGGCGAAATGAGTGGGAGTACCGGTCCAACCCACTCGCAGATTGCCGTTTCGCGGCTCGTAGCTCCACTCCTCGGGATCGACGCTGTTCGGAATGACCGCGACGTTTCGGTTCCAGCGCCGAAGATATTCGGCCAGCGTATCGGTCGTGGTCGTCACTATATCCGAGGTTTCCAGCAGGTAACGGTAAATGTGCAATCGAGGCTGAAGCTCGACATAGTGAAGATTCTCCGGTGGCACCAGGTCGAGAGCGTCGTCCGTATCGAACACGATTCGAACCGAGTTCTTCTTGCACCAATCGACCAGCTTGATCGCCTCTTCGAAGTGAGCGCGATAGAATACCATCACGTCCGGCGCGTCATAGGGCTTCGGACCGTCATAAATTTGAATCGTGTGCCCGCGCCGGGTCAAGTATTTCGCCGGAATCGCGCCTCTCCACTTGTAGCAGCCGCTTTTTGTCTCAGTAAAGAAGAAGATGTTCACAGCCGGTCATCCTTCCGATTCGTTCCGCGCCCATTTGGAGATGTACGCCTCCGCCGCCGTCTCTTCGATCTCGCGATCGCTCAGGTAACTCCACGTCCTTAGCCGCTTCTCCTTTAACTTCTCCAGCACCGTGTGATCCCTGCGGGCTTGCAACAGGCGCTTGCGCTGCTCCACGATTTGCGTTTCACACTGAATACGGGTGACCTTTAGCGATGCCCGTTCGCTCTGCATGCGCAACTGGAACGCGGCCAGCGCTCGCAAATCGGACCCGTGTATCGCCTCCAGCCCTAACAGCTCCGACTCTGACTTCACCTGCGCCGCCAGCAGTGCGTTCTCCCGATGCACGATTCCCGCAAGCTTGATCTGTAATCCACCGAGTTTTTCTTCTTCCCGGCGCATCAGGAGCGCTCGCCAGTCCAGAACCCGCTGAAGTGAGAAGCGAAACGATTTCATTAGAGTTGCTTCGCCAGGGTCAACAGACCCGTCCGGGTTTCATCGAGCGTCGCGTGAGTATTCGCGTCCTGACGAAGGTAATCGAGAATCTGCGGGCGCATGCGAATGCTCTGGTCGAGCTTTGGATTGGTGCCCTGAACGTGCGCACCCAATTGAATCAGGTCGGAAGATTGCTGATAAATTGCCAGCGCCTCCCGCACTTTTTGGGCGGCCTGAATTTCCTCCTTGGTGGTGACCTTGTTCGCCAAGCGGCTGATGGAGCTCAGAATGTCGATGGCGGGATAGTGCCCGGCCGCGGCCAAGTCACGGGACAGAATGAGGTGTCCGTCCAGAATGCCGCGCGCCGCGTCGCAGATCGGCTCATTGAAATCGTCGCCCTCGACCAATACGGTGAAGAACCCAGTAATCGATCCCTTTTCGAAGTTGCCGGCTCGCTCGAAGATCTTGGGCAGCAGCGTGAAGACTGATGGCGTGTACCCTTTCTGGCTCGGCGGTTCGCCGGCCGCGAGACCGATCTCGCGTTGCGCCATCGCCAGCCGAGTGACCGAATCCAGCACGAGCAACACATCAGCGCCCTGATCGCGAAAGTATTCGGCGGCCGCCAGCGCGACGAAAGCGGCACGAATCCGGAGCGGCGCAGGACGATCCGAAGTTGCCACCACGACCACGGACCGCTTCATACCTTCCGGACCAAGCTCGTGCTCGAGGAACGCTTTGACTTCGCGGTTGCGTTCACCAATAAGCGCGACTACGCTCACTTGCGCCGAATTCTCTCGGGACATCGCGCCTAGCAGCGTGCTCTTGCCGACGCCGCTGCCGCCGAACAGACCGATTCTCTGTCCCTTTCCGCAAGTCAACAGGCTGTCCACGGGACGGATGCCGGTCACCAGCCGCTCCGTAATGTGACGGCGCAACAGCGGGTTCGGCGGCGGCGAGTACAAGGGATAGGAGATGGTCGTGTCAATCGCTGGACCACCGTCCATCGGCTGGCCAAAGCCGTCGAGCACGCGCCCCAGGAGTCCGGGCCCCACCGCCAGACGCGCATCCTGCACGCGAGCAACTACGCGGCTGCCGAGTTGCAAACCGTCGGGCTCATCCAGCGGCATCGCCAAAACGCGGCCATTGCGAAATCCGATGACTTGGGTGCGGATGGTGCGCCCGTTCCCGGTCAAAATCTCGCAGAAGTCGCCAATGGCGGCCGCGGGCCCGTGAGACTCGATGAGAAGACCCACGGTCGCGGTGACCTCGCCACTCCATGGCAGAAGATCGACGTTGTCCAAATCCTGCATGTAGCGGGTGAGCGAAACGGGTCCGTCGATCTCCTTAGTCATGGCAGGCGTCATTTTTGAAGCCGGTCCGCGAAGCCGCGCTCAATTTCGCGAAGCTGCGATTCAATGGAAGCGTCCAAGGTTCCGTGCGCCGTCTCAAACAGTACGTCTCCGCACTGTAGAGACGGGTCCGCGATCAACTCTACTTTGTGAGAGTTGGAGTAGCGCTCCAGCGCCTCCTTGATAGCCTGCTGGTGGTCCGGATGCGCGCGAACGCGGCACACCTCACGAGACTGCATTTTTTCCAACGCAACTCGGATCAGGCCTTCTATCGACTCGGGATCAAGCGTCAGCTCCCGATGAAGCACGCGTCGCGCAATCATGACCGACAATTTCAGGAGGTCTTTTTCGGCGTCTCTCCGGATTCGCGATCGCAGCGTGGAGAGTTCACCCAGGGTCTTGCCGAGCCGGTCGAGCACCGGCTGCAACTCCGCTTTCGTCTGCTCCCTACCCGTCGCGTTGCCCTCGCTGAAGCCGCGCTGATACGCTTCGCGTTCGATTTTTTCACGCTCCACTTCGGGCCGCCTTTCCGCCGCGCGCCGCTCACCCGTAATTTGAGGGTTCTCGCGCTCCGCGGCCGAGGTGGCCGGAGCCTGGGTATCGCGCCACCAGATTTGCGTGACCTTGGAGGGCTCGTCTCCCCGCAGCACTCTAGACGTACTGCTCATCGCTTGTGCCTCCCTTGCCGCGGCTGACCAAGCCTTCGCTCTCCAATTGCCGCACTACGGCAATGATCGCCATCTGCGCCGCCTCCACATCGCGAATCTTCACCGGGCCCATGGCTTCCATGTCCTCCAGCAGCATTGCGGCGCCGCGTTGGGACATGCCTTTGAGCAGATGCCGGCGCATCTCTTCGCTGGCTCCCTTGAGCGCGGTGGTCAGCAACTTGCGGTCAGCCCGGCCCAGCACTTCTTTGATGCCCGCCGCGTCGATCGTGAGCAGATCGTCGAATACAAACATCTTGAGCCGGATGGCTTCCATCACTTCCTCGTTCTTCTCGCCGATCTCCGCTAGAATCTCGTCGCTCAACATGCTGTCGAGCTGATTGAAAATCTCAGCCACTGCGCGGGGCCCGCCGGAAGGCTCGCGCTTTATTTCGGCCGCGGACTTGAGTTTCTGTCCAATCACGGCGGATATTTTGCCGATCACACTGGGCGAGATCTGATCCAGCCTGGCAATTCGAACGGCCAGGTCCGCCCGCACCTCCGTGTCCATGGCCGCCAGGATCACGGCGGATTGCCCTGCGCTCAAATGAGAAAGAATCAACGCCGCCGTCTGGGGATGTTCGGTTCGCAGGAAGCGCACCAATAGTTGAGGGTCGAGACGATCCAGTGCCGAACCTTTGCCCGCTTGAGGCAGCCGCTCCACGTGCTTCTTGCTTCCGTCCGGGCCAAACGCGTTCGTGAGCAGGCGCGTAGCGAATTCCACGCCCCCGCGACCCATCAGCGCGGCGTCCGTGGTCACCGAGTGAAACTCTTCGAGCACCGCCTCGGCTTGTTCCTGAGAGAATGTTGGCAGGCTGGCGATCGCGGCGGTCACTGTTTGCACATCCTCGTCCGGCAGATGTTTCAACAACTCGGAGGAGATATGGTCTCCTAGCGCGACCAGCAGGATCGCTGCCTTTTGGACGCCGGTCAGAACCGGAGCTGTGGTTGAAGTAGCCATCTCTAAGCCCGCTCCGATCTGAGCCATCCGCGCAAGACGCCGGCGCAAAGCTCGGCATCCTTTTGTGCGGTGTTTCGAACCTGATTGGTCAAGACTTCAACTCTCGCCGGAGACAGCGCCGCAATCGGGGAACCGGTCACTGTCGAAGGACTGTACGTATCCTGCCCAGGTGCGCGAGCCGGTCGATTTGCATCAGCCCCTTCTGCCAGAGTTTGCTGCGTTTGAACTTCTACCGGCCGTGCCGATTTCTTGGACATCATGCGAATCCCGAAGAACACGCCGCCAATCAGCACCAGGATCCCCACCCCTAAGCCAATCATCAGCTTTGGATCGCTCTTGAGTTGTTCCATGGGCGACAGTTTCTTCGCTACGCTGGGCGCTGCCGGTGCCGCTGGTGGGTCCAGGTTGAGCGTGGATTCAAACGGCAGGCTCTCAACGATCAGTTGGTCGCCGCGCTCGGTATTCAATCCGGCGGCGGCCGTCACCAGATCGTGAATCGCCTTCAGACGTTCCGCATCCGGTGGAACCATAACCTTCTTGGCGTTGGCCCCCGTTCCTTCCCAGTGCACGTCTTGATCGAGGAGCACCGAGACGGAGAGTTTCTTGATGGTGCCCTGTTGCAGGACGGTTCGTTTCACCGTTCGACTGGTTTGATAATTGATGTTTTCGGTCTTCCGTGAGGTCCCGGATGGCGTCAACGGCGGTGCTGGAGCCGAGTCGGGAAGGTTCGAACCAGTTCCCGGAACGCCGCCCGCCGGCCTCGCCTGGCTGGATACATCCTCGGTTTTTTGGGAGTTCACCATCACCGATTTGTTCGGGTCAAAGGTTTCCTCGCTTTGCTCCCCGCTGTTCATGTCGCATTCCGCCGACACGGAGGCCCGAAATCGTCCCGCGCCCACCAGCGGTTCGAGTGTGGATTCCAGTTTGGCGGTCAGGTCCTGTTCGATTTTGTGGCGGTATTCGAGAGCCGCGTCGGAAGAATCGTCCTTTCCGCCAGGTCGCCTTGATGGACGATTTAGAAGATTGCCGCGCATATCCAGCAACGACACGTCCTCTGCGGACAGACCCTCCACGGCGCTGGCGACCAAGTGCGTAATGGCCGGCACGGCCGAATCCGGTAGTGACGAGCCCGACCGAATCTTGATCAAGACACTTGCTTTGGCCGGCTGCCGCGCCTCCAGGAATACGGATTCCTGCGGAAGCGAAATATGTACCCGCGCCTGCTCGATTTCCGCTACGGCCATCACGGAGCGTTCCAGTTCGCCTTCGAGCGCGCGCCGGTAATTGACATGTTCCGCAAAATCGGTCATGCCAAAGTTGGTCTTGTCGAAGATTTCGAAGCCGATTCTCCCGCTCTTGGGAACTCCCGCGCCTGCCATCTCCAGCCGCAATTCGGCTACTCGATCGCCCGGCACGGAAACGGTGGCTCCATTGGCGGATAAGCGGAAGGGCGTGCCGCTTTCCTTCAGCTTCTGAATCACCAGGGAAGCGTCTTCCGGCGACAAGGCGTTGTACAGAGGACGAAAGCTGCTCTCGGTCTGCCACCGCGCGAGGGCCCAGACCCCGACGCCCACCAGAATACCCGCGATGAGAATAGTCCAGCGTTGCGGAACCGACAGCATGCCAAGGAGGCGTTTGATTTGATCCATGGGGGAAAGTGTGATCGGCTGCCGATCCTACATCGCCATCTTCATGATTTCCTGGTAAGCCGAGACCACTTTATTGCGCACCTGCATGAACATCTGAAACTCGAGGTCGGACCGCTGCGAGGCGAGAATCGTGGAATGAAGATCCTCTCCTTCGCCGGAAAGAAAGCGCTGCACGCTCTCGTTAGCCGCGTTATGGGCCCCTTCCACTTCGTTGATTGCGCTGCTCAGAACGTCGCTAAACGAGCCGCCTCCAGCCGGTGACGGAGAAATCGATTCCACGTTGGGAGGGGTGATCGATGGCAGACTGGAGATGTTCAGCGACATGGAAGCGTTATTTACCGGAAGAGCTCCAAGGATTTCTGAATCATGTCTTTGACCGCGGAGATCGCCGCGACATTGGCAGCGTAATTACGCGAGGCGCCCAGCAAGTCGACCATGTCCTCGGCCGGATTCATGCGCGGGTACGCGACGTAACCGTCCTTGTCCGCATCCGGGTGGCCGGGCAGGTAGCGCTTCTCCGGCTCACGGTTATCGGTAATCACCTGTGCCACTCGCACGCCGACCGCGCCGGTGTCATTCATTTCGTTTTCGAAGAGCGACGAAAACTGGGACGCCGAAGGATCCGACGTGAATACCGCGTCCTTGCGCCGGTACGGTCCGCCCTCCGGAGTCCGCGTGGTATCGGAGTTCGCTAGATTTTCGACGAGCAGCTCGGTGCGGGCCCGTTGGGCCGCCATCCCGGAAGCGCTGACCGATAACGCGGAAAGCAGACTCATTAGCTCCTGCCTTCCTGCATCGCGCTCTTCAGTGTGGCGATATCAGAACGCGCAAGATTGGTGGCCACCGAAAAACGGAGAGCGTTTTCCGCGAGCAGGCGAGCCTCACGATCCAGATTGACGTTGTTCCCATCCGGTTTGACTGCCAGGTTTTGCGGCTCGATGACCGAAGCTGACTCCCCTTCCGCGGCATTCTCGAACTCCGCCCGAAAATCGATGTCCTGGGTCCGATACCCCGGCGTATCCGCATTGGCAATATTGGAGGCGACCAGCTTTTGCCGTTCGCTCAATAGAGACATGTAGTGCTCATAATTCCCCGCCACACCTTGGAACATGATATTGGCGGGAGAGCAAATGCCGTACCAACGTAAAGCACTGATTCGAATGAGCGACTAGGGCGGGCGGTGTTGCAAAATCAGACGGGGATCGTCAGGTTTCCGACGAATGTGGGGCGGTCCCCCTGGACCGCGGCGGACGCCCTCGTCGGCCTTCTTCGATTGAAGAAAGCCGGACCCGGGGGGCCAGCGCGGACGAGGGCGTCCGCCCCACGAGGATTTATGTCGCCAACTTCGGTAGTGGGCTACTTTGAAAAAATCAACGGGGCGATCCAGGTTTGCTGAGTCGCAAATAGAACAACGCAAGGCCAGCCATGTAAGCGAATCTTATCGTAAGTGCTAATGTCAGACTCCACCACGGGAGGCCGTTTGTTAAACACTCCAACGCTCGAGCTTCCATGCCAGATCCAAGCAGTAAACGACAAGCACTCCAAGAGCGGCATACTTTGCAGGCAGAACTTTTTCACCTGAACAAATCTGTGGTCAATTATACCGGCTCACGCCGCTCTTTCTAACCCCTTCCACAACAATTGGCTCTGCAAACGTGGCTCGCGGTGGATCCAGTCGAATCAGACACGGTTAGGTCAAACGCGCCACACGACCCGCCCGCTGACGATCGTCGCCACCGGCCCACCCCTAAATGTCCTTCCATCAAACGGCGAGTTGCGGCTTTTTGAAAAAGACTTATTCACATCATAAGTCCACTTGCGATCCGTCGAAAAGATCGTCACATCCCCAACCGCCGACGGCTTGAGCGTCCCTCGCTCGATTTCCAAAATCCTCGCCGGACCCATGGTAAACAGCTCCACCAGCCGCATCAATCCGATTTTCCCCGAATGCAGCAGATCTTCGAGCGCAATCGCTAAAGCCGTTTCCAAGCCCAGAATCCCGAATGGACACTTCTCGAATTCCTGCATTTTTTCGCTGCCGGGATGAGGAGCATGGTCCGTGGCGATCGCGTCGATCGCGCCGCTCACCACGCCTTGAATCACGGCCCCGACGTCGCAACGCGATCTTAGCGGCGGCTTCATTTTGAAATTGCTGTCGTACGGCTCCATGTCTTCGTCCGACA
>JBEKBK010000338.1:0-9321 GCA_050015435.1 Bryobacteraceae bacterium
GATGAGGTCAGCGAAGGATGGGCAAGCGGTGTGCCGTACGCCGCGCCTGTCCTTAGACCCGCCAGTAAAGTATACGCAGCTTGGTGGGATTGACCATATGCGTCTCTAGGCCCCGCGAGCCGCTGCCAGCTTGGGTGAACCAACGGAGTCTTCTTTGTAGAGGACCGCGCCCGCGAGTCCGGCGGCGATCATCTCCACCACTTCCACCGCCACGATGGTCAACGTCATTCCCACCGGAAAAATGTGGAGGAATACGGGACCGGCTTCGCCCATCGCGTACGCCAAGGCCCATACCACCAAGCCGGCGCAGACGGCGGTTCGCGGTCCCGCGCCGAAGCGCGGCCGCATGGCAGCATAGACCCACACCGTCACAATGCCCAGCGCGAATCCCCACACGTTGAACGCTGCGATCTGTTTGCTCGAAAAAGTTGCGGACTTACCCAGCCCCATCAGCACGTCCATCCATTGTTTTTCCAGGACGATTCCATTCAGAACACCTTCAAACAGGTTGATGACGACGCCCGCGACGAGTCCACCGAGAACTACGCGGCCCAAATTGATCCTGCCCATAAACCTCCTAATTCGTCCACATATCCTATTCCGGCTTAGTGGCAGGCGCAACGGGGTGAGCGTCGACCTGGGTCTGCAAGCGCCGCATTCCGTGCAGCCAACGGTCATAATCGTTCGCCTTGCGGCGAAAATACTCGCCGACTTCGGGATGCGGCAGGATCAGAAAACGCTCTTCCGCGAGTCCTGCGATCACTGCGTCCGCCACTTGTTCTACGGATACGGCGCTCTCCGCGAGTGCGCCAGTCGTGTCGTGCGCCAACATCTCAGTCCGCACACCCATCGGGCATAGCGCCGAAACTTTGATACCCGCATCGCCGTGAGTGATGGCGATCCATTCCGCCAGCGCCAGGGCAGCGTGCTTGGTAACGGCGTAGAGCAGCGATCCCGGAGAAGTCAGCAGGCCGGCGGCTGAGACGGTCTGCAACAGGTAGCCTTCGCCGCGCGCCAGCATCCCAGGCAGGATCGCGCGCGCAGCGTAAACGTGACCCATGACGTTCACCCCTCGAATGCGCGCCCATTCGTCGTCGCCGGCATTCACTCCGCCTTCAATATAGATCCCCGCGTTGGAGCAGAACAGGTCGATGGGGCCGACGCGTTTTAGAGTTTCGTCCACCAGGTGGCGAACCTCGGATTCTTGGGACACGTCCACGCGCATGCCGAATCCGCCGATTTCGCGGGCCAGCTTCTCCGCACCCGCACCGTCCAGATCGGCGATGACAATCGCGCAAGCTTGTTCCGTGCGGAAGCGTCGTGCCAGCGCTTCCCCGATTCCGTGCGCACCTCCCGTCACCACAACGACTTTATCCCGGACTTGCATCTCGGCTATCATACCAACCACATGTCTAATCAATACGACGCCGCGGTGATCGGCGCGGGGGTCTTCGGCGCATGGACGGCTCTGCAACTTTCGCGCTCCGGAGCCCGCGTCCTGCTGCTCGATCAGCATGGCCCTGGAAACTCCCGCTCCAGCTCCGGCGGGGAGACGCGCATCATTCGAATGTGCTACGGACCCGACGAGATCTACACCCGCAGCGCGATTCGATCGCTGGATTTGTGGAAGGGATTTGCTTCAGAGATAGGACAGACATTGTTTCAGAAAACGGGCGTCTTGCTTACGTCCGGCGCTACGGACCCATATTTGATCAGCACCCGTGAGACTCTGGCGCGCGTCGGGTACAGATTTGAATGGCTGGACCACACTACTTTGGCCAAGCGTTTTCCTGACATCGTCTTCCAGCGTGGCGCGGCGGCGGTGTATGAACCTGACAGCGGAATCCTGATGGCGCGACGAAGTGTGCAGGCCGTCGTCGAATCCGCCCAGCGGGCGGGCGTCCGTTACGAACCTGAGTGCGCGCAGACCTTCACGGGCGGCGTGCTCCGAACGAATGGCGGAGACTTCCACGCCGACACACTTGTGTTCGCGTGCGGCCCATGGCTTCCGAAGTTATTTCCCAAGGTATTGGCAGGCCGTATCTGGCCGACCCGTCAACCCGTCTTCTTCTTTGGCCCGCCGTCCGCCGACCAGCGCTTTGAGGCGCCGCAGATGCCCGCCTGGATCGCTTTTCGTGAAGGCGCGTATGCGATTCCGAATTGCGAAGGGCGCGGATTTAAGCTCGCGTTAGACGAGCACGGACCAGCTTTCGATCCCGAAACAGGAGAGCGTAAAATCACCGCCGCGATGTTAGTCAAGGTTCGCGCGATCCTTCGAAAACGATTTCCCGCGCTTCGCGATGCTCCGTTGCTGGAATCCCGGATTTGCCAATACGAAAACACTTCGAACGGAGATTTCCTGATCGACCGCCACCCTGACTTCGAAAATGTCTGGCTGGTGGGCGGCGGCTCAGGGCACGGATTCAAGCACGGGCCGTTCGTCGGCGAATACGTGACGCAGCAGATCTTGGGAACAGGGGTCGCAGAACCTCGATTTTCACTGGCGAGCAAGAAGACGCACCAGCGGCGGGCTGTTTACTAAGTAGACACTTTCGCATTCACTGCGCTCACCGACTTTACACTCATGTGAATTCGCGGAACACTTAGGAGCATGAGGCCGACAGACCGCGACTACGCTTATCCGACAGAGCTTTGCAACAGCGCCGAAAGCAAGGCCATCGCGGCGACGAGCCTTGCTGAGAGTTTCATTTCTGCCCCAGACATTTGCAAGGTGCCAAGCCCTTGTCTACAGGCCCTCCCCGAATGATGCAAAGCTTACCGGTTTTGCGACAAACACAATGCAACCTGAGGGCTTTCGGCAAATTGGCTATACTCGCATGTGTGGCACGAACGGGCGAAGCAGATACTAAAGGTGGCGGGTAAAATAGCGCTCATTGCCTTCGTAGTTCCACTGACAGTTATTTGGATCGTCGTGCAAATACCCTTCTCACTCGTTGAGTCGGCCGCGAAGAGGCAACGTGACAGGTGGTTCGCCGCCACGATGCGGGCCGAAGGGCGGGTGGTAAGTTGGGCGGATGCCCGCGCTCAGGTCGACGCCCAGCACGGTACGTTCGTGGAAGAATTGGTCTCCACCGATGGATACAGGTTGTGGTGGACGCCAGAGGATGTCCCGGCCACGTGTCCCTATCCATGTCGCTTCAAAGAAAATGATTCCGAACGTATCGATCAACTACTGCGGGATGGGCAGTTCGAACAGCTGAAGGAGTTGCAGGCCGCAGACGCCTCCCACTACGCCATGTTTGACGAATGGTGTCGCTCCCGCTTGACGAGTCCGCAGTCGGGGACCGCGCGGTTGGTCGATATCTCGAGATCGGACGGGCGGGAGTGGATGGATTATATGATTGGTCGTGCGACTGGCGGACGTTATGTTTCCATCCGCACGAATTAAATCGCTCCGAAGCCGTTATTTTTGCCGTCTCACAAAGGACCCCTTATGCAACGTCGCTTTGTGCACTTTGACCTAAAACGCCGTAATCCTAGAGTCGACTGGCGTGAGGTATTGGCACCATGCCACGTAGGTTAGCGAATTTCTGAAGCGAAGTACTAAGCCATCCAGCGAACAAGGGCGTACACGACCGGAACCGCAAACAGACTAGAATCGATCCGGTCGAGCCACCCTCCGTGGCCGGGCAATGAAGTGCCGCTATCTTTTACGCCGGCGCCGCGCTTCAGCGCCGATTCGGCAAGGTCGCCGATCTGTCCCGCCACGTTTCCCGCAGCCGCTATCGCAACAACCAGCAGCATAGGGGCAATTGGTAGAAGATAGTGGCCATACACGGCGCCCGCGACCAAACCTCCCACAACGGATCCAGCCGAACCTTCCCAGGTCTTCGCAGGACTGATCCGCGGCGCGAGCGCGTGCTTTCCAAACGCGTGGCCGGCGTAGAACGCGGCAGTATCGCCCGCCCAACTGAGCAGCATCGCGAACATCAGCCAGTGGGGATTCATCGCCCGAAGATCTAACGCGCAACGCCAGGCTCCAAAGATATAGAGGACGCCGAGCACGAAGGCGGCAGCAGTCGATAGCGCGCGGGATAACTCTCGAACGCGAAGGGCGGCGGTCAACGCCACGAGCGTCACCAGGACGGCCGTGAGCCATGGATTCGGGACGAAGAGTACGGCAAGTCCCGCGGCCATCCCGACGATTCCCGGCGACGGGAGGTTTTGTTCGGCAACGATCCGGTCGTACTCCCGAAACGCCAAGAGCCCGACCACGGCAACGGCGGCCATGAACAACCACTGGGGAGCGGCCAGAATGATCCAGCTAACCAGAGGGATAAGAACGAGCGCGGTTGCCAGGCGCTTCAAGTTGACTATGGTATCAACTGTTCTATAACACGACCGACTTTATGCAATAAAGTACTTGACAGATAGAATCTGGGCACGCTATCATCCTGACATGGCCAGGGTTCAGCCCATTCGAAAGGCGGTTGCCAGCCCTATTCCATTGCATGCCCATGCGATGGACAATTTGCGTTACATTCGCGAAACCATGGAGCGGGCCGGCTCGTTTACGGCGGTGCCGGGCTGGGGCGGAGTGGCGATGGGCATCACCGCGGTGCTGGCGAGCTTCTTAGCCGCGCGCCAAAGTTCAACCGGGGCATGGCTGGCGACCTGGATGGGCGAGGGCGTGCTGGCGGTCGGGATTGGCATTCTGGCGATGTGCCGCAAGGCGAGTGCGGCTGGGCTGCCGATGTGGTCCCCTCCCACGCGTAAGTTCGTGTTCAGTTTTGTGCCTCCGCTGATTGTGGGCGCCGCTCTCACCGTGGTGCTGTGGCGGGAAGGCGTGGTGCGAGCGATCCCCGGCGTCTGGTTGATGCTGTATGGCACCGGAGTGATTACAGGAGGCGCCTTTTCCGTACCTGTGGTTCCGGTGATGGGCGGGTGTTTCCTGATTGAAGGCGCGCTTGCGATGTTTGCTCCGGCCGCTTGGGCTATGCCTTGGAACGATCTCCTCCTCGGACTCGGTTTCGGTGGATTGCACATTCTCTTCGGCGCGATAATCGCCAGGAGGTACGGTGGCTAGGCAGAGTGCATTACGAGCCGACGACCCTTCGTTGAATGTCGAGAAGAACGGCGCGGGGATTCCGGATCTGGACCGGCTCATTCATGAGCGAATCCGGCTGGGAATCGTCAGCGCGCTGGCGGCGAACACATCGCTTACCTTCAACGATCTAAAGCGTTTGCTCAAGACCACCGATGGGAATTTGAGTGTCCACGCGCGGAAGCTCGAAGAAGCGAAATACATCGCGTGCGCAAAGTCCTTCGAAGGACGCATGCCCAAGACCGAATACACCCTTACCTCCGCCGGCCAGCGGGCATTCGAAAAGTATCTGGACCACATGGAAGCAATCATTCAGGCGGCCAAGCGTTGATCCTGGCCGCTCTGCAACCCACGCAATGCAACCGGAGGCGAATCTTGCAATGACGAGTACGTTTGGCGGCGGCCTTCACGTCGCCATCATCATGGACGGAAATGGGCGCTGGGCGAACGCGCGCGGTTTGCCCCGGGTCGCGGGTCACGGCGCTGGAGCCGAAGCCGTTCGCCGCACGATTGAAACCGCGCCGTCCCTGGGTATCTCTGTGTTGACGCTGTATGCATTCTCGAC
The DNA here is from genome assembly GCA_050015435.1 of Bryobacteraceae bacterium. Lineage (GTDB taxonomy): Bacteria > Acidobacteriota > Terriglobia > Bryobacterales > Bryobacteraceae > Palsa-187. The sequence continues at coordinate 5,631 of JBEKBK010000338.1, forward strand.
CGATAACTGGCGTCGCCCGGCGCGTGAAGTGTCCGCATTGATGAAACTGCTTGGCCGCTACTTGGCGCAGGAGACCGATCGTTGCGTCGCGAATGGAGTTCGTTTACAGGCAATCGGGCGGCGCGACCGTCTTCCGGCTCCCATCCTTGCGCTGCTTGAAGAAGCAGAGCGCAAGACCGCATCCGGACGCCGTTTGCTTCTGCGCCTGGCGATCGACTATTCGTCGCGTCAGAGCATCTTGGATGCGGCAGCGAAGCTCACGGATCAAGCTCGGCCTTTGACCGAGGAGGAGCTTTCCGAGACGGTGGGCCCGGATGTCGACCTGCTGATCCGGACGAGCGGTGAACAGCGGCTGAGCGATTTTTTGCTGTGGGAGTGCGCCTACGCCGAAATGGTGTTCACCCGGCGCATGTGGCCTGAGTTTTCAACCGAAGACCTCGCCTCGGCCGTGGACGAGTTTCACCGCCGCGAGCGCCGTTTCGGGGCCGTGACTCCCGCAGGCGCCCAACGCACGGCGTAATTCACTGTTTTTTCACCAAAAGTTTGCCTCCCTAGCAACGCTAAGCTACCATGGATGTGCGGGGTGGAGCAGTCTGGTAGCTCGTTGGGCTCATAACCCAAAGGTCGGTGGTTCAAATCCACCCCCCGCAACGCTCGCAAGCTGGTAGGCCCCGAAAAGGTCCCATGTCCCTTCCGCGAAGTAGACCAGGGCGCCCTTTTTATCCCGTTGTGGAATAAGTTTGATTTCGCTGGTGTACTTCACTAGTTCCGCACGCGCCCGCGTCGTGTCCGTCTTCAGCAACCCCATCAGGTCCTTCAAGCCGGACATCACGAAGTCGCGCACTTTCCCCGGATGGCGCTCGACAGCACCCCGCCCGGCATTTTGAATTTTCTGCACCACCAAGTCGAGTTCCCGCTCGCGCTCGCTGATGGCGTCGAGCAGGAAACGTGAGTGGCCGCCTTCAGCGATCGCTGCGGCGACGCGGGTAAGTTCCTGCTCGATTTCGCGCTGCCTGCACTGTAGCGTGGCGATTTCGTCGGAAATCCGCCCCGCGTCCGCGCGGTTGCGGCGCGTGAATTCCCGGATGGCGTAATCGATCACGTCGTCAGTCAGAACCTCGGCCTGAAGACGGCAAAAGAGATTCCCTTCGATGATACTCTGCCGGATTTTCAAGCCGTTCGAGCACGCTCCGCGATTGAAATTCTGAGGGCAGCCATAGTAGGCGTTGCCCCATCTTTTCCACGCGCCCATCACGATGATCATGTTCGCCCCGCAGACGCCGCACTTGATCAGCCCAGTGAGCAGGTTCCGGCTTGAGCTAGCCTTGTTGATGCCGCTGCCGGCGCGGCCGTAGACTTCCTTCAGCAGTGCCAGGCGCGCCTGGACGCGCTGCCACAGTTCATCGGGGACGATTCGCAGTTCCGGACATTCTTTGATCGTCCACTCGCTCGGCGGGCGATCGCGGGGCACACGTTTATTGGTGCCGGCCGCTTCACGAATTGAGTGCGATTCCACACCACCCGTCCGATGTACAGCTCGTTACGCAGCATCGCGCGGATCGCTGTCGGGCACCAGCTCGCGTACTTTTTTCCCGCACGTGGCCGCGAAGTCAGTACGCTTTCGAGGTTGAGTTGTTTCGCGATTTCCTTTAGCGCGAAGCCATCGGCCGACATTTCGAAGATCCGAATAACGACTTTCGCCTGATCGGGATCGATCACGCGGACCGAACCGCCATCGACTCGCTGGTTGAAGTAGCCGTAGCATCGGCCGCCGGCGTGATGGCCGCGTAGGATCTGGCCCTCGAGGCCGCGATGCGTTTCTTTCGCAAGTTCCTTGATGTAAAGCGAATCCACCAGCCCGTGAACCGTCATCAATACGTCGGCTTGCTCGTGCGCGCTGTCAATTCCCTGCGAAATGGCGATAAATCGGATACCAGCGAAGTGAAGCTCATCAAGGAAGTTTGCCTGATCCGCCTGGCGTCGCGATATTCGACTCGTATCGTCCACCAGCAGCAGATCGAACGGCCGCGGGCGCGTGTGGATCAGAGTAATGAGTCGTTGAAAGCCGGGTCGATCGGTTCCCGCACCGGATATCTCCGCGTCGGTGATGATCAGCTCTTCAGGAACGGTGCAAGCGAGACGATTGGCGCCTTCGAGGGACTTCCGCACCTGGTCGCTGATGGACGTAGGGCTTTGGAGGTCGGAAGAATACCGCGCGTAGATGCAGCCGCGCATCATGCTGCCGCTCCCGATTCATTCTCACCTGTCCATCGGTCCAAAGCGCGGGCACGATCACGTTATCGATCCACGATTTCAGAACCGGGTCTATCGAGCCGCGCGTGCGCTGACCTTGGCTCCCTCGCTCAGGTCCTTTCACTCCCAATTCCTCCTGTTGCAGAAACAGCCTACCATTGCCCGAACGCGAGCGACGTAGGATCTTCTTCGCGTCGGGCAAGTCGGCGGATTCGGCCGGGCGCACCGTCGAGCTCGCCGTGATTCCGCCGCTGTTCGACCCGAGGGAGTGAATCACGCCGATGCTCCTCTTTTGACTCGATCCGGCGTCGGCTCCGCCGAGGCTCGAACCCGCGCGTCGCTTCGCGAGCCGGCTTTCACGCTGCTGTCCTCCCAATCCCGCCTTCAACACGCCCGGCGCGAACCAGTGCCCGAACTTCATCGAGATCGTAAAGTATTGAGCGGCCAACGCGATAGAACGGAAACCCGCGGCCAATGCAACGGTCCTTTTGCAGCGTTCGCCTTTTGCGACCAGTGATGCGCTCGACATCAGCTTCGCTGCCAAACTCTCTATTGTTGGGATGTGTTTCGCCCAGCACGATAACTCATGCCAGGGCATGAAAAACCGTAAAAACCGCTGAAAAGCTATTTTGGCGGTTTTTGCGGCACGTTTTTCTTCAGATCCTCGGGCTTTAGTTTCATGCCATTAGCCTTGGCGGCGCGACAGATTTGTTGGATTGTGGCCTCTGTGGCAAGGCCCTTGATTTCTGCAGTCTGGAGGACATCGACGGAGATTCCCCAGCGATCCGCAAAATCCTCCTGTTTCAGGCCGCCGCGAACTTTCCTCACCGTTTCGCCATCGATAGCCTGGGCGCTTGGCCGTCCGACTCTGGCTGTCTTCGGCTTTTTCGTTGCTGCTCTAGCCGCGGGCGCGCCAAGAATAAGATTGAGGACTTCCGAGGGCGAAGTAGGCGTCCAGGTCTTCTGCCGCACGACCTCTTGCGTGACCTGTGCGACGCGTTTCAGCTTCTCATCGGAGCCCTCTCATCAATGAGACGAATAGCTTGGACGGCCTCGGGAGTGCCGCGTTGAATAAGCGTGTTCATCACGACCACGCTCAACCAGTACCAGTCTCTGTTCGCCGTGTTCAACTCGAAAGCTCGGGGCTTGAGGCTCTGTTTTTCGGTCTCCTCGTTTGTGCCCAACGTTGCTGCGTATTTTGAGAGCAAAATGTATAACTCAGCCAGCTGGTTTTCTGCGAGTCCGTCAAGGAAGAGAGTTGCATCGTGACTGTATGGATCAACTGCGTAATAAGTGAACAGACGCTTGGCGAACCCATCATTTCTCTGAACCACCCGCCAGACGACTTTCCAGGCGGCGGAAGGATTCTGGGCCACAAATTCCAGCGCCGCTTCGATCGGCTTCTCGATTTCATCTGGTGGCGCGTCGCCCGCGCCGG
>JBEKBK010000339.1:0-9310 GCA_050015435.1 Bryobacteraceae bacterium
AGGACGCGCTTGCCGACCCGGACCTTCAGGCGATCCAAAAGGTGGTCGGCAATACGGCGATGCAGCCCGCCTTCGATCATGTCGGGATTGGAAACTTGATTTCCACTTTTCTGCTGGGCCGGCTGTTAGGAACCCGCGCGAAGGATATCTCGGTCACCCGAATTTCCCAGCTTTCCCTTCGTGACCTCTCCGAGAATAACGTCTTGTTGATCGGATCCCAGAGCCTTTTCGGCGGCAAACTACTTGGCTTGCCGTTGGAACCTGAATTGGTGATGGGACCGGCCGGAATTCAAAACCCGAAACCACGCGAAGGGGAGCCCTCCGTTCTGGTCGACCGGGTCTCGCCGGCTGGTGATGGAGAGATGTACGTATTGATATCCCGGATACCTGGGCCTGTGGGCAACACTACTGTGGAGAGTATTACTGACAACCGAACCTCATGGGGGAATATGGGGGCGGTACAATTCCTCACGGACCCGGAATTTGCGCGCATTCTTTCGGAAAGATTGCGATCGCCGTCGGGCCAGATACCCAGCTACTACCAGGTAGTCCTGAAGGTTCGCTGCCGCGAAGGCGTCGCGACCGAGATCTCCTACGTATTGCATCGCGTCTTACCAACTCCGTCGGATTTAGCGGGCGCTCGGAGCTATTCAGAAGTGGAATAACGGCGCCACGCGCCCGGTAGCATACCGGTACGCTACCAGCCAAGCAAGAGATTCACCCGGCTGATTCCGATACTTTTAGCTCTTATCCCTGGCCTTCTTGACATAGTGTTCGGGCCCGCACATACTAAAATCCTTAGCGACCTAGAGGGACTGCTAATGTTCCGGAGGAAGGGGTTTCAATGAACCGTGCGAAATTTCAGCGCCTGTTGTGGACTATCGGATTGGTTGCTGTCGGATTGTTGTCAATCACGCTGGCCATGCCGGCCCAATCGCGATCGGGATCGAGCCAGCAGCGCGGCGGCTGGCGGCAGAAGGATGGCGAGTGGGCCTGGTACACGGCAGATATAGCGGGCACTCGGTATCGCCCGCTGGACCAGATTAACGCTTCCAACTTCAACAAGCTCGAGGTCGCCTGGCGCTTCAAGACCGACAGTCTCGGTTCTCGTCCTGAATATAAGCTCGAAGGAACGCCGCTCATGGTCAACGGCATGATCTACACGACCGCGGGCACGCGGCGCGCGGTCATTGCCCTGGACGCCAAGACTGGTGAGCTGAACTGGGTCTACGCGCTGCACGAAGGGAATCGCGCGGTGGTCGCGCCGAGGCAGTTGTCCGGCCGCGGCGTATCTTACTGGAGCGACGGACGGGGCGACGATCGTGTGATTTACGTAACCACCGGCTACCGCCTGGTCTCGCTGAACGCCAAGACGGGAGCGCTCATCCCCTCATTCGGCCAAAACGGCATGGTGGATTTGAAAGTCGGCATGGTGACCGGAACCGGCCAGCAGATCGATCTCGAGACCGGCGAGGCTGGACTGCATTCGACCCCGCTCGTCGTGAACGACACCGTGATAGTCGGCTCGTCCTTCAAGGAAGGGATGACGATCGAAACTCACAACAACACCAAGGGATTGGTTCGTGCCTACGACGTCCGAACAGGGAAGCTGATCTGGACCTTCAACACGATTCCCCGTCCGGGCGAGTTCGGCAATGATACGTGGGAGAACAACTCCTGGGCAATCAACGGGAATACTGGTGTGTGGACGCAAATGACGGTCGATCCGGAATTGGGCCTGGTCTACCTGCCCGTGGAGTCGCCCAGTTCAGACTATTACGGTGGCGATCGCCCCGGAAACAACCTGTTTGGAGAGAGCCTGGTCGCGGTCGATCTGAAGACCGGCAAGCGCAAATGGCATTTCCAGTTCGTGCATCATCCGGTCTGGGATTTTGATATATCCTCGGCGCCCATTCTCATCGATGCCAATGTGAACGGCAAGTTGGTGAAGGCAGTAGCTGTTCCCAGCAAACAGGTGTGGCTGTATTGCTTCGATCGGGCGACGGGCCAGCCATTGTGGCCCATCGAAGAGCGGCCAGTACCTCAGTCGGACGTTCCGGGCGAGAAGACCGCCAAGACGCAGCCGTATCCGACCAAGCCTCCGGCGTATGCGCGCAATGAAGTGCGGGTTCCTGACGACCTGATCGACTTCACTCCGGAAATGCGCGCCAACGCTATCGATAATCTTTCGCGCTATCGCGTGGCCGGGGTATTCAATCCCCCGCTGGTGGGCGACCCGAAAGGTCTCCTAGGAGCGCTGAACATCGGACACTCGGGCGGCGGCACCAACTGGCCGGGTGGAGGCGCGGATCCCGAGACACATATCGTGTATGCGCAGGCCAACAATTCCGGCGTGCAGGCGATGGTCCTGCGCACGCCGCCTTCCGATTTCAAGACGGATATGCGGTACGTCTCCGGGCGTCAAGATCAACCATTCCGGATAGCCGTGGCAGCGGGCACCGGTACGGCGGCAGATGCGCCGACCACCCGGGAGCGGGAGCCAGAGCCGGGCGGTCGCGGCGGTGGGGGCGTAAACCTTCTTCAGGTCCAGGGGCTGCCGATTGTGAAACCGCCTTACGGCGTGATCTCGGCGATCAATCTGGATAAGGGCGAACTGCAGTGGCAAGTACCCTACGGCGAAACGCCCGACAACGTGCGTAACCATCCGGCGCTTAAGGGGATGAACATTGGAAACACGGGCCAAGCCGGTAGCGTGGGGTTGGTGGTGACTAAGAGCCTCGTCGTTCTAGGTGACAGCCAGCTCACTTCAGTGACGCATCCGAGGGGCGCGATGCTGCGCGCCTACGACAAGACGACGGGTAAAGAAGTCGGCGCGGTCTGGATGCCGGCTCCGCAGAGCGGCTCGCCGATGACTTACGAATGGCAGGGCAAGCAGTACATCGTCGTGGCCGTCAGCGGCGGCGCCTACACGGGCGAGTACATCGCTTACACTTTGCCCGACGCGAATTGACATCTCCGCACGGAGGGAAAATGCGAAAGCTCGGGTCCGGTTTGGCGTTAGCGCTGATCGTGCCGATCGGCGTCGCGTGGGCGCAAGAATCCGCCAAAGTGACGCGAAAAAACGATGTGATCTATGGGCTCCAGGACGGTTCGGGCTTGCTTGCCGACATCGCGTACCCTGAAGGAGGAGCCCGCCTTCCGGCGATTGTGATCGTGCACGGCGGCCGTTGGCGGACCGGTTCGAAAAACGATGCTCAGTACAACGTAGTGGGCACCTGGGCCCAATGGGGCTTCTTTGCCATGAATCTCGAGTATCGTTTGATCGGCGCGTCACCAGCGCCGGCATGTTATCAGGACTTATACACGGCAATCCGCTGGGTGCACGCACATGCCTCGGACTATCACATCGATCCAACGCGAGTTTACGTGATGGGAAATTCCTCCGGCGGTCATGAGGCCACCTTGGCCGCAACCCTGGGTCCCGGCCCGTATCCACGCACCGGAGGCTGGACTGACGCCGCGAGCGACATTCGCGCCGTGATCAGCGTTTCCGGCGCCTACGATCTGAATACTCTATCCTGGGGTAATCTCTGGACGCCGATCGCGGGCGATCCCAACATCGGATTCACCACGCTATCGGGCGCGGCTCTGCAGGAAGCTCGCCGGCTCGCTTCGCCAATCAAAAACATTGGGCCCAATACCAAGCCGATGCTCTTGCTTCACTCCGACGATGATCGATCCGTGCCAATTCAACAAGCCCTCGATATGGACAAAGCTCTGGAAGCCGCGAAGGTCCCACACAAGCTCATCCATTACACGGATAAGGGCCACATAGGTCTCACCGATTTCGCGAACAACGAAGCCCGGGCATTCATCGCCGGGTTGGATGCAAAGCAATAAAATTAGGAACTCCCTCGGAGGAGTTCCTAATTACGTAGCGCTGCTTAGAACGTCAGCCGGCCGCCAAGCTGAATCGCACGCGGCCCCGCGCCCTCTGTGTTTTGCAAACTGGTGATCGTGTTAAACGCAGCGCCGGTACCGATATCCAGATTCGGTGGCGCATAGTTGGGATGGTTGAACAAATTCGACGCCGAAGCCCCGATGCGAAGCGCGATCCGTTCCTTGTACCGGAAACTTCGATAGATCGATAGCGAGACAGCCTGCGTTCCAGGGCCAACCACATTGCCCACGGCCGAGTCGCCGAAGCGGCCGATGTTGTTTGGCGGCGCGACGAACGCCGCGGGATTGATCCACTGATTCACGTTTTTGCTCGTCGCATACACGGGAGCGCCCGCGACGGTATCGGCGCGAGGATCGCCGCCGTCGTAGGAGTTGTCAAAATTGGTTCCGGAAGGATCGGTGCCAGTAGCCTGCACTGTGAGGAACGGGCCGGACTGAAACAGAAGCACTCCGGCAATTTCCCATCCGCCGGCCAGTTGATTCAGGTATTTGTTGCCGGTGTGGCTGGAGGTTTCATACAGGAAAGTGGCGAGCAAACGATTGCGGCGGGTGAAAGCTACGTTACCGTAGTCCAGCATGGGATGGAAGTAGTCCGAGGTCTGCCCCCCGCCCGCGCCCGCGAACGCGGTTGGAGCCCAGCCCGGCTCGTCAGAGAGGTTCTTGGCAAAGTTGTAGCTGGCCCCGAACTGAAGACCCTTTGACATGCGCTTATTCACGGCCACCGTCAAAGAGTTATAGTTGCTGATGCCGCCATTTTGGACGTTCACCAGCCCGTTCCACAGGGGGTAAGGAGCGCCCGCGCTGGCCACCGAAAAACCCGCCGTGTTCGCTGGAACCTGATCAGGATTGGTCGTGATCGCGAGGTCCGAACCATGGCTGCCATCATAAGAAACACGTAAACCGGTCTGGAAACCAAGATCACGTTCGAGGGTGAAATTCCACTGTTGGACGTAAGGATCGCGGTAATGCAGATCGTAGGACAAGTCGAACACCTGCGTTCCAGGTTGGGCTAAGTTCGAAGGGAAGGGATACGGGAAACTCAGCTGCGGCTTCCCATTCGTGAGCGTATTCGTGAATTGTGCCACGTCGCTCGCTTCCACCGCCCACGACGAAAGAATCAAGTACCCGAGCGAGGCTTCAATAAATTTTCCGTATCCACCCCGGATAACAGTCTTGCCATCCGACGTTACGCGCCATGCGAATCCGATGCGCGGAGCGAAGTCAGTCTTTTGGGAATAGCGCAGGCTGTTGGGGATTCCTGCCTGATTCGCGGTCAAGATCGGCGTCGGTGCAATTGACCCTGAGAACCCGGGGTTCACCAGATCCAGGCTCGCGTTGGGAACCACGACCGCCCCATGGACGGTCTGGCCGTTGACGACTGCATAGTTGTCGGGAAGGAAGCCGGCTACGTTGCCCAGGTGATCCTGGAACATGGGGTGATATTCCCAACGAATACCGTAATTCAGCGTGAATCGCGAGGTGACCTTCCAGTCATCCTGAGCGTAAAAGGCGTAGGCCTGCCCGTAGCCTTCCGTGTTTGGATTCGTTACGGTCGAGATAGAGTCGCTATCCGGGATTCCCAGCAAGAAAGACGCATATGCATTTCCGATGGCGCCCTTGGTGACACTACTATTGTTGAAGGTATACGAACCCAACCAGCTTGTGTCGAACACTGAAGTGTAGAGGGCCGTCAGATAACGCCAGTCCCCTCCGAATTTCACCGTGTGCTTATTTTGCGTCCAGGTGAGGTTATCGAGCAGTTGATAGGTCTGGGTCTGATTCAGGCTCGATCCGACGCCGCCGGTGCGCTGGAAGCCCGAGATTTTGAAGTTAGGAGTGGTGTCCACATTAGCGAGAGCCTGCTGGGACTGGGTGATGTAAGGCGTGAGTCCGAGTTCGCTCTCAGCTTCGCTGCCGGAAATCCCAAACGCCGTTCTCGTGTGGTTCCCCGTCCAGCCGCCACGAAACTCGTTGACCAGGCGCGGGGAAATGATGTAATTGTAGGCGCCTGTTAGGCTCCAGTCGTTTTCCGGCACCAGAACCGGCCCGCCGAGAGCAGTTCCGTTCGTGACGGTGGCGCAGGCGTTGCACGGCGGATTCTCCACATTGCGGCGCTTATAAGTAAAGCGGGCGAAGGCCGATTGCTTCGAAGTGATGTTCTGATCCAGCCGGATGTCTCCTTGATCGCTGGAGATCGGCGCCGGAAAGTTCTCGACAAAGTTGTTGGCGACCGCGTTGGCCGCACCTGTGTTTGGCAATGGGTAAAGATACTTGAGGGCCGCTAGAGCCAGCGGCGAGATCCGCTGGATCGGAATCTGGTTGCCCGGAAATGGCACACCTGTGGTCGGATCCTTAAAAGTGCCGTATGCCGAAAGATCTCCGTTTCGCAGGGCGAGTGACGGAACGCTTTCGAGTAGAACCTGCTGCTTAGGGAGGCGAAGACCCTCATAGGTTGCAAAGAAAAATGTCCTGTCGTGGCCGTTATACAGCTTCGGGATCGAAATCGGACCGCCGATCGCGAGTCCGAAGTCGTTCATAATCAACTTGGGAACGGTTGGACTGAAGGTATTACGCGCCGCGAATGCCGAATTCTGGTGGTTCTCAAAGAACGCGCCGTGATAAGCATTGCCTCCGCCCTTGGAAATAGTAGTGATGTCGCTGATGCCGCCGAACTCCGCGGTATTGTTGACTTCGCTCACGTGGATCTCCGCAATGCCGTCGAAGGACGGGAACAGTTCCGGAATGGGTGAGCTGTTGCGAGGGCTCATGCTGCTGATGCCGTCAATACTCATGGAAAGCATACTCGGCTTCGAGCCGGCCACCGAAATATTCCCGCTACTGTCGATCTCAATGCCGGGCTGAGTGGTCAGCGTCGTGAACGCGCTGGTGGAGCCGGTCGCGCGCGAGCCCAACGCAACCGGAAGATCGATCAATTCGCGTCCCAGCTTGGTTTCCGCGATGTTCGAGACCTCGGTACTGATCGGGGCTTCCACCGCGGTGCTCACCTCGACGGATTGCGTCTGCGTACCTATCGTCAAAGCGCCGTCCACGCGCATGGTTTGCCGCGAGAGAAGACCGAGGTTCGGGAAAGACGCCTTTTGAAATCCCGACGATTCCATGGTGATTTCGTACGTGCCAGGCTCGAGGTTGACGAAGATATAGTTTCCGTCCGAATCCGTCGTGGCGGTTCGAGTGCCCCCGGTTCCCGAGTTCTTGATGGTAACCGTGCACCCGGCGATCACGCTTCCAGTGGGATCTTTTACGGTCCCAACAAATTCTCCAAACGTTGATTGACCCCAAACGATGCCGCTGTTGATTAGCAGCAGAAAGGCGGCGATACAGGCGCACCACAACACGTTGCGCATGGCACGGCCTCGGAATGGATAAAGATTTAGAAACGAAAGCATTTTGATTGATCCCCAACTCCCTTTGGCGTTTCAGCAAGTGACCAGGATTATCCGGACGACGTCACGCGCCTGCTCCGGAACTGAGTATCAGCGTGCGGGGCTTGGATTCGTCCGAACGGTGGACGGTACGCTTTCGAGGCGAGAAGAATTCTCCGGCCGAACTTGGGCGAAGAGGAAAAGCTGTGTCTTTAATTTGTAACGCAGGGGTAACTCATTGTCAAGCGCGGCGTGATCTTTACGGCTGGCTAGCCCGCAAAGGGCGCGGCGGCACCCTCATTGCAATGCAAGTAACTCTGCCGCCGTGCTCCGTTTTGCGGGTCGCTACTTAGAAGGGATCAGGAGATCTTTTTCCCAGCCGCCGCTTTTCCGAATGCAAAATAAATTGGGATACCAATCGCTACGATTAATATGCCAGGGAACGTCGTCGCGGGACGATATACGAAGAGCACGCCCAAAATAACAGCGGCGGTCACCAGGTAGAGGGCCGGGATAAAAGGGTAACCGAAGGCTCGATATGGCCGCTCGGCCTCGGGGCGAAGGCGGCGCAGGCGAAAGACTCCGCCGATGGTGAGGATGTAGAAGAAAAGAGCCGCGGAGACCACGTAGTCGAGCAGATTGCTGTACAGATTGCCGTACGTTCCCGTGGACGCATTGTAGGTTCTAAACAGAACCAGTGCAGCCGCCCAGGTGCCCTGCATGACCAGCGAAGATCCAGGAACGCGGGCATGATTCACCGTCCCGGCACGCGAGAAGAACAGACCATCCTTCGCCATGGCGTAGTACGCTCTTGCGCCAGACAGGATCATTCCATTGATACATCCGAACGCCGAAATCATGATGGCTACAGCCATCAGAGCTCCACCGGCGGACGGAAAAATAGCCTGCAACATCTCTCCCGCAACGCGATCCGAAGGCGCCTTTTGTACCGCCTCCACGGGGAGAACCATTACATAAGCAAGATTCGCGCAGAAGTAGAGTCCGATGACCAACAGCGTGCCGAACGCGAGCGAGAGCGGCACATTCCGGCGTGGGTCCTTCACCTCGCCGGCAGTGAATGTGACGTTGTTCCACGCATCTGCCGCGAATAACGAGCCTACCTGCGCAACGCATAAGGCGACGATCAACCCGAACAAGGTTTCAGGTGTGATGCCCGGGGCAATAGGCGTGAATCCTTTCGGAGCCCACATGTTGCTGAAATTCGACTGGATGGCGCTGGCGTTCCTCCCCACGAAAATCCCCAAGACGATAACACCCAAAAGCGCCAGAACCTTGACCGACGTGAACGTGTTCTGGACGATTTTTCCAAGCCGGATGCCGCGCGTGTTGCTCCAGGTGAGAAGAACGATTAGCAAAACTCCAACCAGCTGAACGCTCGAAAGCGAAATTGCGTATCCCGGCAAGATGTGGATCGGCGGAATAAGGTAACTCGTTTCCGAGAGGCGAGGCCAAAGAATTGCCAGATAACGCCCGAACCCCACCCCCACGGCCGCGATCGTACCGGATTGAATGACCATGAAAAGCGTCCACCCGTAGAGAAAGCCGCACAACGGCGACCACGCTTCTCGCAGGTACACGTACTGACCGCCAGCCCGAGGCATCATCGCGGCCAGTTCCCCGTACGACAACGCTGCCGTGATGGTGAGTATGCCGGTGATGAGCCAGGACGCCAGCAGCCATCCCGCGCTGCCGACGTTGCGCGCCATTTCGGCAGAGACGATAAAAATTCCCGAGCCGACCATGGACCCCGCGACAATCATTGTGGAGTCGAATAGTCCTAAGCTGCGCTGGAGTTCGCCCGAAGCTTCTCCCGATTGTGTCGTAGCCGGAGTTGGCAGCATGTTCAATTCTACACGGAACAATTCTAGCCAAACATATTTGAAATTTTCCGATCAGGCCACCTGAGCGAGCCTGCGGGTGGGATAGCCGAGGATAGTGGTGATGCGTGCGGTTTCCCGGTCGATGAAGACGAAGGCGTCGCCGTC
>JBEKBK010000340.1:0-9304 GCA_050015435.1 Bryobacteraceae bacterium
AGGAAGGTCGAACAGGGATCGCCAGATGGAGGTGGAACTCAGTGGCGGGAAGCGCAGCAGCCGATCAATCGCACCGCATCAAGTCCGGCGCTCGGCATTCAGTCCGTGCATAATTCAGGTACAACTGTTCCCAAGGCGCGCTGTGCGACGCTGTTGAAGCCGCGATTCAGGAATACGCAGCAAGTTGGCGGACCTCGGCAGCGCCGTGGGATGCATGGATGGAAGCCTACGAGGGGCTGCGCGGCCTTTTTGCGCGCTTTATCAACGCCCAACCCGACGAGGTTGCTATCTTGACCAGCGCTTCCGCAGGAATCAATCCGATCGCGAATGCGCTTTCCTTCGAAGGACGCAATAGGGTGGTGTTGAGCGAGTACGAATTTCCGACCATGGCGCACATCTGGCTCGCCCAGCGCCCGCGCGGAGCCGAGATCCACTTTCTCGACGGCGTCAACGACACCGTTCCCACCGAATGCTATGAACGAGCCGTCGATAAACGGACGCGAATCGTGCCGCTGACCCACGTCTCCTTCGTCAACGGGTTCCGATCAGACGTGGCGGCGATCGCGAAGATCGCACACGCCCAAGGCGCTCTTCTTTTTCTCGATGGCTATCAGGATTGCGGGACCCGCCCGCTCGACGTGAAAGCGCTAGACGTCGACTTCTACGTCACCGGCACGTTGAAGTATCTACTCGGCCCGCCGGGGCTGGGATTCCTTTATGTGCGGCGCGAGCTCATCGAGACACTCACGCCAACTATGACCAGTTGGATGGCCCAACGCGAGCCTTTCGCGTTCAATACGAAGTCCCTCGATCCCTCGCCGGACGCCCGGCGCTTCGAAGGCGGCTCGCCTCCCATCCCGAACATTTATCTCGCGCGGCCGGCGATCGATCTGCTGGCCGGCATCGGAATAGAAAATGTCGCCGCGCAGATCGAGCGGCTGACGGCGGCATTCCTGAAGGGGGTTCGCGATTTGCGCATCGATTCGAAAACGCCGTCATCGAGTGTGGGGCCGCTGGTGGTGCTCCGCGCCAGGGATGCCGCCGCGATGCTCGCCAAGCTAACCGCGCGCGGAATCGCAGCTTCGACGCGTCGCGATGGAGTGCGCTTTGCATTCCACGTTTACAATACTCTGGAAGACGTCAATGTGGCGTTGAAGGCTATCGAGGACAATTTGGATCTGATGGTGCGCGCATGAAAATTCTTACCGGCGGGTGCCGGGTGTATTCAGCCGAGGACGGGCAGTTTTCCACTCTTGGCAACTGGACGGCCCGAACCGTCATTTCCCAACGCAACGGAGCTCAGCGCATCACCCAGACGGTGAGCGACTACGCCCCCGGACTGTCGCCTGCGGTAGTGAATCCGAGGGCTGAAGAGGTGCTGTACGTCGCCAGCGGCGCAGGGAAATGCCGCGTCAACGGATTCGAATACCCGCTCAGCGCCGGGGCCGCGATTTTTATCCCCCCGGGTGCAGTTTACAGCATCGAAAACACGGGCGCGGAAACAGTTCGTATTGTCCACTCGTGTTGCCCCGAGGACCCGCAGCGTCATATCGTTGAGGGTCCGCTGCCGGTGGGGTCGGGCGAGCCGCCGCGATTGCTGGTGCATGAAGACCTTCGCGAGGACATTCGCGCCGGACAGGACCGTCTGTTCCGCTACCTGGTTTATACCGACCTCGGCTGTAAACAGATTACCCAGTTCGCGGGATGGATTCCGCCGAGCAAAGCCCCGGTCCACTACCACACCTACGAAGAAGGCATTTTCATCCTGGAAGGCCACGGGATCGTGCACACCGATGACGAATCGTGTGAATTCGGGGCTGGCAGCAGCATTTACTTCCCCATAGGTGTCCGCCATTGCGTGGAGAATCCTGGGACATCCACGATCAAGCTGCTGGGCGCGTTCTATCCGTCGGGTAGTCCGGGCGAAGCGTATGAACCGGACCAAACCTAAGAGAAAGACGATCTTGAGCCGCAGATTAACGCTGATGAACGCCGATAAGCGAAACTTTTTGGATCTGTGTTTATCCGCGTTCATCAGCGGCAAACTCCGCTAAACATGGCTGACGCTGCTCGCGGCGGCATTGAAAAGGGCGAGCAGCTATCGCGTCAGCTCTCCTCAGGCCAGCTCAGTATGATCGCCATCGGAGGCGCGATCGGTACCGGACTGTTCCTCGGCAGCTCGCTTGCCGTGCGCATCGCCGGCCCTGGCGTCGTCATCAGCTATCTGATAGGAGCGGCGATCGCCCTGCTCTTCATGAGTGCGTTATCGGAGATGGCCGTCGCCCATCCCACTGCGGGTTCCTTTGGAGTGTATGCCGAACTGTATGTGAACGCCTGGGCAGGTTTCACCATCCGCTACACGTATTGGGCCGCGCAAAGCATCGCCATCGGCGGCGAAGCGACGGCCATCGCGATCTACTGCCAGTGGTGGTTCCCGAATACTCCGAAGTGGCTCTGGATTCTTGGATTCTCAGCCGCCCTGCTGTACGTTAACGCTCGCAGCGTCGGGAGCTTCGGCAGCTTTGAATATTGGTTCGCCATGATCAAGGTGGTGGCGATTGTTCTGTTCATCGTTTTCGGTCTGGCACTACTTGCCGGGTTCGGCCCCGCGCCGGCCATCGGTTTCTCGAACTTCACCGCGCACGGAGGATTTCTCGCCACCGGCTGGCGCGGCGTCTGGATGGCGATGGTGTTCGTGATTTTCAGCTACATCGGAACCGAGGTGGTCGCCGTCACCGCGGGCGAGGCGAAGGATCCCCAGACAGCCGTGCCGCGCGCGATGCGCTCCATGGTCAGCCGTCTGATTCTGTTCTATGTGGGAGCGGTCGTCGTGCTGATCGGGATCGTTCCGTGGAACCAGATTCAACCTGGGGCGGACATAACCGCGAGTCCCTTCGTGAAGGTGTTTCAGTTGATCGGCGTGCCGGCCGCGGCCCACGTCGTGAACTTCGTGGTGATCACCGCCGCTGCGTCGAGCATGAACTGCAACCTGTATCTGGTCAGCCGCATGATGTTCTCGCTGGCGCGCGGCGGGTATGCTCCCACTTCGTTTGGCCGCGTTTCGTCGCGCGGGACCCCAGTCGCCGCGCTGGTCGTTTCAACCGCGGGATTGGCGCTCGCGCTGGTCGTCGCGCTACTGTATCCTGATGGCGTTTACGTTTACTTGTTCGGGATCTCAGTGTTCGGGGGATTGTTCACCTGGCTGATGATCTTCCTCACGCATCTTTATTTCCGTCCAAAGTGGGACGCCTCGGGCCACCCACGCTTACCTGTGCGGATGATCGGGTACCCCTACACTTCGCTTCTGGGAATGGCAGCGATCATCGCCATCCTCGCGACCACCTGGTGGATTGAGGGAATGCGGGTAACGATCATTGCCGGATTGCCCTGGCTGGGCGTGCTGACGGCCGCCTATTTCCTGACGAGACGGCGGCCGTCGCGTCTTTAGCCCGCCAATACTTTTTCGGCGGCCTCGGCTCCGAAGACCGGAAGCGCCGGGTCTGTCAGGAGTCCAATCTGCTTCAGCACCGAGGCCTGATCCCAGTAAATATGCTCGTGCGCAAGCTTTCCATCACGAAATTTCACGATGACGACCAGAGGCACCTTCACGAAGCGGTTCGTCGGCGGCACACCAGGTAGCATCCATGGCATTTCCTCGGTGTGAGTGAAGGAGAAGATCATTTCGTCTACGAGCTGGTTCTCGCCCACCGTGCGTGACACGGGGGTAAGCGTGGTGTCAGGCGGCATTCTCGGGATGAAGTCCTGCGAATAGAAGGCGCGCAACGCGTCTTTACCTCGTCCACCAGTCATCACCGGAACGTGATTGACGTAGGCGTCGTCGACCATCGTCGCGAGGGTCGCCTCGGTATCGCGAGTGACGAATTCGTGGTCCGTATGCTCTTGCCAGAGCGCGGGAAGATCGGACATGGTTCGATTCTACCGTCCTACGGCCGTGAATTGATGTACTCCAACAGGTCCGACATGTTGGCCGGAGAGAGACGCGGCCAAGCCATTCCCTTCCTCTGGAGGTCCCGCTGGACCCGCACATCGTGGTCCCAGCCGAGGGAGATCATGGAATACGGAGTATATACTTTGTCACGCCCTATCACCGGCTCGCCTGTCTCCGGATCGCTATGACAGGTTGCACAGCCCTTGTCCGCGAACACCCGCGCTCCTCCCGCGACAGTGCCGCGAGGGCCCGCATACTGCAATTGCCAGACATATGCGGCGATCTGGCGCATGTCGTCCGGAGCCATCATCGGTATAGCCAGCATCCGAGGGGCGTGATTCCACAGATCCGCTCCGATCTCTGTAATGGTCCGGTTCGACAAACGGTCCTCCAGAGATACCAACTGGCTGTGACATTGTGCGCAATTCGCGTCGAACAAAGGTTTGCCTGCCAGGGGATCCGTTAGCGTCGCCGCAGGCTTTTCTTCCGCGAAAGAGCGAGTCTGTTGCAGAGCTTGAACGTAAGCACCTAGATCCGCCAGTTGCTGTCCGGTGATGGAAAGCACGGGATTGGATCGCTTCGCCAAGGCATTCTTCATGTAGGAGGAGTGGTTCCACATCTCCTGAATTAATGCGAATGGTCCGTCGAAAGGCTTCCAGTCGCTGACCGGCTTGGCGTCAATATTGCCCTCCGGGTTGAGCGAGTGACAGCCCGCACAGTTCTTGGCCGCGAACACCTGCCGGCCTCGCCGTGCGTCGCCGCGATTATCCGGAAAGTGAAGAGAATACAGGTAAATAAACAGATCCTCCGCGTCCCGTTCGCTCATTTGCGGACGAGGAACGCGGTCCTCGGTCATGGCGGGAGCCATGATCGGCATATGATTCCAAATTCGGCTTGCCAATGCCGCCGGCGTATCGTTGGTGGAAGCACGACGTCCTAAATCGGGGGCCACGCCTGAGCCGTACTCACCCGCAGCGTGGCAATTGAGACAATTCTGCTCCCGGAGCACTTGCGCGCCATGAGCTGGGTCGATGCCCCAAAGACAAGGAATGCCGAACAGTAACGGCAACGCGAAGGAACGAATGATTGGCTTCATACTTCCTTCCTCCTTTGCCCCTTAACCAGCAAGTCCGTGCCCATGAGGATGTGTTGGGGGTTAGCTATTTACCGCGCCGCCAGACGCTGATTGCGTCAAATCGCGCGACCCAGCTGCGGCATAAGCCGTACTTGGGAACCTCGCGATCTACGAATTGCCCGCAATCGCGCGCCTTGGGTCGTGTGGCGAGAGGGTTGCACTATCGGATACGAGAGGTTCTGTCATGAAAATGATGAAGCGATGCATTGCATATCTTAAGAAAAACGGGATTCGCTACTCGCATTCGATTCACCCACCGGCCTACACTGCGCGCGAAGTTGCATCGGCGGAGCGGATGCCAGCGCATAACCTGATCAAGACCGTCATCTATTTCGGGGACAACGGATACGGGATGCTGGCGTTACCGTCGGACTACGTGGCCGACTTCGGTGAGGTGCGCAGGCTCCTCGGGCTCACGGAAATCCGGCTGGCCACGGAGGCCGAGATAGCGGCGCTGTTCCCGGATGGAGAGGTGGGCGCGATGCCGCCATTCGGAAACTGGTTCAATATGCCGGTATTGATGGATGAGAGTATCGCGGGCGTGGAGTTTATGGGATTCAGTGCGGGCACCCATCGGGATGTGATCCATATGAGCCTCGCGGATTACCATCGCCTGGTGAACCCGCTGGTAGCGGCGTTCGCGGTGGTGGAGCCGGTACTGGCCGCGCCGTAAATCACGCGGGGTCCATAAACCACCGTATCGCTTCCGCCGCGACTTCGGGAGGCAAAGTGTGCTTGCCCTCGAATTCGCGGTAAGTGACGCGATAGCCCTGCTGTTTCAGTTCCGGCACGATCATCCGGCTGCACAGTTCGATGGGCAGCACCGGGTCTTGCGTTCCGTGAGAGATGAAGACCGGAGGTTTGCCTGTGCGCGGGCCGCGCACGATGAACCCCGGCGAGAAACCGAATACGGCCGCGAACACGTCTCCATTGGCGAGCCCGATCGACAGCGAATAGGAGGCTCCATCCGAGAAACCAGCCATCGCAATCCGCGCCGGATCGATTCTTCTCAACGCCACCGTCTTAGCGAGTGACCGATTGATGAACGCGACGTCGGGTCCATAGGAGCCGTCGATTGCATCCCAAGTCCGATCCTCAGACGCCGGCGCGAGCAGCAGAAAGCCGTGCTCATCCGAAAGGGATTTCAGCAGGTCGATACCGCGGTCGGCGTTCCGCGTCGCGCCGTGGAGAGATACAACCAGCGGCGCCTTCGGATACCGTTTCGAAGATTCCGGAATGTAAAGTAGCGCGTCGCGCTCCGAACGCAATTGGAGCGGACGCAGCCCCGGCGCAACCGAAGAGGGCGCCGAATCGACCGGCGTGACAAGCAAGCGGCTCGGCAAGGCTTGGGCTCGAAGCGCCTGCGTCGAAAGCACGAGTGTGCCGGCGATGAAGCCACGGCGGCTGGTGACACTCCTCATATGCGTGGACCTCTATAGATAAGGTCTCAGTTTTTGGGCGATCGTGCCAGCCGCGGATGCTAAACTAGTGGAGTTCGTTCTTTCGGCGTCTCCAAGCAGTCTTGGCGGCTGAACGCGTCGCCAAACATCAGGTTTCCAGGTTTTCGATCCGCTAATCCGTTTACTTATGAACCAGCCACTTCTTGGAGGATCATTATTTTGATCGTTCGAATTCGAATCAGATGGTCCCGATCCATTGCAGTTAACCGCTACGTTTGTACGGTTACGCGTAAGGTTGAATCCAAGCGTTTAGTGCCTAATACTAAGCTGATTTTCATAGCATTGGCGCTGAACGCGTGGATGCCGAATTGTACGGTTGCGGACGTTCCGCCGATCAAACCCACCTTCCATACGCCAACCGTGGAGCGGCTCACGGCGTTCATGCATGACCACCGTTTCGCCAAGCCATACTATGCGCGGGAAATTGTGCAGATGGCCGAAGCGAATCGCATACCTCCCTCGCTGCTCGTTTGTATAGAATTCGTGGAGACCTCGGGCGGAAAATACGATCACGATACCTGGAATCGATTCGGCTGGGATAACGGCAAGGCTACCTTTGCCTCCCATGTAGCGGCGATTCGCTTTATCGCGATCCAGCTTGGCTCGGGGCGCTATTACGCAGGGAAATCAGTTGCGGAAAAGATCCGCGTATATAATCCACGGCCCGTCTACGCACGTAAGGTGTTGGACTGCATGAAAGAAATCGGCGAAGAGCCGACGCTCGTGGCCGCTCTCCAGTAAGCGCCCTTGTGCCGCCCTCAAAGCCGAGACTTCGCCTAGCAACACGCTCGCACGAATCCCCCTTGACTTCGCAGATGGTCGTTTATATAATAACTGCGCTTTAAGGGTGACTTTTCCCGGCGGCGTTGTTCTGGAGCGCCGGTTAAAGTCACGACGAACACGTCTCTTGGGGGCAGATAAATGAATAAACTGCGACGCTTCTTGATTTGCGTTTGTGGAGCGATCTGCATGATGTCGCAAGCTCATGCTCAGCTCACGACCGCGACCGTCAGCGGAATCGTAACCGACGCATCCGGTGCAGCTATTCCAGGCGCTAACTTGAGACTGGAAAGTCTTAGCCGAGGTGTCGCGCGAACGGCCGTCGCCGGCCCGGACGGACGATTTTCTTTCGACTTCGTCGCCGTGGGAGCATATCGATTGACGGTTTCCCAAACCGGATTCAACAATGCAGTCCGCTCAGGCCTGGAGTTGTCAGCCGGCCAAGTAATGGATTTGCCCATTCAACTTGAAATCCAGCAGCAGACGCAAAGTGTCGACGTTTCCGCCGAAGTGGCAGTCCTCGACACAACGACGGCAGAACAGGTCGCCGCTCTTAACGATGCGCAGGTGCACGACCTGCCGGTCGACCATCTGGACTGGTCCAATTTGCTGACGGATAGCACCGGCTCGACGAAGCCACCAGCGGTTACCAGCTTGAATAGCACCAGTCCCGGCGGCAGCGGAGTCAATATCAATGGTCTCCCATCCGCCGGTTACAACTTCACGGTGGACGGGACTAATGCGAGTAATAATACCGTGTTTACCGCTTACAACGTCTATCAAGGCGTCGGTCTCATCAATGCGGTGAATAACGATTCAATCGAGGAAGTCAGTTCCGCGCGCGGCACGCCCCCGGCGACCGTCGGCGGCGGCATGTCGGGCAACATCAATATCGTCACGAAGGGCGGCACCAACGAATATCACGGAAGCCTGCACGAATTAAACGAAGTCAGCGTGTTCGATGCGCGGAACCAATTCCTGACGGCCAGACCGCGCACCACGTTCAACGACTACGGCGTTTCAGCCGGGCTGCCCATATTGAAAAACAAGCTCTTCTTTTTCGGAAGCTATGAGGGGGCGGCACTGACCACCGCCAAGGCGATCACTGGCGGCGTTCCTTCCCCTTACCTCCTCAGCATTGCTCCTGCAGTGTACACGCCACTCTTCTCGTTATTCCCGCAGGCGCCTCAGCCCGCGGGAAGTCCCACGGCCACCACCTCTCAATACTTCGGCGCGGCGAGTAACGTGCAAAAGGATGACAACGGCGTGTACCGGCTCGACTACTACATCAACCAGAGCAATATCATTGCTGTCCGCTACATTCGCTCCCGGCCCGATGCGACCTCGCCGGCTCTCCTTGCCGCCAATGCACGCCACTACTACGACCTCGGGGATGCCGTGAATGTCACGTACACGCGGTCATCGGCGCACTGGACTGAAAACACGCGGGCCGCTTTCAACAACGTCAACATGGACCGGATCGATAATTTATTGTCAGACCCAAACTTCGGGAATGTGACGTTCGGCTGGAGCTCTGCCGGCTCGAAAGACCTCCATTGGTGGGGAAACTATACGACGTTCCAAGAGGGAGTGGCGTACGTCCATGGCAGGCAGACCATTCAATTCGGCGGCATCGTGGAGCGCCAGAAAGGCATCGAAATACAGATTACGCCGGTTTCGATTTCCTATTCCTCGCTCACGCAGTTCCTGAACGATGCGCCGAGTACAATGGCACTCGCGCTGCATTCGTTCCCCTCCGGTCAACAGCCCACCACGAATATAAGGTATCAGTATGGCGAATACCTTCAAGACGACGTAAAAGTGAGCAACGATCTTACTCTGAATCTAGGCTTGCGATACGACATCTGGACCGTGCCTACCGAAGTACAGAATCGGATCTTCAATCGATACATCGATCCAAATAATCCGCAGCTTGGTTTCGGTTTTGGTCCTATTATTAACCAATACTATCGCCCGGAT
>JBEKBK010000341.1:0-9235 GCA_050015435.1 Bryobacteraceae bacterium
AAAGACGTCCGGTCGATTTAGGCCGAAGGCAAACAGAACGACGTAGCGCTACTGATGGGCTCGAATGCCGATGAAGGTACCGCGTTCGTGACGGGCAATGTTCAGGCCGCGGGATTCAAGGCGACGGCTAAATCGCGCTTAGGTGATCAAGCCGACGCGTACCTGAAAATCTACCCGGCTGATTCCGACGACGCAGCGAAGAAGTCTTCGGCCGCCGCGATGCGTGATCAAATCTTCGGCTGGCAGATGCGCACCTGGGCTCGCCTGCAGACCAAGACCGGCAAATCCAAGGTCTACCTTTATTACTTCAGCAAGGTGCCCCCCGGCGAATTTGGCGTGAAACTGGGCGCGTATCACGCCTCCGAAATCGCCTACGTATTCGAAAACCTTCAAGGCGGGACGTCGATTGACAAGAAGCTTAGCGACGAAATGTCATCGTATTGGGTGAACTTCGCAGCTACCGGCGATCCCAACGGCAAGGCGCTTCCGAAGTGGCCGGCTTATCTCGAAAAAACGGATCTGGCGATGGGCCTCGGCGAGAAGGTGGAAGTAGTGCCGCTGCCACATAGGGACGCGCTCGATTTTCTCGACGCGCAATTCGCGAAACCCCACGCGGCGCAATAAGGGCTAAGACCTCTAGCCCCCGTTGCCGTCCAATTGGCTTCATCACCGCGGGTATTTTACAAAACTTAACAGCGCGGAAATCGTCACTCCAGCTTCTCGCTCCGTCCTACATGCAGAGGCTGGAATTGCCGCCCGCATGAATGATTCTGAGCGAACGTATTCTCCGAATAATTGTGACGCTCGCCGAAGAACTGCACTTCGGCCGAACCGCCGCCACACTGCACATTTCGCAACCCGCCCTCAGCGGCGCGGTCAAGAGCCTGGAGCGCGATCTCGATGTTCGGCTTTTCAAACGTACCGTGGAATTGACGGAGGCCGGGCGGGTCTTTGTTGCCGAAGCAGCTCGTTTAATCAAGGAGAGCGAGCGTGTCGTCGCGCTCGTGCGGCGAAGTTATTCGGGCGTCCTCAGACCGCTCAGGATCGGATATTCGAGTTCTATGAACCTTCCCTGGCTGGCGGCGCTTATTTCTCACGCGCGTAGGGATGGTCTTCTATCAACGGAATTTCAATTCGTCAGCTCCGAAGCTGTTAATCTGCATGATGATCTTGTCAAACAAACTTTACGCGCTGCGTTCTTGACGGGACCGCTCTCGGATCCTCATCTTTCCGATCTTCAATGTATGAAGTTGTTCCGCGACAGCTTCGCGTTGGTCCTTGGCTCCAAGCACCCGCTGACCCACAACACGCAAGTCCCAATCGATCAGTTGCAGAATGAACCCGTAGTATGGCTCCGCTGCTATGTCGATCCGTTTCTATACGACAGTTTTATGGCTTCGTGCGCCGCACAAGGATACCGTCCGAAAACGGCGGAGGGAGTCCGAACATTTTACGAGTGCCTCCAATTTGCGCGAGAAGGAATAGGAATCACTTTCCTTCCACCCTTCATGAAATCGAGTGAGCGCGACGACGCGGTTGTATTTGTCTGCCTACCCGAAGGTACTCTGCATGCGGAGTACACGTTGGCCTATTGCCGGAACGGCGGCTCACGCGGTGTTGAGCAGTTTGTCGGCCCACCCAAACTAATGAAGACGCGTTTTTTCGGTCTCGTGGAATCAATGATTTGCCGACGCGTCTTCAACAGAGCGGTCATGCTCAGGAGGAATAACTATTTTCATTCAACACAAGATCAACGTGTGCCTTCTCGTGGTTGTTTGGGTATTTTCAGATCAACCGCGAGCGACCGGCCAATCCGACCCTGGTCCGCGCTGCGGGAATGCGGGCGCTGGTGGCGCCTACCCCACGCTCAACGCAAACGAGATGTCATTCTTCACGCAGGCCTGGCTCGCTTCAAGGAAATCGATTCCGTATCCGGAACCATGCCCGGTGAAGCTGGAAGAAGGGTTTGATCGTGGTCGCCCACCGGCTTTGTTATGTAGAAGACTTGTGTCGCCGATCTGTGTTGGCCCCCATGACGGCCGACGGTTCCTAAGCCGTGCTTTCCGTTACCGCTTGAGTCGTAGTAACAGAACCATTTTGGTCCGCGGCGCCGCCCGCACGGTGATCACAAGGATAACGCGAAACCTCATTTGCCATCCCAGCGGGCCTGTAATCGAGCGCCGTATATGCTACTTTGAGTAGCACTACAACGTGTAGCGACATCTCAAGAGACAGCCGCCTTGGAAAGCTGGAGCATCTGGTGATGAACCACGTTTGGAACAATCCTGATTGCACAGCGGAGGAATGCCGCGAAGCGGCATCATCTCAACGGCAACTCAAGGAATCCACGATTCGAACCGTCCTTAGCCGCCTGGAGCAAAAGGGACTTGTGTCTCACGAGACGGACGGACGCAGTTATCGCTATCGCGCGGCCACGCCTCAAGTGTCGTTCGCCGCCCGCGCCGTCAAGCAGATCATCAACCAATTCTGCGGCGGTTCGGTCGAGCAGTTGCTGGTTGGCATGGTGGATCACTCGGTCGTCGATCGCAGAACACTCGAAAAGGTTGCTCGGAAAATGGATCGCCCGTTAGGTAAGAAATGATCTCGCTGCTGCAAATGTGTGATGCGTTTCCCGCATTCGTGTTCGACTTCGCCGTGCGCAGCGTGGTCCTGGGACTCGTGTTTGGTTCGGCGCTCCTCATCTTGCGGATCCGCAACTCGGCCCTGCAATACGCCACATTGCGGCTTGTGTTGGCTGCGATGCTGGTGCTGCCTCTTGCAATCGTCTTAACGCCATCCGTTTCTATCCCGCTGCATTTCGTGATTAGGGTCGACAAGAATTCTCGGCTGCAGGTGGCCTCACAGAGCCCGCAACTGGGAAACAAGCTCAGTGAGACGGCGCCACCGGCTGTGCGTTCGTCGAACGCCCCAGGCCGGTCGTTCGGCCCCCGCTTACCTTGGTCCGCCATCGCCACAATAATGTACTTCTTGGTCGCCGGCATGCTGACGTTCAGAATCCTCGTCGGCTGGCTCCTGATGCACCGGATCTCTCGAGGAATGGAACTGCTTGACGATCCGCCCCTGCTTGAGCGCGTGAATCAGCAGTGCTTCGGTCTCGGATTATTGACCTTCCCAGAACTTCGTGGTGGATCCGCCGTGGCCGTGCCTGTGACGTTCGGCTGGAAGAACCCCGTCATCCTGCTGCCGGCCGACTGGCGCGATTGGCCGATCGAAAAGCTCGATCTCGTACTCGCCCATGAACTGTCGCATATCCAGCGCGGTGACTATCTGCTCCGCGTCATCGCCGCGGTCAATAAGGCGCTCTACTGGTTCCATCCGCTCAGTTGGTGGCTTGAGAAGCGTCTGGCGGAACTGAGTGAGCAGCTAAGCGATGCCGCGGCCCTTGCATCCGGGGCGGACGCGCGGGAGCGCTACGCGGAGATTTTGCGTATTTTTGCCAGCGTACTCGATCGGTCCCGGAGCCGCTTTCGCCTGGGGATCGCAATGTCTGTTTCCGCGTTGGGGACTCGAAGGGTCGAGCGAATTCTCGATCGGCACCGGGCCTTGTGCCAGAGCTTGAATTTGCGTCAGAAGCTGATGATTTTCAGCTTGAGCATCCCCGTGCTGGTGCTGATCGCAGGGGCCCAAACGGCGGCTCGGCCCCCGGTACCCTTAACAGCGCAGATCGGTCCAGCCCAGCCGCCCAGTCAAGTCCCCGCGGCGCGGCGTCCGTTGCGGGTGACTCCGCCCGTCTTTAGCCGCGCATACGTGGACGCTCTTCAGGGCGTGCTAGAACTTGAAGCACAGGATGTCGACGCTTTGGAGCGCCGGCTGTCGGACAATCCGGAAGACTTCGAAGCGCGTCTCAAGCTGCTCGCGTACTGCATGCGCGCGGACCGAGCAGCGCTTCCGGAAAGCCGGAGACTGAAGATGGAACTGGTTCTGTGGCTCGTGGAGCATGAGCCGAATTCCGAGATCCTTGCGTCGCCTTACGGAGCTTTGTCAACAGGCGACCTGACGCCAGACCAACTCGACCAGATAAACCGGCTGTGGAAGCTCGCCGTAAATCCACAACAATTCGATGCCCGCATTTTCTGGAACGCCGCCAACTTCTATCGGGAATCCGATCGCGCCTTGTATGTGAGCTCTCTCGAAAGAGCTGTCGCACAAGCGCCGGAGAATGAAAGCTATGCGCGGGCTTTGGGATTACTCTATGCCGGCGCCATTCTCACCGTGGACCCGCAGTCAATGTATCGGGATCCGGCCGGCCGCGACCCGGAGTTCGCGCGGCACGCTACCCAAGTACTGGAAAACACGAGTAATGCGTTTCTGCTTGAGGCGGCCATCAAGTTGTTGCAAAGCGAGTACAACGCCTCTCTGATGCGAGGACGTGAAAATGCGCCGCTGGGAGCACTTGCGCGGGAGTATTTCGCCAGAGCGGAGGCGCTCGATCCCGACCTGGATGAAGCTTGGATTTTCCCGAAGATCGATCCCCAAATGGTAGGAATGCTCGCCCAGAGCGCCCGGCTTCCCGAAGACGGCGCGGCGCAATTCGAAGCTGCAGCGAAGCAGATTCGACGGTTGCCATTGAATGCATTTTCGAACCTACCGATCGCAATTCGTGGGGTGCTTGAGAACCGTGGGTGCCTGGTTCCGCAACAGACGTTCAATGAACCGTCGGATGGCCGGCCTCAGAACGTCATTCAAGGGGAGTTTTTTGAAAAGGGGAAAACAAGCTGGGCCGTGCTTTGCTCGGTGCATGAATCGAGCGCAATTCTCGTATTCCGGGACGCCTCGGATCGCCGGCCAGACGAACTGGCCGCAGGCGAAGACAAGAACGACTTGCAAGGCGCTGGTAACGGAAGGATTGCCTACTCTCGCGCGATCCAGCCGGTTGACCGCAAGTTCATTATCGACCACTATCGAGCGTATGGAGGGCCCGAACCGCCTCCCATCGATCATCAGGGCATTGAGGACCAGTTTGTTGGAAAGGGTTCGGTCGCGTACTATTGGTATCGCGGCGAATGGAAAAAGTTGGCGGGCGCCGATTAACACGGAACTACTCAGGAGGGACCCGCTCCGGCCGAAAGCGCGCCTGGCTGTACTCCGCCCAGGACATGCAGAGATCGGCACGTCGAACGACCCATCGCTGGAATCCTACAAGTTCCGGCGTGCGGCTGTTTCGAAGATCCGGCCGCTGCCGGAGGATCGGAGAACGAACGCCTGGCGATGTTCCGGCGCGTGCGCAATCAGCTCCGCGACCATCTGCGCCGCTTCCCGCCGGCCTGCTGAATCTATCAGTGCGCGGATCGCCCCCGCTTTAGGTCGGGCCGATGGGAGCAGGCGACAGAGCTTGCAGAATGCGGCAATTGCCGATAAGGCTTTTTTCAGGACACCGGCGCTTGATTCGGCGCAGCTCGGCCGCAAGCCTTCGCAGGTTTGCGACTTTCCGCTCGATTTCCTTCAGGTGGTTCGCAGTAATTCGATCGACCTCGGAACACTTCTGCTTGGGTTGAGTGGACAGGCGCAGAAGATCGCGGATCTGGTCAAGCGTGAACCCAAAACTCCGGCATCGGTGAATGAACCGCAGCCGGTGCAAGTGTTCGTGCTTGTAGGCGCGGTAATTTCTTTCCGTTCGCGGCGGCGCCGGCATGAGTTTGATTTGTTCGTAGTACCGGATAGTCACAACCTTGACCCCGGCATCCTTTGAGAGATCGCCGATACTCAGCCGCCCGTCTAAATTCATGCGCTTGACCCTATAGCCACTATAGGCCCCATTCTGTAAGAGTGAACTTGGCAAAATTCGCATTGATAGCATCTTTGTTTATTGGCTCTGGAAACGTCTTCGCGCAAGCGGTCAACAAGGAGCCCGATCCTGTCGCAATCGTCGAGCTTGGGGGAGCCGGTAGCTGGAATCTCAAAGACGGCGGATCGAGCTTCGGCGCGGATGTCGCGGCTGAAGTTACGCCGATCGAGAACTGGCTGGAAATTGAGGCGGGCATTACGCCGCTTTTCACCCGTCACTCGACAGAATGGGATACCGACCTCCTGTTCAAGAAGCCTTGGACCCTCTCTAAAAAAGCGGAGTTCATGGTCGGCCTTGGCCCGGAGTGGGTTCACACGAGGCAATACGGCGTGACAACGAATTCGTTCGCCGCTGAAGCCGTACTGGATTTTATGTACTGGCCCTCCGTGAAGCATAGATTCGGCTGGTTCATCGAACCGGGCTACGAGTACAATTTTGGGCGGGGGCATGAGCGATCAATCGGCGTAAGCGGCGGCCTGCTGATCGCGATCCGATAGGCCTATACCACCTTGGTAAGCCTGGCGTCCGGGCCTTTGCGCGTAACCCTAAGTAATTATGATGGCCTGTGCTCAGGAGCAGATGCTGGGGAATGCGGCTGGTCCTGCGCCTGGTCAGGCGACTTGCGGATCAGGCAGCCGACGCGGCTCCGCTGGCGCAGGCATGATAATCGCGACGAACACTGCAGATCCAAGAGCGGGCCCATTCGGAGTCCAAACCAGCCGCCTGGCGTTTTCGCATCATCCATTGAGAGCTGTCACCTGAAGCTCGCGTAGCCGCGCAGGATCGACGATGATATCGGCGTTGACGATTTTGCCGCTCGCGATCGTGAACCTGAGCACCCTTGACGAGCGTCCGCCAGGAGCCCAGACGACAGACCGTATATAGTAGCCACTGCTGCCTCTATGGTTGGGGACGGAATGCACAACTTCCTTTACTGAATTACCGATCATTGGCCCTCATAAGGATGCCTGCTTGGGTTTGGGATTGTGCCAACCGCCGTCTGAAGCGATGATCGCGTCAGCCTCTTTCGGCCCCCAAGTGCCGCGCCGGTAGGGACGAACGCGATGGTGCGTTTTCAGCACTGGATCCACCACGGCCCACGCGGCTTCCACGGCATCCTCGCGGGTGAAGAGCGCTCCATCCCCCGCGATGGCATCGCCCAAGAGCCGCTCATAGGGCGCTTCTTCTCCCGTCTGGTCTTCGAGCAGGTAGAGTTCCCGCTGCTCCCCGACGTACTCCTTCCCCACGAGCTTGACGCGAGCCGCGAGGGCGATGTCCGCGCTGGGGGAGAGCCGGAAACGAAGATAGTTGGTCCGGCCTTTCACTGGCGCTGAGTCTGCAAAAAGCCTCTGTGGCGGCACTTTCAACTCCACCAGAATCTCGGTGGCGGTGTCAGGCAGATATTTGCCGGATCGCAGATACCACGGCACTCCCGCCCAGCGCCATGAGTCGATGAAAAGCCGCAGGGCGCAGAACGTCTCGACGTCGGAGTTCTTCGCGACTCCTGGCTCCTCCCGGTAGCCAGCATACTGGCCGCGCACCAAGTCGTCACGCTTCAGAGGACGCATGGCTTGAAACACCTTGGCCTTTTCGGTGTGCACGGCTCCAAAATCCCTATCCGACGGCGGCTCCATGGCAAGTAGCGCGACGATCTGGAAAAGGTGGTTCTCCACCACGTCGCGCAGACAGCCGGCGCTTTCGTAAAACGGTCCGCGGTCCGCGACGCCGAAATCCTCGGATAGCGTTATTTGGACACTGGCCACGTAGTTGCGGTTCCAAATCGGCTCCAGGAAGGAATTGGCGAAACGGAAATAGAGGATATTCATGATTGCCTCCTTCCCGAGAAAGTGGTCGATGCGGAAGATCGAGTCTTCCGGGAACACCTCACGCGCCACCTGATTCAGCTCGCGAGCGGAAGCCAGGTCACGCCCAAACGGCTTTTCAACAATGACGCGCGCGTTCTCGGCCAACTTCGCCGCGCCAAGTTCTTTGATCACCGTCTCAAAAAGCGAGGGAGGGATAGCGAGGTAATGCGCCGGGCGCCGGGCATTGCCCAGTGCGCTCTTTATGGCCGCGAACGTGTCCGGGTCTTTATAATCCCCGCTCACGTATTTAAGCAATGACAGAAGCTGATGAAGAGCGCGCCGGTTATCAATGCCGCCCGATCGCCGTATGCTATCCGTCACGCGCCTGTGCAGACGCTCCAGATTCCACTTTGGAAGAGCCACGCCGATGATCGGAACCTTGAGGGCTCCTCGTTTTGCCAACGCATAGAGTGCCGGGAAGATCATCTTATGAGCGAGATCTCCCGTGACACCGAAGAGCACCAGCGCGTCCGAACGGGAGGCGGTCACCAGGTACCTGCTTTCTCGGCGCAGTCTTTTCCGGCGCCGATATCGGCTACCTTAACCGCGCCTACAACTTCATACTAAGCCGGTCCCAGAGTCTTAAGTTGATTACGATTGTGAACCGGTCCTGCAGGAGCACGAACCTTTCAGACGCTCAGGACTGGAATGTGCGACTCCCGAATGGTCCCATAGCCGTTGCCATTGTCCCCCAGATGGCTACGCCAGGGAATGTGTCCGATGAACAGCACGTCAGCCTTCGTTCGCTCCGCCGCCCGGTTCAACGGCTCCGGGACATTGCCCCTGTCGATGATCACCTCGGCCCTCGTACCTACATCCGGTTGAAGCTTTGCGATCTCTTCGGTGGCGAAACCGGCCGCGGCCATTTCGGCGGCAAGCGACGCGGTGTGGCGGCTGTGCCCGTTCAGACCTACCGAACAGAGCACATGGCGAATCGAGAACTGGCTCGTATCTTCCAGGTGAGCGCCTGTCCAGAGCGGGCAGTGGGTTTCGTGCAGTACCTTCGCGGTCACTGGGCCCAGCAGAAAACGGTAGAGGGAGCCCTCGACGCGGGTTGACATTACGATCAGGTCGACGTTCTGATCGCGAGCCGTCCTCACGATTTCGTGGGCCGGGTCGCCCCTCAGCAGCACACGTGTAACTGTAATCTCGTCGAACTCCGGCCGTAGCGCTTGCTCCAGATCCCGCTGGACGATGTGCGCATGCAAATCCCTCGCGGTGATCTCGTGCCCGCGCTCCGGATACCGGCGGGATAGCTGAGAGGTGTCACCACGTGCAGCAGGATCACCTCCGTATGAAAGCTGCGCGCCAGTCACGGCCGGGTGCACAACGTGCCGGGAAGAATCCGCGAGTACGATGGGAACAAGGATTTTATGAATGCTTAGCATCGTGCCCCGCTGGCGGCCACTCGATCACTTCCTTGATTGCGTCGGGCTGATGCTGGTCTTTTAGCCCCGCAAATTGATCCGGCGAAGAGCGATTTGTGATCAAACCTTGAATTTGAGCGCCCCAGCGAAGGTGGGCCTCGGCCAGATCGTCCGCTGCATTTGAAAATGCCCGCGCG
>JBEKBK010000342.1:0-10595 GCA_050015435.1 Bryobacteraceae bacterium
AGATTTCCAGCCCGGTTTCGTCGGCCAGCTGCTGTAGCTCCCATTTCCATAGCCGCACTCGCGCTCCATTACTGCCGCCGGAGTCGGCGGTAATCAACACACGCTTCGCTTTCGGATAACTGCGGCGACCCATCCAGTTCCCGATCCAATGGGACTCGGTTCGCAGGTCCCGAGCGCTGTGTGGCGCATCGATCCCAACCTCGTATTTCCACGAGTCTATCAGGCCAGTGCGACCATCGACCGCCAGCTTCCGGCAGGCTTCGTGCTCGTCTCAGACTATACCTATCAGCGCGGTAATCACCTCTTCCGCGCGCGGGATATCAATGCTCCCTTGCCTGCTTCGGGGCTTCGGCCCTACCCGGATCAAGGCGACATTTATCACATCGAATCATCGGCCTCTTCGCGCGGAAACGTCGTCAACTGGACCCTGAAGAGTCCCCCCAATCGTAGATTTCAATTCTTTGCGCAATACACGCTTTCCTGGCTTTACGATGACACCAACGCCGCCTTTCCGCCGCCGCCGGGGACCGGCACTGCGGGGAATAACCTCTTCACTTCGCTCCTCCCCGCGAACAGTTACGACCTGCGGCCGGAGTGGGGCCGGGCCAACAACGATGCCCGCAACCGTTTCGGGCTCTCGGGAACAGTGCAGGTGCCGTGGCGTTTCACGTTCGGCACGCTGACGACGATCCGGTCCGGCCTGCCGTTCAACATCACCACGGGACAAGACAACAACGGTGACGGCATCGCGAACGATCGGCCTCCGGGCGCAACGCGCAACACCGGGGAAGGTCCGGGTCAATTCTCGATCGACGTGCACCTCGGGCGCAAACTGATTATTCAGCGGGGCGAACGCAAGATAGACGTGGATATCGGCCTCGATTCCTTCAATGTTCTCAACCATCCCAACTTCAACAACTACGTGGACGTCATCACGTCACCGCTCTTCGGCCAGCCGAATTCTGCCCAGGACGGAAGGCAAATGCAGTTTACGTTGCAGGTTCACTTCTAGGAAAGGAGCGATTTGAGGACAAGGGCGTCGCTTTGCGAACACACGAGAGCGGCAGCGCTCTGATATTACAAGTCGGCAATGCGGACGGACAAATGCATCGCGCTGGCAATCCACTGGGACGTAAACGGCGACGCGGGGAACTGACCGAGCCTCACTGATCGAAGACGCACCACGCGGCATTCTGGACGTTAATGTGAATTGAACTAAGCCGCAGGCGCTAAGAAAGCTGG
This sequence comes from Bryobacteraceae bacterium, assembly GCA_050015435.1. GTDB lineage: Bacteria > Acidobacteriota > Terriglobia > Bryobacterales > Bryobacteraceae > Palsa-187. The sequence goes on from JBEKBK010000342.1 coordinate 1,243, forward strand.
CACATGCTACTATTTGGCAGGGCAATTGGCATGCGACGCCTCTTCGATCCTTCGACGATCCACGACTGCGCAGTAATGTCAAAGATACCTTAACATTAAAAAGTCGATTCAATACCCATAAGAGCAATTGCCCTGCCAAATCCCGGGCGGCTCAGTTCAACAGATTCTATCCGCAGTGCTCACGCCGGCGGTGCTGCCTCGCGTGAGGTTTCGCCCGTGAGCACCCCCGATAGAATCATCTTCCCCCCGATAGAATCATCTTCATTGTCAGGCAACCGAACGGCGAAAATTCAATCGGTCGGCTCAGATCTGATCCGCCCGACCGAAATATAACTGGGTTTCGCATTCTTACATGCACTACCGCGCGTCCTGGTTCAAGTGAAAAGCAAATTGCGCGTTATTTGGAGCTTCCCCCGGCTTGGGTTGCGCGGGAGCGTTGTTCGGCGTGTCGGCACTCGTCCCGCCATTGCCTTCTTTTGCGCTTTTCGGCCGAACCATGGTTGACTGCTTGATAATCTGGTCCGAACGGAGGACCACGTCCCGTTGATCGGCCAGCGTCATCGAGGCGAGCGCAAGATGCAACTCCATGCCATCGGGACTGGTTGCCTGGAGTTTCACCTCGGTCCCTCGCTTTGCGAGCAGGACGTTCGTGACCACGAGATCGTTTTCGAGCGCCGCGGAAACAGTCTTTCCGTTCCGCGCCTCGGCCGCATCGACCTTTTCATTCATTTTGACGTCGATCTGCATGCCTGACGGAATCGCGATCATAGGCGCCGACGGCCCTTTCCTTTCCACCAAGAAGGCGTCAAGAGCCGCCCGGTCCAGCTTTGCGCTGGCGGCGCCGATGATATAAGAACTCTTCCCGTCGAAGATGGTGGCATCGATGGCGACCGTTTGGCCGCTGGCGTCAAAGGTTCCAGTCACGATGGCATCCACATTCAGCTGCGTCGCGATGGTTTCCAGATCCTTGGTGTTGATTTCGGGAGCGTCAACCAAGCGCATCTGGCGTAGCACCGCGTCGCTCTGCTCCTGGCCGGCAACCACGATGCCCGGTACCTGCGCCACAATCTCACGGTTGATTTGCTCCACCAGATGGGCGCTTAAGTGCGCATCATAGTTCTGCTTATTGGTGAACTGAAGCACCGCGACCTTCTTGAGCTGGCGGCTCGCGAGCTGATGCCCAAGTTTCGCGGCTAAACCTGGTATTCCCGCGTCCTGAGCAAACGCGCAGGCTCCGATCATCAACAGGGCTAAAACAAATCGCATAACTACTCCTTAATCGCCGGCCGACCATAGCCGTCACCGTTCAACTGAGATCATTCTAGAACGAAAACCGGCGATCGAAGAGAACTCCCATTTGGCGCTGAAAAGGGGCCAGTGAGGATTCGCACGAAATTCGCGCGACTGGCGGCAGCGCGCACAATTTCGTTCCGGGAAATTTAAAACCGCACGATAATGCCCCTTGTCAGGCGTTCGCACAAGCGCGACGATTTATCAAGCGGAATCCCACCAACTCCAAGTTTCCTTCCGATCATTTTCCCACCGGCGCACGCCGCCGCAATTCGTCGAAGAAATTCAGCACGAAGGTCATGTTGACATCGCCCTTCTCTTCCGCCGCAGGTAGGCAACAGCCTCATCCGATCAAGAATCCGTGGCTTGCTGCAACAACGGCGCCAAGCTACGCCATTGGCGCAGCAGCGCCAAGGCTTACGGGAACCTTACGTAGTGATACATCTCGGCAATGCGGATTACATCGCCGCCGCGGGCCAAAGCCGTAGCAGTAGGACACGCTCCTGCCAGAATCTACCAGGAAGATGGGTTTGCGATCGGCATGCAGCGGACACCACCCCATCCATCGACCAACGGTGAGGGGCTGGACGGTCTGCCAATCGCCCCCCCGGTGAAAGTCCTATTTGAAATACTTCGCCCAGATGGTCTCTGTATGGCTAGCCGGGCAGTGTGTATGGCCGGTTGCAACCTTACGAAGAGAAATGGCGATCGATATTCAGAAGGATGTCGATGAACTTGGTCGCGAAGACCGCCTAGCGAGGCCCCCGAAAGGAAGCGATTGGGAGTACACTCAAGAAACCGGGGATATCCCTCACTAGTCGCACGCCCACGTAGTTTGTGCGCCTTCGATCACAGTTGGTTAGCGATAGTTCGTTCGTCATGGATAGTCGGAAAGGAGTTCTCATGATTCTCGCTCGACTTGCTCTTGTGGGCTTGCTCACCTTCAGTGCGTTTGGACAGAATTTTCGCGGCAATTTGGCCGGGATTGCCACCGACGCTTCCGGCGCCGCCCTGCCCGGAGCGACTCTCCAATTGAATAGCCCCTCCACCGGCTTGACGCTTAGCGCGACGTCATCCGCGAATGGTGACTATCTCTTCGTGGATCTCCCGGTAGGCCTGTACACGTTGACGGTATCCGCGGCGGGTTTTCAAACCAAGAAGATCGACAACGTCGAAATTGCGATCTCGAAGACCACGAATCTCAACATCCAGGTCGCCGTGGCGCAACAGCAATCGGCCGTCGAAGTGTCGGCGTCCGCTGTGTCCGTTGACACTACTTCCAGTTCGCTCACGGCCGTGGTGAATACGAGCACGGTGCAGGACCTGCCGATGAATGGCCGCGACTTTCGGCAGATGATCAAGATGGTACCCGGCGCCTCGCCCGCAGCGACCACCATCAACGGCATGCGAACCAACGGGAACAATTATCAGATCGACGGCGCGGATAACAACGACGGTTTCCAGAATGCATCGGCGGTCAACCAGGGCGGCGTTTCGGGTATTGCCGGAACGTTGCTTCCGATAGAAGCGATCGATCAGTTCGCGGTGGAGTCGAGCGGCGGGCCCGAGCAGGGCCGCAATGGGGGCGCTCAAATCAACGTGGTTCTCAAGTCGGGCACCAATGATTTTCACGGCAGCCTTTTTTACTTCAATCGCAATGAGGCACTGGCCGCCCGGTCGCCGTTTCTCCTGGCCACCCAGCCGAAACAGGTCATTCGCAATAATCAATTTGGCTTTTCGGGTGGCGGGCCCATCATCAAGGACAAGACATTCTTCTTCTTGGCGGGCGAGGGCCAACTCGCGATTGCCGACAACTCGATCCTGACCACCGAGCCTTCGGCAGCGTGGGTCACAGCCGCACAGGGCCTTCTGGCGAAGTATAACGTCCCGGTAAATCCAGTGTCGTTGAACCTGCTCACGATCTTCCCCGCCAATGTCCGCACCGGCCCCGCCACTGCGAATAATTACCTGAGCAACGGGCAAAACAACTACAACAGCTACAACGGCGTGCTGAAAATCGACCATCGCTTCAACGCCAACCACTCGATGTTCGCGCGTTACTACGTTGGTACCGGCACCCAGACGGCCGACATCGGGTCGCACATCGCGGGCTTCTTCCAGGTCGCACCGAGTCACATGCACAACATTGCGGTGGCCGAGACCGCGATTCTGTCGCCTCGCCTGGTCAACGTGCTCACCCTCGGCGTAAATTATTTCTATCAGTCCTTCAACGACGCCGAAACTGGCGTCAATCCGTTGGCCCTGGGCCTGAATACCGGTGTAACCTCGCCCGTTCTGCAAGGATCACCTTCCATCAAGATCACTGGGTTCGACTACGTGGGCGCCACGAGCCCGGAGGCTCGCACCGACACCACGGGGCATCTAACCGACACCCTCTCCTACAATCTCGGCCGTCATGCCTTTGGTTTCGGCGGAGAGTTCCGCCGCGCCGTGGAGGATGTCGGCTACGACATCAACCAGCGTGGCACTTTCACGTTCGACGGTACCCGTGGACCCTGGTCCACCGATCCGACCGCTAAAGGCGATCTAGGAAACCTGGCGGATTTTCTGGCGGGTTATCCCAGCAATTCCAATGGAGCCACCATCGTCCAGGGGCCGTTGCAGCGGCTTTATTATCAAGACTCGTTCGACCTGTGGGCCGGCGACACGTTCCGGATCACTCCCCGGTTCACGTTGAACTACGGCGCGCGTTACACCTATCAGGGCGTTCTGCATGATTCTAAGAACACCATAACGAACTTTATCCCCGGCCGGGGTTTCGTCACGCCGGGCGTCGGCGCCGCCGGACCGCTATATCCGCAGGATTGGCGCGATCTCGCGCCCCGCTTCGGCTTCGCTTACACGCCGTTCGCCGATGGCAAGACTGTGATTCGCGGGGGCTACGGCATCTTCTACGATGTGCCCGCACTGAATTTTCTGACCGCCAACACTTCACTGAGTAACAGCGGCGCGGCTGGGGTTAACGCGAATCCCGGTGGCGCGAACCCGGTATATACTCTCTCGGTCAAGAATGTGATCTTTGCGCCCGGTGCACCGATCTTCGGATCCGCTTCTCCCACTCCGCCTTTCGGGGTATTTGCCGTCAGTCAGAACTTTCGCACGCCTTATGTGCAGAATTTCAACTTGAATATTCAGCGGCAACTTTCCCAATCCACCATTTTGCAGGTTGGTTATGTCGGCTCGTTGGGGCGCAAGCTTCCAGTGCTGCTCGACATCAATCAGCCAGTGGTGACCAGCGGCGTCGCGGTCCGTCCTTACGCAGTGCAGTACCCGACGCTGGCGACCATTGATGAAGCGGAAACGGTCGCGAACTCGGACTACAGCTCTTTGCAGGCCTCGCTCAGGCAGAGAGTCTGGAGGGGTTTGTCGGCAACCTTGAACTACACCTATGGTCACGCCCTTGACGACACTTCCGCCTCTCGTAACACCATACCGACTGACAGTTACAATCTCAAGGATCAGCGCGGCTCCAGCACGTTCGATATCCGGCATATGGTAACCAGCTTCGTCTCTTACGAGGCGCCGCAATTCGTGAAATCCGCCCCGCGTCTGACCAAGGGCTGGCAGTTTAACTCCTTGTTCACTTTCACCACCGGCCAGCCCATCAACCTCCTCGCCGGAACCAACGTCAGCGGTACGGGCGAGAATCAGGACCGCGTCGATATCGTCGGCAACCCGTTTGCCAACATCCCGACGGCTACGGCCCCAGCCGTCCAGTATTTCAATCCGGCGGCCTTTGCAAAGCCGGCGGCGGGGACGTTCGGCGACATAGGCAGGGACGCATATTATGGACCAGGGATTGGAACGGTCGATTTCTCGGTATTTAAGAGGACTCCCATTACCGAGCGAATCTCGACGGAATTCCGCGTCGAGATCTTCAATCTTTTCAACCGGACGAACTATGCGAACCCGAACGTGACCTTCTCCAGTTCGAGTTTCGGCCAACTCACCCAGACGTTCAGCAACAGTTCCGCGCCTGGCCTTGGTTTTGCTGAACCTCGCAATACGCAGCTCGCGCTGAAAGTCATCTGGTAGGGACTATGGTCGTCCGGCAAACCGCATTCCTCGCGGCCAGCGTGACCGACGCCCCAGCGAGGCTCTGCGATCGGAGTGGAGGTGAATGATGGCAAGCCGATTTGTTCGAACGGCCGCGGTACTGGTGGCCTTGACTCTCCCGGCGATTTCCCAGGAGCGAAACGCTCTGGAGGAATATCGCGAAACGGCCGGGAAGCTGATTGGGGCGGCCATGGTGGACAACGCCGGCTGGGCAAAATTGTCGTATCTATGCGACAGAATTGGAAACCGGCTCAGTGGCTCCGCATCTTTGGATCGAGCAATCCAGTGGGGCGCGGAACAGATGAAAAAGGATGGACTAGAAAATGTACTAACGCCTCCAGTAGATGTGCCGCGCTGGGTGAGAGGACGGGAGAGCGCGGCGCTGGAGAGCCCGATCACGAGATCCTTAACCATGCTCGGGTTAGGCGGCAGCATTGCGACGCCGCCCGGTGGTATCACGGCGGAAGTGGTAACGGTTACCAGCTTTGACGACCTTGAGAAGAAGGGCCGGGCCGCCGTGCAAGGGAAGATCGTGCTCTATAACGAGGCGAACATGGGCTATGGCCGTACTGTGATCTACCGCACGAGTGGTGCTTCTCGCGCTTCGAAATTGGGGGCTGTGGCTGCGCTGGTGAAGTCGGTAGACACAGCCACCACCCTTCAGACGGTACACACCGGAAATATGAACTATGCGCCTGACGCGCCGAAGATTCCAACGGCGGCCGTCACGGTTGAGGATGCCTTGCTGATCCAGCGCCTATACGATTCGGGTGAAAAGGTGAGGGTCCACCTTGAGATGGAAGCCCAAACCTTGCCCAACGCTCGGGCGGCGAATGTGATCGGAGAAATTCGAGGCCGGGAAAAACCAGATGAAGTCGTAGTGATGGGCGGGCATATTGATTCCTGGGACGTGGGCCAAGGTGCGCAGGACGACGGATCGGGAATGATCGCTGCGCTGGAGGCGGCGCATCTGATTCACCAATTAGGATTACGCCCGCGACGGACCATTCGGGTGGTGTTCTGGGTCAATGAGGAGAACGGCGGGGCCGGCGGACGTGCGTACCGGCAGTGGTCCGGCGATGTGAAGAAGCACGTTGCGGCGATCGAGATGGACGGCGGAGCCGAAAAACCCGTTGGCTTTGGGCTGACCACTCAAACCGGCAATCCGGATGCGGCACTGGAAGCGATGCAACAGATAGGCAAACTTCTTGAAGGGATCGGCGCCGGACAGATGACTAAAGGCGGCGGCGGATCCGATATTCAGCCGCTGATGATGGAGGGTGTTCCCGGACTTGGTTTGCGCACGGTGGGTACACACTATTCCGACTGGCATCACACGACTTCGGACACTTTGGATAAGGTCGACCCTCAGGATTTCCGGCTCTGCATCGCGACCATGGCGGTAGCGAGCTACATTCTCGCGGACATGCCAGGCCGGCTTGGAGAGTAGTTTCTTTTCTGAAGCGCGTCGTTCGGGAAAGGTCTCTGGTGCATCCAAGTGTCGCCGGCCCACGGACGGGTTCGGGCTATGCCTAGGCCACCGGTTGTCCGAACGGTTGCGCGAGTGACGGGCTCGGGGGAGTGAGAAGCTCCGCCCCAGTCTCTGTGACATGCAAGTCGTCCTCGAGCCTGATGCCGAATTCACCTCGAATGTAGATGCCAGGCTCATCGCTGAACACCATGCCTGGCTGCAATATCGGGCGCGTGTTTGATCCGAACATGTTATTTCGCACCAAGTAATTCCATTCATGCATTTCCAAGCCCAAGCCATGGCCGACTCGATGCGTGAAATACTTGAAGCCAGGGCCGTAACCGGCTTCCACGATCACGTTCCGCGCGGCGGCATCCACGGCTTCATTCGCCACACCCGGTTTGGCCGCTGCGAGCGCGGTTTTTTCCGCACGCTGCACGATGTCGAAAACGTCCAACATCTTTTGGGTGGGCTTCCCGAGAACAAAAGTCCGCGTTATGTCCGATGTGTATCCTTCGACCCGGCATCCGTCATCGATCATGATGATCGTGCCCTCACGAATCGTCTGAGGCGTGCGTGAACCATGCGGGGATGCAGTATATTCGCCAATATTGAGGCTGGCTTCTCCGGGGAATCCCACCCGGGCATAGCCAGCTTGAATGAGCGCGTTCACATCGCGCTGGGTCATACCCTCCGCCAACGCGCGGTAAACGGCTTCGTACACACGCAACGTTGCCTGACCGGCCAAACGGAGGCACTCCACCTCATGCGCGTCCTTGATCATGCGGCAACCCGCGGTAATCGGGGTCGCGCTGACCACGGTTATCGCCGGCGCTCCAGCACGAGCGATGCCGTCAGCGAAGACGAATTTAACCGTTTCCTCAATGCCAATTCGGCCCGTCGATACGCCCCGATCCTTTAAGCCTTGAATCAGGCGAACGTAGGGACTTTCGTCTTCTTGCCAGATTCGAATATCGGCGTTCTTGGCGAAAGGAGTATTTGCGAGTAACTCGCGCGCACGATCCTCTTCAAATGCCGGACAAACGATGAACGGATCAGCCTTCGCTGGAATTACCAGGGCCCAGAGCCTCTCGCTTCCTCCCATCTGGACGTTCGCGAAATAAAGCGATGACGCGCCGCCGGAAAGCACGATGGCGTTGATCTTCTGCTCCACCATCAGCCTCTTGGATTTTTCGATGCGCGCTTGACGTTCCTCGTTCGTGATCGGACGGACTTGACCGGTCATTGACTGCAACGCAGCAATGGGCGGCGGAAAAGGCCCGCTAGAGGCTGCCGTCGGGGACCGTTGTGCCCCCGCCGGGGGCACCCACTTGGTGGCAACTGCGCCTGACGAAATCCACATGAACGAGCGCCGCGATAGCATTTGGGTATCTCCTGCGAACTTCCGCTAGAATGTTAGTCGATTTGCCTTGCCCACGGGTAGTGTGATCTCGACCTTGCTAATCATCTCACCTCGAAGACTTGTCGGCCACATCCACACCGTTCAACAAAACCGTTCGACAAGACTTTTGGAATCATCGAGACATCGGTAGGCGCCTCTTTGTCACGGTGTGGATGGGGGAGCTTCCGACACCGCAAATCGTTCAAATCCTTCGGTGCTGTTGCAACCGGCCAGACCCAAATCCGCCAGAGCCATGTTATCAGCCTGCCCTGATTTCAACGCTGGCGCAAGTGCTCATTGCTTGATGTCTGTACGGCTCCGAGGTGTGTTCACATGACTACCGACAATGCCCAACAACAGGACCCCAAAATGAACGATTTGATTGCAGTTGAAAAGATAGCGCAATGGCAGAAGTTGAAGACGCTCGTGCTGGACAGCGTCTCCTCGCCGATTACGAAGCGGGTGTACAACATGGCGCTGGACGAGTTTTACGCCTGGTTCCAGCAGGCGCCGCGGCCGGGTTTCACAAAGGCGACCGTGAGCGCGTGGCGGGTATCGCTAGAAGACCGCAAGCTCGGGTCGTCGTCGATCATCATACGCATGTCGGCGATTCGCAGGCTGGCGGCGGAGGCGGCGGACAACGGCCTGCTCGCCCCGGAGTTGGCTGCCGGCATCGCTCGCGTGAAGAGCGTCAAATCGACAGGCATTCGCGTCGGGAATTGGCTTTCGCAGAAGCAGGCTCAGACACTCCTCGACGCCCCCGACATCGCAACGCTGCGCGGCCTGCGCGATCGGGCCATCCTCGCTGTCCTGCTCGGCTGCGGGCTCCGGCGGTCGGAAGTAGCAGCACTCACGTTCAGGCACGTCCAGCAGCGCGATGGACGCTGGTGTATCATCGATCTCGTCGGCAAACACGGACGGGTCCGAACAATTCCGATGCCGACCTGGGTGAAGGTGGCGATCGACGCTTGGAGTGTTCCGGGGGGTGTGGTCGACGGCCACGTATTCCAACCCGTGAACCGCGTGGCCTGCGCTACGGGTGAAGGCCTGGGCGAGAAGGTCGTCTGGCAGATGCTGCGACAATATGCGGACGAGGTTGGCGTTCCCGGCATC
>JBEKBK010000343.1:0-9201 GCA_050015435.1 Bryobacteraceae bacterium
GAGTAGAATTGGCTGATCACCGCATATACCTTCTCAGGGGTGGAGATATATGGAATCGATGAAAACTAACAAACCTTCCACCGGCGAGCAGACACCAAAAGGTTCGGATCGTCGGCATTTCTTGGGACAAGTCGGCGGCGTTGCGGCGACACTTGCCGCGACGGCAGTCAACGCGTCGTCCGCCGGGTTTCCCGACAGCAGCGATAACGAAGACACGCTACGGCCGGGCGTAACTCATAATCGGATGATCGAGGCCTACAGGCTCCGCGTCGGGGAGGCGAATGCGGACGCCCTTATCCCGGCTGCGAAAAACGTCAACAACGGCGATGACGCCCTGTATCCGGACAAAGGCGGGACATTCACCAAAGGCCTCCCGCACGACAGTTTCGGACGAGTGGATCTGAACGCATATGCGACGTTCAAAACCGCCTTGGCCAGCGGCAAGTCCGCCGATTTTGAACGCATCATCATGGGTGGAACGCGGACGATGAACGGCCCTCAAGCCGGACTAGCCTTCGACCTCGAGCGGCTCGATAACGTGCAGTTCGGCCAGCCGGTAGTGCCTCCCGCACCGCCAGTCGCCAGCGACCAGACAGCCACGGAGTTGCTAGAACATTACTGGGGTTCGTTGTTGCGCGATATCGCGTTTACAGATTATGCTTCAAGCACGCTGGCCGCTTTGGCAGCGGCGGAACTGAGCGGACTGCCTTCTTACCTGGGTCCCCGGGACAGTCACGGCCAAGTAACCCCCGATCTACTCTTTCGCGGAATTTTTCCGGGCGCAACCCTGGGCCCATACGTATCCCAGTTCTTAGTCACGCCGACCGCCCTCGGAGCACAGCCCATCAGTCAACAGATGGTGAGCTATCTTCCGAACCTCGACTACATGACTACCTTCAGCGACTGGCTGACCGTCCAGAATGGCAACTCCACTGGGCTGCAAAATCAGATCGATCCGGTATTGCGTTACCGCCGTGTTGGCCGTGACCTCGCGGCGTTTACCCATGTGGATGTGCTCTATCAGGCCTACTTCACGGCATTCCTCGTACTTTCCAGCATGGGAGCGCCCTTGAACCCTGGCAACCCCTATGTCGGATCGAGTTGTGAGAACGGCTTCGGCACGTTCGGCGGCCCTGACTTCGCGGGGACTTTGGGGGAAGTGGCCACCAAGGCCTTGAATGCCGTGTGGTATCAGAAGTGGTTCGTCCACCTCCGTCCGCGCCCGGAGGCGACCGGCGGGCTGGTTCACCTGGTCAAGTCCGGACAGGGGGACGAGACCGATGTCAAACCTAGCAACGTGATACTCAACTCTATAGGACTGCAGCAGAGCTTCAACAAGTACGGGTCCTGGTTGCTTTCGCAGGCGTTTCCCGAAGGTTCGCCGGTGCACCCGGCCTATCCCACGGGGCACGGCACGGTGGGCGGCGCTTGCCTTACGGTGCTCAAGTTCTTCTTCGACGGCAACTTCGTGATCCCCAACCCGGTGGTGCCCACCAGCGATGGCCTGTCGCTGCTACCCTACACAGGCTCGGACGCGGGGCAGCTAACGGTCAACGGAGAGCTGAACAAACTCGGCCACAATATCACTTTCGGCCACGGAATCCACTCCGGCATTCACTGGCGCAGCGACAGCGACACGTCCTTGTTGCTGGGCGAGGCCGTAGCACTCAGTTTCCTCAAAGACAGGGCCCGAACCTACAACGAGCCGTTCACGATTCAGTTGACCAAATTCGACGGCACCACCGCCACCATCTCCAACCAAGATTAGGCTGACGAGATTTACGTTCATGCACGTTCATGCACGGCAAAAAATATGTTGGGTTTTGCAGCTACGCGGGACGCCGGACCAGCGAAAGAAATTCGTCGCGCGTAGCCTTATGCGTCCGGAAGCTGCCCAGCATGGTGCTGGTGACGGTTCCCGAGTGCTGCTTTTCGACGCCGCGCATCATCATGCAAAAGTGCCGCGCTTCGCACAACACCCCGACCCCGCGCGGAGAAATCACGTCAGCGATGGCCTCCGCCACCTGCTGCGTCAACCGCTCCTGCAATTGCAGCCGTCGCGCGAACATGTCCACGATGCGGGGAATTTTGCTCAGTCCGATTACCTTATCTTTGGGAAGATACGCCACGTGCATTTTGCCGAAGAAGGGCAGCAGATGATGCTCGCAGGTGCTGAAGAACTCAATTTCCTTGATGATCACCATCTCATCGCACTTCACGTGAAACAGCGCGCCGTTCACTACTTCCTCGAGATTGGTTTGATAACCGCTGGTGATGAAGCGCAGCGCTTTCTCGTACCGCTCCGGCGTCTTCTCCAAACCTTCCCGCGTCGGATCTTCGCCAAGGAGCGCCAAGACCTCTTTCATCCGTGACGCGATGCTGGATTCCGGCGTCGGCATCATCTTCACCACGGCTTTGTTCTTCATGAGCCCAACTCCAATTCGAAAATATTGCGATCGGTCTCTGAAACGCGCACCCGCTGCAGTTTCGCCCGAAGGGGCCAATTCGCACCAAGCAGTTTCCCGATCTCGAGCGCGAGGTTTTCGGTGGTCGGCACTACCGACCGAAGCCCCGCCACATCCTCGTTCAGGCTCTTGTGATCGATGCGCGCCAGAACTCTCTCCGAAACCAGCTTATCGAGCGCGATCCTTCCAGCGATGAGACCGGACGCATCCGGCGACCCCTCAAGCGTCACGTCGAGCACGTAATTATGTCCGTGACCGTACGGGTTGTTGCACTTCCCGTAGAGCCGGCGATTCTCTTCCGCGTTCAAGGCTGGCGTATCCAGCCGGTGCGATGCGGAGAACCGATAGCGCCGCGTCAGCCGCATGCTTCGCCTCCATAATCGACGTACAGATCCGCCGTTTCATACAGGCGAACATTCCGCAAACGGACGTTGCGCCGCGCGATTCTTGGTTCCAGGCGCTTCCAGATTTCGAGCGCGACGTTCTCAGTGGTCGGCACGACCTGGTCGAACGGCGGAACTTCGCGGTTCAGAAAGCGGTGGTCCATCGGTTCCACGACTTCTTCGTTCAGGATTTGTTTCAACTCCCGGAGGTCGAAAACCATACCCGTGACACGGTCGGGTTGCCCTTCCACCGTCACTTCCAGAACGTAGTTGTGACCATGCCCGTTTGGATTCGCATCTGCGCCGTAGAGCGCCCAGTTTTCTTCGCTGCTGAGCGACGAACTCGCACACACATGCGACGCCGAGAACTCGGCTTTTCGGGTAAGGAGCATGAACACTATTAGGATGCCACGCGGGGTCCCCGCGATCCTCTAAAATAATATCGTGAATCGTTGGTTAGATCGAATCCTGCTGGGGGGCGTGGCCTGCCTGGCTCTTGCACTGATTTTGGTTGTTTCGGGCACCCTCGAACAGCACGTGACGAACGCGGGCGATAAGGCGCCCGGTTTCACCGTCCACACGGAAGACGGCCGCACCATCAGCCGGAACGATTTCGGCGGCAAACTCCTGGTTCTGAACTTCTGGGCCACCTGGTGCGAACCCTGCATCGTGGAGATCCCATCGCTGGACGCATTCCAGCGCCAGTTTGCAAAAGACGGAGTGGTGGTGCTTGGCGTCAGCATCGACCGCAACGAGAAACTCTACCGGCAGTTTCTTGAGCAAGCGCATCTCTCATTTGCCACCACGCGCGATCCTGAAGAAAATATCAGCAGCAGTTACGGCACCTTCCAGTGGCCGGAAACCTACATCATCGATCGCAACGGGAAAGTCCTCGAAAAGGTCATCAGCAACCAGAACTGGATGGATCCCGAGTTCGTGGCGAAAGTGCGGAACTGGCTGGGAAATGCCTGAACTGCTCACGGCCGTCGAGAAGATTCTCGGGCCGGGCGGCTACCTTCATAAACCCGAAGACCTGACTCTTTACGAATATGACGGCGGGATCGACAAAGCGCGTCCCGACCTGGTCGTGTTCCCGCAATCGACGGAGGACGTGGTCGCGATCGTAAAGCTTGCGGCCAGCCTGCAAATCCCGATTGTCGGGCGCGGCGCGGGGACCGGTTTGAGCGGCGGCGCCATCGCCCGCGCCGGCGGAATCATCATCTCCTTCGCGCGCATGAATCGCATCCTCGAAATTGACCTCCCCAATGAGCGCGCCGTTGTCCAGCCCGGAGTGGTGAATCTCGATATTTCGTTGGCCGTGGACGCGGACGGTTATTTCTACGCGCCCGATCCATCCAGCCAGCGCGCCTGCACCATCGGCGGCAACGTCAGCGAAAATTCCGGTGGTCCGCATACGCTCGCCTATGGCGTGACCACGAACCATGTACTGGGGATTGAGGCCGTTCTGCCGGACGGCACCGTTCTTCAGACCGGAGGAATGGCGCCCGATCTGCCCGGCTACGATCTTACGGGGCTGCTCGTCGGATCCGAAGGGACCATGGTGCTGGTGACCAAGGTCATCGTGCGGCTGATGCGGAAGCCGGAAATGGTCAAGACGATTCTGGCCATCTACGAATGCCCCGAGGACGCAGGTGACACCGTGGCTGAGATCACCGCGCGGGCCATCACCCCGGCCGCCATCGAAATGCTGGATGGCGTCCTCCTGCGCATGGTCGAGGAAGCCACCCACGCGGGTTATCCCCTGGACGCCGGGGCCGTGCTGCTGATCGAACTGGAAGGGATGAAAGAAGCGGTCGAGGAGCAGATGGAGCAGGTCCGCGAAGCGTGCACCACTTGCCGGGTGCGCGAGTTTCGCGTCGCCCGCACGCCCGAAGAGCGCGACTTGCTCTGGAAGGGCCGCAAGAACGCGTTCGGCGCCGTCGGGCGTTGCGCTCCCGGGTACTATGTTCAGGATGGCGTGGTGCCGCGAACCCAGATCGCGCCGACCCTCCGTTTCATCCAGCAGGTGGCCGAGCGGTATAAGCTGGTCATCAGCAACATTTTTCACGCGGGTGACGGCAACCTGCACCCTTTGATTCTGTTCAATCCGCGTTCGCCGGGAGAGCTCGATCAGGTGAAAAAAGCCAGCGACGAGATTCTCGACTACTGTATCGCCGTGGGTGGGTCCATCACCGGGGAACACGGCGTCGGCATGGAGAAGATGGAAATGATGGGCCATCAGTTCAGCGACGCCTCGCTCGAAATGATCGGGCGCTTCAAGAAACTGTTTGATCCCAGTTGCCGTCTGAATCCTGGGAAGGTCTTGCCCACCGGGCGAGGATGCCTCGAAATCCGGCAAGCGGCGGGAACATTATTATGACCCATCGGCATCTATCCATGTTCATCTGCGGCATGGGTTTGTCCGCGATCATTGCCTTCGCGAGCGATCCCAAGCCTATCCCCGGACAGGCCGGGAACGACGATATTGATCTGGCGGCGTCCGTCATAATCGATCCGGCGGAGATCCATTCGGCCCTTGGCGCTGACCTTGGCACCGGGTACGTGGTCGTCCGCATGAAGGCCACGCCCAGAACGGATAAACCCCTGCGTATCGGCCCGGATGATTTTACGATCATTTCGCGGAAGGACGGCCAGAGATCCCAGGCGCTGACCCCCGAGGAGATCGCCGGACACGGAAGCACTCTAGTGGTTAAGTCAGCCGGTCAGCGGGGGGGCGGAAATCGGGGCGGGGTTAGCTTTGGAGGCATCGGAATGGGAAACGCTCCTCCGCCAAATGTGAATACCGACGCGCATATCCAGCAGAGCGACCAAAAACCGGACGAGAAAGACAGTCCGCTTCTGGCTGCGCTGAAGGAAAAGGGGCTGCCGGACAAGGAAGGTACGGAACCGCTAGAAGGACTTCTCTATTTTCCGATCGACGGGAAAATTAAACCCAAAGACGTAGCCATCATCTACAAAGGCCCCGCCGGTAAGCTAGTGATGGAATTTCAAAATCCGAAGCGGGAGCGCTAATCGTCAAGAGCCTCCCCCACTCCATAAATCGAAACCTTACATCTTGACGGAATCAACCGTCAGCACGTCTCCATTAACCTTGCCTTGAATGGTAACCTTGTGGCCAAGGTGCGGCTTAATCTTATCGAAAGAAGCTTCGTCGATCTTCAGAACCTTACTGTCGGGCGTGATCAGCACGACATCGCCGGGCCCCTTTACGCACTTCTTTACGCAGGCCTGATCGTCTGCCGTGGCAGCAATGTGCTTCACGTTGCACATCGCGTCGGCAACCGTACCTTTGAATTCTGCGCCAAACGCCGACATTGAGCCGACCGCCGCAAAAGCAAGCACTGTAAATACTTTCTTCACTGAACACCTCCCTGGGAAAGACGTATCGAACGGTTACTACTATACTCCATACGCAACCCAGGCCGCAAACGGATGCCGGTCTCGATTGCTGCCGGCTTTTCGAACTCCACCACCTCGACGTCGCCAAATGGCCCCAGCCGCCGGTTGCTCCAGCCGGCAAGTTCCGGCCGCCGTGCGAACCAGTCGCGCCAGAACAGGGCATTGCGGTCTCCCCCATAGATGAAAAACCGCCGGGCGGACGGGAGAACGTTCTCTGCCAGCTTGCTTGCAAATTCCTCGGCCGGCGGCGAATACTCGAACGGGAACAGGTACTCTTTTCCGCGGATCGGATACACCGGCAGGTGCGCGTAGAGGAATCCGGGAAGACGATAGTCCGAACGCCAAGCCGGCGGTTTGGCCTCGATAAACGGGCTGGGGCAGATCACCGGAGTCTCAGGTCCAAGCGAGAGTTGATTCACCGCCGCCGCCGCTGCTCTCCAGTTGGAACGGGCGTGCATCGGCCAAAGTTCCCACCAATGTCCCAACACTAGTAGGACCCCGACACCCAACGCAGCCGAAGCCCGCTTCCAGTATTGGGACGGGAGGAAGAATGCCACTGCGGCCGTCGCGGCCAGAGCCGCCCCCGGAAGCCCGAGCGAGAGATATCGCGCCACGAAAACGCTGTTCCCGGTCAGCCACGAATATCCGTACAGACAAAAAGGTTGCAACAGCCACCACCCCCCGACGAGCGCAAACGCAGCCGCGGAAAGTGGCGCGGGCTGCCGCTTCCAATGAAGGATCCTATACAGCAGCCAGGCACCCAACGTGCACTCGAGAATCAGCCTGACCTGGAGTGAATAGATGAACTCGCGCAACGTCGGCGGTGGGACGATCACGTGAGCATGCGCGTCGCGATTCAGGGCGACCGCCTCCATCAAAACCGGTACCAGCGCGATTCCCAGCAGCGCAAACACCAGCCCCGCATGAACCTTGCTCACCGGCGTATCCTGCCTCTCCAGCCTTACCAGCGCATACGCCGCCAGCCCGACATAAAACGGCCAAAAGATCAGGTGCACCCGCCACACCAGCGCGCCGAACACGATAAACGCGAGGGCATCCCGCCAATCCGCCGAATCGAGCCACCGGACCAGGAACAGCATCGCCGCAGCGGCGACGCACATCCCTAACGCGTACATCCGCGCATCCCCCGCCGCCGTGTTGATCCCGCGCAGCCCCAGACAGGCGAATGCCGCGAACCAGCCCGCCTGCGGATGAATCAGCCGCGCAGCCAGGAGCGAAGTCAATAATAAAGCGACCGCCATGGCAAGAATGGACGGCAGCCGGTACGAAATTTCGGAAAATCCCAGCAGCGCCTCCGCGGCCTGAGGCAACTTGTAGTAGATCGATTGCGGAACTTGAGGTGCAACCGCCAGCGAGGGATCGGCGGGACCCTGGTGAACCACGAACGCCGTCACCATCTCATCCACCCAGAAACTGGATGGCAACGGCATCAGCCACAACCGGGCGATGCACACGAGAAAAAGGAGCGCGATCGGCCAGTTTCGACGCCGGTTTTCATTCATCGAAAGGAATCAGTTGAGGTGCTTTGCGCCGCGCCACAATCGCTCGAGGTCGTAATAGGCGCGGGCCTTCTCGGAGAAGATGTGGATCACGAAATCGCCATAATCGACCAGAACCCACTCTGCGTTCTGATAACCTTCCACGCTGGTAGGGTACTCGCCCGCCTCTTTCAGCTTGGCCTCGATCTCATCCGCGATCGCCTGAATCTGCCGGGAATTGGTGCCGCTGCAAATCACGAAATAGTCCGCGAAGGAGGAAACCTCGCGTACATCGAGTGCCACCACGTCGCGTGCCTGTTTGGAGTCAGCGGCTCGCACGGCGGTGAGCCAAAGGGGTTCCGGAGGATGTAGATGTTGGGCCCGGCCCAGGTAATTCTTTGCTCCTCCTTTGATGCTACTACAAAGCGATACAATTTTCTTTCCATGTCTTCGATGAGAGTGCTGATCACCGCCGAGCAGATTCAGACGCGAATCCAGGAGCTCGGAGCGGAGATCGATCGTGATCATCCGACCGGTCCGGTGTATCTCATCGCGATCCTCAAAGGCGCGTTCATCTTCCTGGCGGATCTTGCCCGCGCGATGAAGACCCCGTCGCGCATCGAGTTCGTCGGCATCTCGAGCTACGGCCGGGGCAAGACCTCTTCCGGTGAAGTCCGGCTGACCAAGGACCTGGATGTTTCGATCGAAGGCCACGACGT
Organism: Bryobacteraceae bacterium; assembly: GCA_050015435.1. GTDB lineage: Bacteria > Acidobacteriota > Terriglobia > Bryobacterales > Bryobacteraceae > Palsa-187. The sequence goes on from JBEKBK010000343.1 coordinate 8,487, forward strand.
GGTCGTCGTGGAGGACATCGTGGATAGTGGCGTGACCCTGAACTATCTTATGAAGGTGTTCGCCCAGCGCAAACCGAAGTCCCTGCGCATCGCGACGCTGCTCGATAAACCCGAGCGCCGCCAGCGTCCCGTCGAGGTGCATTACGTAGGCTTCAAGATTCCCGACGAATTCGTCGTAGGCTACGGCCTCGATTACGCCGAGGATTACCGCAACTTGAGAGACGTCTGCGTCCTCGAAGAGTCGTAGAAGGTCGGCTTAGGGGAGCTGTGTGGCGGCACTCCATCGAGAATCGAAAGACCGACTTTCGGTGTCGATGACATCGCCGCATGTGTCCTTGTTCAATCGGATCACAAAAGACTCTTTGCCTCCGATGTCCTTCAAACCGTGACCCAAAATCACGATCTCGCTCGCGGTGAGTAGGTACCTGTCGTGAAGGTCGTTCGCTGTGTACTGGCGGAATTCCACGTGCGTATGTTGAGATGTAAAGTCCTTCAACGCTTTCCCAATGAACGAGCGTTCCTTGCTGTCGGCCCGCTGAGTCAGAAAGCGGATCGGATTGCAGTGGGCCAACTCGGACAGGCGAAGCAATGATCCTATTCCGTAGTAGGGATCGCAGATGCACAGTTCGCCCTGCAGTTCCTGAAAGAGTTTTGCCGTCGCCAGGTGAGCGCCCCATAGCTTCCCCGAGTGCAGGTGAATCACTTTGGTGCTCTC
>JBEKBK010000344.1:0-9195 GCA_050015435.1 Bryobacteraceae bacterium
GACATCTGGATGATGAAGAACTGGAGCGATTTATCGAGAGCTTTCCCATTCGCGAAGCAAGATGTGAATGTTGGGGACCCTGGGCCACATGAGCATAGATAGACGCAAAACGCCGCTGGGCAAGAACCCAGCGGCGCGACAAGACCGGGAACAACGATCAGGCGTTGACGGAATAGCTGCGCTCCCCGTCTTCGCCCTTCGTGGACGTGACGGCGAGGCCCATCTTCTTCCCAACCGTGCCAGACAAGAACCCGCGCAGGGAATGCGCTTGCCATGCAGTGACTTTCATCAGCTCCTTGGCCGTCACTCCACCGGGCCGCTTGAGCAGTTCGAGAATCGTCTGGGTCTTGCTGCCCGCGCGGGCGCCCTTCTCCTTGGCAGCTTTCCCAGGGCGTGCGGCCTTGGCTTTCGGGGCGGTCTTGGGCGTTTTCTTGGCGGGGCTGGCCTTCTTGCTCGCCTTGGCTTTCTTCGGCGCAACGTGCGCGCCGCGTGCGCGACCGTGGGCTTTTTTCGAGGCTTTCGGCTCTTCAGCCGTGCCGGCGGGTGCGGTTTCGATTTCTGTGTTCGATGTCATGCTGTTTTCTCCTTTTGCGGTAATCACCGCGGTCACGACATCAATCCCTCTGGTCGGTCAGAAAAGCAAGGCATTTGTTCGGAAAATCGACGCTGGCGAAGAAATGGCGATCCGAGACTGCAGATTGCGTCAGGTAGCGTCAGATGAAGGGACACGGCACAAAATTCGCGCGGAAGAAGGAAGCTGCCATTGCGGCTTTGATCTCCCATCGCACGCTCGAAGAGGCAGCGCGCGCCGTCGGCGTGGCACCCAACACTCTCCTCCGGTGGCAGCAGGACCCGGAGTTCGATGCGGCATTCCGAAAGGCCCGCCGCGCCACGTATGGGCTAACCACGGCGCGGCTGCACCAGGCCTCAAGCGTGGCGGTTTCTGCGGTGTTGAAGATTATGGTTGACCAAAGCGCTCCGGCGGCCACGCGGCTTCGGGCCGCAGACATCGTGTTAGAGCACACGGCGAAGGCTATTGAGATCGAGGACATCGAGGCGCGCGTGGCGGCGCTCGAACGAGCGGCCCCAGAGAACCAGAAACGATGAACGCGATCGCCCGGCGAGTTGGTAGTGCTTCCTCCGGTGCTGTCTCGACGTCGGTTAGGAACCGGAGTGCCATGGTGGTCGCGAAGTCGCGGTCGATAACCCGCGGACTTTCCGCGCTCCACCATGCGCAAAAAAGCGTGAGAAAATCTTCCCAGTGATCGCACTATACAATCGCCAGTCGTTTGACCCTCTGGGGCTGCTTAAAGCCGGGTTGCTTCTTCCAATGGCTTATCGACAGCCTGTTGCGCGGCGACCACGGCTTTCCGTATAGCATCGATGCCGGCGATCAAGTCTGTGTGTGGCTGCAAGAGCAACTCCAGTGCGCGGCTAATCCTGAAGTGCGCGTACTCAAGCGTGTCCCGCTGCTCTTGCGTCATTACCCACTATCGCAGGTAGACGGCCCGCCTATGGTGGATTTCAGATGAAGGTGCCGTCGTTCGGGCCTAGGACCGGGGTATCGCATGGAGGCGAGAGCCTTAGGACTGATATCGAAGCGTCGGACGATAACAGTAGACATCAGGCGAAGGAGAGCCGCTCGATCCGTTGATGAAGCGAGGGAAGAGAACGCCGCTCGAAATCGGGTTCAATGCGGATTCATATCCGCGAGAATGTATCCGAGAGCAATCGCGGAGACTGCATACTTGTTCTATTTCACTGCTATGGTCACATTCTTTTGCGATGAGACGCCACCGACGCTGACCATAATTGGCACCCCCGACCCGGGCACAACGGCTGTTGGTACCATCGCGTTTACCTGCAGCAACCCGGCAACCTCGCCTGGCGCCTCACCAGCATATTGTACTGGCGCCTGAACTCCTCCGATCATGACGGTTACCGGCAACGACGGAGTCGTGGAATCGGATTGTGTCACGCTCCCGGTCACACCTGGCGGACCCGTCTGCCCTTCCCCCGTCGCGTAAATCGAAACGAGGGAACCGCGAACGGCGGGGTTTGCTGCGCTATTTATCGAGCCATCATCATTTACGATCGCGCCTTGTCCGATGCCGGTCATGCTTACCGTGAAAACGCCGGGCGCCGACGCTACGACTGGCAACACCCACGCCGCCGCCGGGAAAGAGCCGGTAGCGGTCGTATATGTCACTTGCATCACCGTTGAGGTCTTCCCTGCGATTTCATAGGGGACGATTAGATTGGTCTGGATCCCGGAAGTATAGATCAGTGGCGCAGGCTGACCGTCAAAAGTGACTTGCAATCCGTTCAGCATGGTTGCCACGGTGCCGGAGGAAGTGAGCCGTAACGACCCGGTGGCAGATGAGCCGACAGCATATCCGAGAACGCTGACAATCTCACCTGGTGAAACTGCGCCCGGGAGCTCTGAGGCCGCGTTCACCACTTGCGAGATCACGGGCTGCACCGCCGGACCCGGCTCAATCAGATATGTCACGGTAACGTAGACGGAGCTTCCATTCGATTCGACCGTGAACGATCCGAGGTACTGGCCCAGCGCCGTTGCCCCGTGACCTATGACGTACACGCTCAGCGCGGCCGGCGTCGGCGCCTGATTCGCATCCGTCACCCCTAACCAGCTCGCGCCGAGCTGGATCGTGAGCGGAACGGGAACGCCGCCTGAAGTCACTTCCGCGAACTGTGCGCCGGGGCCGGTTTCGCCCAGCGTCTGGACGAACGTCATGCTGGTGGGCATTATGGACAACGCGGGCGGAGTGCTCCAGACGCCGAGCGTCACGGGCACGTTGATCGACGCGATTCCGGGCTCGCTGATCGTGACGTTTCCGTTATACACGCCCGGCGAAAGACCGGCTGGATTTGCCGTCGCGACCACAGCCGGGTTTTGATTCGCCGGCAATGCGGGCACGGCAACGCTAAGCCAGGGTTGGTCCGAAGTCGCTGTGACTGGTCCCGCAGGAAGGACGCTGATCGTCTGCATCTGCGACGCCGATCCCATCTGCGCGGAAAAGACCAATCCATTCAGACCGAGGCCCGTTTCGCCTGCGAAAATCGGGAAGGCCTGCAGCCCCGTGATATTGAGCGACGGCTGCATTGTAATCGTGTTCGCAGGACCATTAATAACTAAAGAACCCGGATAGGAAAGCTCGAAATTCGGTCCAAACGCGCTGGCCGGATTCCAGGTGACATTCAGGGTCGCAGGCGTCGTTCCGCTGGTTGGTGAGACTTGCACCCAACTGTTCTGCGGTACTCCCACGGAAAACGGGACTTGGCCGCCACTGCTAGTGATCTGAATCGCCTGCGTGTAGGGGGCCGAAGAATAGGACGGCACGGAGAAATTGAAGGTCGAGGGCGTGGCGGAAATCATCGGTCCAGGAGCGCTACTCACCGTGAGCGAAACAGGCAGAATTAAGGGCGGGCCGAAGATCTCCGAAACCTGGATCGTTCCCTGATACGTGCCAGGCTCAAGCTGGGAAGCGTTTACATGCACGTCAAACGGCGGCATAACCACCTGCGGCTGATCGACCGACAGCCATGCGCTTCCGGAAGTCACGCTCGCGGTGAGTGCCCTTGTCGCGCCGGTAAACCAGATTTCACGCGTGACTGTGGAAGCTGACGAACCCGCCTGCCAGGTGAATGCGAGCGAGGAAGGGGAGAGCATAGGCGCCGTCGATGTACTGAAGTCTTCAACGAGTGGCGTCGATAAGCAAACCGGCAAGACCGCTCCAGGCCCATTGCCGCAAAACTGCATCGCGACGGAGCGCACTGGCACGTTCGAGTTCATTTGGAAATTGCCCTCATACGCACCGTCGAAAATTGCCCAGCTTCCGGGTGGAATCGTAAGAGTCTCCTGCGAGATGAGCTCCGAGAAGTTCGACGTAAGCGCTACAGTTACGCTGGCGGCAGTGGCGTTCGGATTCTGCACCTCAAGAACGCCTCCGTTGTCACCGGGCGCGTACAATCCGCTGGTTGCCAGCAACGGAAATAAGGGCTGCACGTTCGCGACCGCGGAGCCGAAGGTCGTGTTCTCTGGAAAATTCAGAGGAGCGTTCGGCTCGAAGCAGAAGTAATCGAACTCCACGCCGCTCTCCGTGATGCGCGCCTGTTTGCCGACCAGCTCCGTTGCCCCGCCGATGGCCACATCGATTTCGGCCGGCGATACAAATTCGGTGGAACTGATCTCCGCGCCGTCAATCGTGACAGTCGTCGATGAGGTGAATCCGGAACCGTAGACGGGTACCCTAGTTCCTGCGGGCACAACTCCCATTCCGGCCGGGATATTCTGCACCGAAACGGTCCCCTGCACGATTACCGAGCCGCTGGCGACGGTGACACTCGAATCCGGCGAGGTCGCCGTCACGACAACTTTTCGCCCTGCGGCCGATGCGAGCACAGGTAGCGAAACGACGATCACTGGCAATCCCGCAAGCTCTCCGATTCCACCCGTTGGTGATGAAAATTGGATGTCAATCAGCGGCCAGGTGACGGTCGCGAGTCCGGCAGCGTCTCCGTTCGCGCCAAATAGGCCGACCGTGGCATGATTTCCAAACGCTGTAGAGTCCAGATTCAGAACAAGGTGCCCGCTGGTGATCGCCGTGGGTGTTGCAGCGTAGATTGCGATTTGCGCCCATCCACCGGCGGGCGCTGTGGCGTTCGAAATTTGAAGAGGCACAGGCGCGGCGGTTCCTTGAGCGATGAATGCGGCGCTCAACAGGATGCCGAGGATCGCTTTGACGTACTTGCTTTCCTCGGCCCTGGTGAGTATTTGGAACACAGTGCCGTATCGAAAGAAGGCAGAGTGAGAATCACGGAGTTGAACCTGATCTCCATAATTTGTAGGCAGCGGGTCAACTTGAAAGCTGTAAGCCATGGTGCACTGTGCAGGCAGGCAATCTAAGTGCCACTGACTGGGAGCATTGCCCCCGAATTACGCTACGGGCCCTCACCGATTTGATTACGCGTAGAGGCCATCCTTAACTGGCCGCCATCTTCTGTTTTCGGCGTCGACTGATCGAGTCGGCCTGTCCCGGTTCCTCGAAGACTAAACGCCGTTTCCCGCCGATAACACCACAGATCAGGACCGATTAGTCCCTCAACGAGCTTGCCAAATGAGTTCGAACGGGCAATGACGAACGCGCTGAACTTCTTCCACGGTCCGGCCGAGGCGCCAGACGCAGGCCGACGATTAGCTCTTATTGACGCTCGCGGTTGATAGTAGCGGAGCATCAGCAGCTGCCAGCCGTTGGGCGCTAAGCGCATGCTGATCTTCGCTCGCGGCGGGTGTAAAATCGGGAGTCATGAAGACCCTCCATGGTGCCGTCGTCATCCTGTTTGCCGCCATCTTCACCGCCCCTCTCTGCCTCGGCCAAGCCCCCGCGGCGAAAAAGTCGTACACCTTTCACGGCAAGGTTGTCGCCGTCAACCAAGCTACCCAGAGGCTCAGCGTCGACGGCGAAAAAGTCGACGGCTGGATGCGCGCCATGACCATGAACTACCAGGTGGACGACCCTTCCCTCTTCACCAGGCTCAAGCCCGGCGACCAAATCGCCGCCACGGTCTTCGACGGCGACCTCGTCCTCCATTACGTCAGACTCGTTCCAACCCCCGCAAGCGGCCCGGCGCCCGGGCAGGCAGCGAGCGTCCACCGGTATCGGGTCCCGCAAGATCGCCTCAGGGCGTTCCTGACCGCGGAAGGCTCCAGCTTCTGTTATGACACCAGGTCGAATTACGTCGTCGTTTGTCAGCGGCCAGCGGTGGGAAACTTCGGGCAGGTCGAGGTCGACTCGGATAACCAGCCTTTCGTCAACGGCCGTCCTGTCCCTCCGCCCACCTATCCGATTCCCGCCACGTCGCCGCCCGCCGGGGTCGCCGCGGGGCAGCAGGCGCAGGCCGACCAGATCTGGAATCGCGCCGTCGACCTGCTCGACCGCAACGATGGGAAAAAGGCGATGCCGCTTTTGTATCAATGCGGGCTCATGGGCGACAAACGCTGCGAGGCAACGCTCGGCATTCGCTTTCAGGATGGCGACGTCATCAAAGCCGACGACTACAAAGCCGCGTACTGGTTCGGCCTCGCGGTCGCGCAGGGCCATCGGGCAGCGCAATACGCTCTCGCCGGCATGTATCAGGAAGGCGAGGGGGGCTTGCCCAAGGATGACCCCAAGGCTACGGAGCTGCTCATCAAGAGCGCGAATCAGGGCTACTTTAAGGCTCAGTACGCGCTAGCCTTCCAATACGAAATCGGCGACGGCGTTCCGCGCGACCGCAAGAAGGCCATCGAGCTTTTCCAGGCCTCCGGCGACGGTATCGGGATCGCGGACGCGCTGTCCGATCCCCATGCGCCTGCTCGTTTCGCGGATCTGATCGCCTTCGCCCGCTACCTCTCCGGTCTGCGCAACCTGGAGGAGGCGGCCTCCTGGCAGCAATACCTCAACACGCTGCCGAAAGGCGGGGGAGGATGTGACGCCAACTGCCAGGTGCATATGTTGAAGATGGGGGAATGGCGAGCTAATGGAGCGGAGCGTTCGGGCATGCAGAAGCCGAATTGAGTCTCAGACGGAGACCGGTCAATGGCGGTTGGGGGTTGTAAAGCTTCCCCCAAGAGGACTTTGGGCCCGTCAGCGCTGGATAGACCAGCACCGCGTGACCGGGTTGTGTCTGTATTACGTCACATCTGGCACGATGCCCCGGCAGGCTCGGTTCGCGTCCTCGGCCGTAGTTGGGTTGGCTAAACCACTTACGATCTTTTCGTTGGCTTCTCTACCGAGCAGGTGAAGTTGGTCGCGTCGTTGGTGTCGCCCGAGCCTTTGTACCAGGCCTTCCGCGGATACGCGCACAGCGGCCGTTTCATGGCAATACCCTTCGCCGGAGCGTCGTCTACATATTTGGTGGCAACCACCTGCCTTGGAGGGACGCCTTCTTCAACCCAGTGGGTCATCGCTGTGAATAAATCTTCCTCTGGCTTGTCGGACGGTGGCTTGCGCGCACCGCCATTGGCTGAATTGAAGGCGCTTGGCCCGTCGCCGCCTCCGCAATGCATGACTCCAGGAGCCATGAATAGCCGGACGAACTCCTGCTCCCTATCGGTCCCGAACTGCTTCCGCAGCTTGTTATAGAAGGCGATCGTTTGTGCCGGCGCGACCAGCGTGTCCGCCCAACCCTGGTACATGACCAGTTTTCCACCGTGAGCGCGAAAACGACTTACATCGCCACGCGTCACTCCGTTCAAGGAGGGTCCCAACTCCGCATCGACCTTGGGCATATCCCGGTCGAAATCGAATGTGCGCCAGTCCCAACCAGGCCCAAATACCCATTTGAAAAGGCCGTCAAATGCAGGCTCACCATTGGAACCTGCTTGGGCGAAGCCCCATCCAGAGCGGCCAGGCGCCTCGCTCCCCAGTTCCCACCCATAATAGGTCGGATGGCCCGAATGGGTTACAGGGCCCGAATAGAAATCCTTCGCCGTTTGAACCTCGGCAGCAGTGAGGCAGTTATCTGAATCGCCGTCCTTGCACGTCAACTCGGCGGGATCGAATTTGCAAGCCGCTGGATCGCTAATGAAAGGGTCGACGGAAAGGCCATTGCTTTTGGCGCCACAGGCAGACAAGGCGGATTTGTGCAGTAGAGCTAACTTGGCGTCGGACAGTTTGTGGCTGGGCAGAAGGTTCGCGGACATATAGTCCCAAACCGCGAGGGCATGACCCCAGGTCCGGTTGATTACCGGCGCGCCTACCAGGATGCCCGAATAATCTTCGGGATAGAATTGCGCCTCGATCAAGCCCTGTTGTCCGCCGGTGGAACAACCGGTGAAATAGGAACGTTTAGGGTCGTCTCCGTAAAAAGCCTTGACGATAGCCTTGCCAGTTTCCGTCATCACATGTGTGGACAGCATCCCCCAGTCCTTCCACTTCTGGGGATGGCCGATGAGCGGATCACCGTTCAATGCGGACGCTGGGGCGGTGCCCATATCAGTGGTCGCTGACGCGTAGCCGCGCCGCAGACCCGCCTCCATTCCTGCATAGCCCGAGCTCAGCGAACCTGCATATCCGCCATTGCCGTTACCATGGAATACACCCATCCAATGGTCGATCGGCAGCCAGATCTCCACGCCGATGTCGGAGTCAGGCTGAGTTCTGACAGCCGCGACCACTCGGCAGAAGGCCGGGAAGTCCGGGGCCTTTCCTCTGCCCGGGACAAGAAACTCGCCGGAACCAAATCGCTGCACGTTCTTGATTACGGCGTTTGGCAGCTTGAGATTGATCAGGTCTTCACAACTTGCGGACGGGGCGGGCGATGCGAGGACCAGCGTGAAGACGACCGTGGTGATCGAAATAGGCAGGCGCCGTAAGGCGTGCGTGTCTTTTCTCATGAGCTACCTTCTCTTGTCCAATGCAGTCTACTATAACCATCGGCCCGTCCGAATCGACAGCCCCGACTCTCAGTATCTCGTTCAAGGCTCACCATTCGTTGCTAATGTCATAACACGTCTGCCCAACCCCGCTTCGGAATGACAAGGGCGTTTCTCGTTACTGATGTTCCGGCAAGCAGTTTTCTGCCCTACAACCCCGGGCAGCCGGTGCAGTGATGAATGGTGAGACCCTCTCTAGAGGCCTCACCTTTGCTTTGAATTAAAGTTGCGCTCTACTCGTGGCTCTTCGCATCGGGGTCAGGGGCCGGGGTTGGGATGCGTGGGAGCATCTCTGCGCGGGTGGCTGCGTTGTAGGCAAACCACGCTTCGATCATGGAACTCTGCATCACATCGGCCTTCTGCACGCGGTCATAGGTGTCCGCGTTGGAGTGGTGGGTACGGGTACCGTACTCCAACCCATCCTGCTGGAAACCGATGCCGTTCAGGCCAATCCACGAAAAGGCGGACGAGTCCGTCCCACCAGGGCTCGCGGTGGGTCTGAACTGATCCCCGCCAGAAACAGCGACGATATGCTGGTCCTTGATTGGCTCAATCCAGGACTTGAAAATGGCCGCCATCTGGGGACTACCCCCCGCCGACACTCCGCGGAAGCGGCCGGAGCCGCCGTCGTCATTAAAGTACACATCCAGCTTGTCGTACTCGGGGGTCTTCACCATGGTGGTGCGTTGAGCGAAGTGCTGCTGCACATAAGCGGTTGAGCCGTAGACGCCCTCCTCTTCGCCGCCCCACAGGGC
>JBEKBK010000345.1:0-9184 GCA_050015435.1 Bryobacteraceae bacterium
CACTATCGCGTGGTTGCCTGGCATAAGGTCGCGGGACTTCATCACGCCGAGATCGATGTGGCCCAGACCGGAACGACGGAGGTCACCATCCACATTCCGTTTGATGTCGAGCCTCGCCCATGATCCGGCGAGCATCTCTGACGACCCGAGCGTTCTTGTTCTCCTTCGTCCCGGTGTGCTTGGTTCTGGCAGTGAGCTTCGTGGCGCTGAGCGCCGCCGTGGAACGTCAGGTCAAGAAGCAGTTGCGCGAGTCGCTTCAGAACTCTGAGGACCTGGTCGCGCACGCCAATGCGGAGTGGGCATCGCGCATCCGGCAATTCGTGGCCGTACTTTCGGATAACGCCGGGCTGAAGGCCGCCATCGGATTGCTTCGGGAAGAGCCGTCGACGCCCGACATGGCCTCGCAGGTTCGAGGCACCATCGAGCAGCAGCTTCGCGAGATTCACGAGCTGGTCGGATATGACTTGTTGGCCATTTCGGACTGGCGCGGAAAGACCGTGGCCGCAGTCGAGTTTCGTGACGGCAAAGCTCATGCTCCGGATCAATTGGCCGCGATTCCCGCCGACCAGCAACTGGTAGACCTTGGAGGCGTGCTTTACGAGTTCACCACGATCCCGATCGCCGTCGGAGGCGACCAGACGGGCCGATTTATTCTCGGGAGCCAGTTCGACTTGCGCCGGCATAATCTGACGGGGGAAGCAGCGCTGGTTCGCGACGGTCAATTGGTTCGCTCGACGTTTGCTCCGGCCGAACAGGCTTCCGTACAGGAACAGCTTCGGCGGCGCTGCCCGCTGACCAACGCGGATTGCGAGATCGAGAGGAACGGAGAAACGCTCCTGGTTTTTCCGGTGAAGCAGTCCGAGCTCGGACCTGGATATACGCTGCTTGAATTTCGATCGCTGGCGGGGGCGGTTCGCGAATTCACGTCGAGCTGGGTGCCGATCCTGATCAAGGTGGCCGCGGGCGGAATCCTGTTGGCGCTGCTGTTTACTCTGCTCACGTCGCGCTCGGTGTCTAAGCCGTTACGGGAACTGGTTGCGCAATTACTCATCAGCGAAAAATCCGGCCAGTTGCCGCAACGAGTCACCGCGGGCCAGGCCGTCGGGGAGCTGCACCTGCTGACGGAGGTATTTAATCGCGTCGCGACTGCGGAGCGGCGTTCGCGGGAAGAGCTGGAGAAGGCTAAGCTCGCGGCGGAAGCGGCTAACCGCGCCAAGGGCGAATTTCTCGCGAACATCAGCCACGAGTTGCGCACGCCGATGAACGGCGTCATCGCGATGTCGGAGCTGCTGCTCGAAACGGGACTGGACCCAGAGCAGTCGCAATACGCCTCGACGGTTCGTGACTCGGGGCAATCGTTGCTGGTCATCATCAACGACATTCTCGACTTCTCGCGTCTCGACGCGGGCAAGATGGTGCTCGATCCGGCGCCCTTCGATTTGCGCCGAACCATCGAAGATGTCAAAGCGCTACTTTCGCCACAGGCTGCCGCGAAAGGACTTCGGTGCGCCCTGCACTATCAGATGGACGCGCCGTCACGACTGATCGGCGATCACGGACGGATTCGCCAGGTGGTGATGAATCTGGTGGGCAATGCCATCAAGTTCACGGAGCGCGGCGAGGTCGGAATCCTCGTGGAGTGCCGGGAACAGTCCGCGAGCGAAGCCGTGATGCAACTGACAGTGGCGGATACCGGAATCGGAATCCCGGCAGACAAACTGGACCTCATCTTTCAGAAATTCACACAAGCGGACGGGTCTATGACGCGTCGCTACGGCGGCACCGGCCTCGGTCTGGCGATTGTGAAACAACTGGTGGAGCTGATGGGCGGGAACGTTAGCGTCGAGAGCCGCGCCGGAGAAGGTTCGAAATTTGAGGTCACGCTGCGGTTACCGCTGGACCCTTCGGTGGAAGCGGCCGTGTGTGAAGCCAGCACTAAGGGGGCAAACATATGCTGAAAGAGGCTCTGCGATTGGGCGCATTTTCCGTGATCCTGGGCGTTCCGTCGTATGCCCAGGACACGGAGTTCTCGGTGAGCATGCCGGTGACGCTGAGCGCTGGAGCTTTGTATTCGGAGCGGCTGCAACTCGCGGATCCGAATGCATATCCCGCCGCCGCCGCGTTTCGAGCAATGCTTTACCCGACCGTGCAACTCGGCTCTCACTGGTTTGGGTACGCCGCCGTCCAGATTCGTTCGACTCCGTATTTCTATTACGACGCCTTCGATTCCGAAAAAGAAATCTATACGGACGCCCTTCAGGCATATGTTGGCTACTCGCTACACAAAGCGCGAACCTCGATGGTGATCAAAGCCGGGAAGCTAACGTCAGCTTTCGGCGCTTTTCCGCTGCACTATGACGACGCTGATAATGCACTGCTCGATCAGCCGCTCAGCTACATCACCGATTTGCCGATCCGCCCGGATCAGCTTCCGTGTGGCACCAACGATCTTCTTTGGCAGTGGTATGGTTACGTCAATTTCGGTTGCGGAGGAGCGGCGGGAGGCGCGTCCGGCACGGTTCCGGTGACTCTATACGGTTTGCCTGGCGCACAGATTGAAGTTTCCACGGGCCCCATCGATGGGCGTTTCCAGCTTACCAGCGGCTCACCAGCGAATCCGCAGAATGTGAGCTTGGCCGGAACCTATCTCCAGTGGACCGCGGGCGGCGGTTATACCATTCATCAAGGTTTTCGCGTCGGCGTATCTGGGTTTCGCGGCCCTTACTTGGATCCGATCGTCGCGCCGCTGCTGCCTACGGGGAAGACGGTCCGCAATTTCCCGGCGAGCGGGTTGGGCGCGGACGTTCAGTGGGCCAGGGGACGATTCAGCGCCTCCGGCGAATTGCAGCGCTTCCAGTTCGACTTTCCGAATTTCAGGACACAGCCCTCCATCACTGCTGGGTATGTGGAACTGAAGACGCAATTGACGCCGCGGCTTTTCGTGGCCGGCCGCGGCGGCTTCTTGTATGCTGGCAAGGTCGAGGATAATACTGGCGTTTCAGCGGATCAGTTCGCGCCCTATATCAGGACTTACGAGCTTGCCGCAGGATTCTGGGTCACCCGAAACCAACTCCTCAAGGGCGGCTATGAGTGGATGCGGTCCGAAGGTCAGACCGGACGCCAAACCGACGTTCTCGGCTTGCAATACGTGGTGCAGATCCACTCGCTGGGTTGGGCGTTCAACCGATAAGCCAGCCGGTCGGCAGCCATCCCAGCGAAACACTGGTCATCAAGACGCCCAGAACCACTACCACGGCTGAGGAAGCCACGGGGACCCATCGCATCCATGGAGACTTCGCACTTCGAGTTCGCTCCGGAAGCATTCGCTTGGTGTAGAGCACCGCTACTCCAATTCCCATCAAGACGCCGGCGAGTCCCAGGCTGAAGGAGATCAGCAGGAGCAACCCCAATCCGACGCGCCCCAGCGCGATTGCGCTCAATAACAACACCAACGCGGACTCGCAGGGAACCAGGCCCCCGCTGACGGCCAGCGTGATGAGATTTCCCCAGGTGATTTCTCCTTCGACGGTATGAGTATGCGAATGCGCTCCGTGAGAATGAGTGTGAGCATGATCATGAGAATGAGTATGACCGTGTTCATGAACGTGAATATGATCGTGATCGTGGTGATGATGGTCGTGCCGGTGCCGCAATCCGCGAAGGCGCTTTAGCAACATTCCTCCTCCGATAATCGCGATCGAAAGTCCGGAGATCACGCCCAACACTTCCGCGATCCTTTCGGGAACGATAAATCGGAACAGAAACAGCGTCGCGAGCCCTAACGCGAAAACACTTATGGTGTGCGTAAACGTAACCATGGCTCCGAGCAGCACTGCGTGCTTCATGGTTCCGCGCGAACCCACCAGGTAAGCAGCCACGATCGTCTTTCCATGCCCGGGAGTGAGCGCGTGGGCGGCGCCGAGTCCGAACGCAACCAGAAGCGCGGCAAGAATCAAATGAAACGGAATTTCATCACGATGCAGCAGCCGGGAAAGAAAGTCGTTCTTAACGACGGCTCCTACCGGTGCGTTCTTCGTGGTAACGGCGGAGGGAGGGAGCGCGGGCTTCGACGCCGGCTGCGGAATGGCAACGATTAGGGGTGCTTTCGGGCTTGGAACGGGCACAGGCCCGACCAGCGGAGCGTCCGCCGTCCATTGAAACTCGGCTCGCAGGTCCTGCGGCGGGGCAGCCATCGGATCCGGCGGGTATGCGGTAAGCGCCTGGCTCCGATCCTGATCCCCCTGGCTCGCTTTCTCGATCCGCGCGTGATCCGATGTAATTACGATCTCCTTCCAGCCGGCGCGGCCCTCATAATTATGGTCTTCATATTCGATACGCCCCGGAGAGCCCGCAAGAAACATTTCTGTAGTGATGCGAACAATGGGGAGATTTCCTGCGCCGTCCGCCATCACGACCTGGACGTCCTTGAAAACGGGCTGGACCGGCTTGCCGTCCACCCGAAGCGAAAGGTTGGCCATCCAGACACGAGCCTGATCGGCCCCCTTTCGCTCCAGTTCCGCCCGTGAGCTGTTGCGTTCGAGACCCCAGTCGCGCAGCAGCTCAAACGTCGGAATCTCAGCGAGATCCATGACATAGCGCATCTCGACGCCGCGCGGAGTGGTTTCGAACTTCATGTAATGGTTGGCACTGAAATTCCCAAGCGGGTGAGCCGTCAGGAGCAGCGCCGAGCATGTCAGGGGGATCAGGATGGTACGCATTGTCTCTTGGGTTACGGATTCGGATGCAAATCGGATTTAGTCATTTTTTACTAGTACGTAAATCCGATTCTTCCTACGAGCCGTACCAACGTATGACAATGCAACACCCCTTAAGGAGAAGAGGATTGTGAGCCTATACACGAACCAACCGAATCGAATCGCCGCCGCGCTGCTGTTGCTGGGCGCGACCGCGTTCGCGGCAAGCCACCGCAACGGCCCTTTGCTGCTGGAAGATCAGACGGCCAATCTGAACGACTTCTATCTGTTTAGAAGCTATGAGACCGGACGCAGCAACTACGTCGTCATGAGCATGAGCGTCCAGGGTTTTCAGAACCCTGACAACGGACCCAGCTATTACAAGTTTTCCGATAGCGTTCTGTATCGCTTTAACATCAACAATCAGCGCGGCCTGGACGGAAATCCTGACCTCGTGGTGGATTTTGTTTTCAACACAACCTTGAGATCGAATCCGACCTTCGTGTCGTACTTCGGCGCACTCAAGGGGATCGACGATCCGGGGATCTTGCTTTATCAGACCTATACGGTAGTGGTCCGGAACGTGGACACCGGTCAAACCACGGTCTACAACACCGACAAGAATGGCCACGCACTGTCGGTGGCGCCGCCCAACCTGGGGCCCAAATCGACCCCGGCCTACGAGGCGACATTCGGACAGCCATCGGTGTTCACGTTGAGCAATGGATGGCGCGTGTTCGCCGGGCCGCGCGACGACGCTTTCTATTTTGATAGCGGGGCAACCTTTGATACGTTGAATTTCCGCACGCCCGCGCCGGTTCTCTCCGGCAGCGCCGACTCCGGCGCTGGCGCCAAGTACCCGAACGCCGTAGATGGATTCGCGGGATATAACATCAGCCTGATCGCGGTCGAGCTTCCGATCTCAGCCGTGACCTCGGATGGAAGCGTTCCCACGAATACTTCATCACCCACCGCGCATATCGCCGGCTGGGCTTCGACCATGCGCCAGCAGGTAACGGTTCGGCCCAGCCCTTCCGACCCGCTGTATTTTGGCGACTACGTTCAAGTGGACCGCGTGGGCAACCCGCTCACTGTGGAAGCGCTGATTCCGCTTCCGATGAAGGACTACTGGAATCGTAGTCAGCCCGCTAACGATTCACAGTTCGCGCAGTTCATCGGGAACCCGTTTTTCGCGACCGGCATCCTTAACGGCGTTTTCGGGCTCAAGGTCCCGCCCGCGCCGCGCACGGATTTGCTTGGGGTATACGTTCCGGATATCACGCGTATCGATCTGACCATCGCCCCCACACCTCTCGCGCAGCAGATGCGCCTGGGTCCGCTGGAGGGTGACAATGCGGGTTGGCCCTTCGGCGGACGACGCCCGAATGACGACGTTGTCGACATCGGCTTCCGCGCGCTGGCAGGGATTCTGGTGCCTGGATTTACGAACGCACCGCCGCTCGGTGACGGGGTCAATTCGAACGACGTCCCGACGCTCGATTACTTCCCATTCCACGCTCCGCCTCACGCGGGCTATCTCCATAGCCAGGAGGATGGAACCAATGGGAACGGAATGGTAACCGGCCAGTAGCTCATTTCGGGGCCGGATTTGTTTCCAAACGGGTCCGGCCCAAAACTAGAAAAAACTATGAAACTTAGTGCTTGGATTCTTCTTTCTTGCAGCGCCGCTGTTTGGGGGCAATCTTCATCCGATCGCATCGTAGGCGCACTGGCGGATCGATCGCTCGCGGAACACGTTGCCATGCTCAAGACCGACGATCGGATCGCCATGTACAGCGTTCTGGCAAACACAAAATCTGACGACTTGCACTATCGCGTTCTGCTCGCAGGCGCTTACGTTCAAAAGACACGCGAGACCACGGACTATTCGTACCTGGATCGGGCCGTCTCTATTCTGAACACCGTTCTGTCGGAGGACAGCTCGAATTACGAAGCATTGCGCTTGATGACGGAAACCGAGCTGGAACGGCACTTGTTCGCCCAGGCCGTTGAGTCCTCGCGCCGGTTAATCAAGATCGACGCGGCGGATCCCTGGAACTGGGGCACGCTCGGGGACGCCTACATCGAGATGGGGAGTTACGAAAATGCCGCCGAAGCGTACCAGAAGATGGTCGCGCTGCGTCCCGACCTGGCCAGCTACAATCGTGCAGCTCATTTTCACTTCTTGTACGGTGACGTTCCGGGCGCAATCGAGATCATGAAGCGGGCCATCCAATCGGGCAGCTCGTCGCCCGAGAATATAGCCTGGTGCATGGTCGACCTTGGAAACATTTATTTCAAGACCGGTGACCGCGCCATGGCCAAACAAACCTTCACGGAGGCCCTGCGGACTTTCAAGAATTACCATCCGGCATATGCGGGCGTGGGGAAGGTGCTGGCCGAGTCCGGCGACGTTAAAGGAGCGATCGAGAACTACCTGAGGGCGCAGGAAATCACGCCCATGCCCGACTATGCGGCTGCCCTGTACGACTTGTATGAAAAGGACGGACAGCCGGCCCAAGCCAAGAAGCAGATGGGGTTGCTGGAGACGCTCGATCGAATCTCTCAAGCGACCGGAGAAAAGGCGAATCGCAACCTCGTGTTCGCGTTTGCCGATCATAACGTCAGGCTTGACCGGGCCCTCCAACTGGCTCAGGGCGAGCTCGAATTCCGGCGCGACGTGTACAGTTATGATGCGCTGGCCTGGACGCTCTACAAGAATGGCCGCTATTCGGAAGCGCAGGACTATATGCAGAAGGCGCTGGTGCTCAAAACGCCGGAACCGATGTTTCATCAGCACGCCGAAGCGATTTCGAAGGCTCTAAAGAGCGGCACAGGGCCGGAGCGCCCTGCTCTCAAGGCAGAAACGGTCGGCGATTCGGAAGCGACAGGCTCCGTTGTGCCGCTCAAGTCTTTAGAAAGGGATTCACAATGAAAATCTTGATGTTTTGCTTCATGTCGATTCTCGCGACCGCAGCGACGGAACAGATGTTCGACCACAAGCTCAGCCCGACCCGGCGCGTGAACGCGTGCTTCGAGTTGCGCGGCAACACGGATGAAGATGTCCTCCGCGCGATGGCCCGCGCTCTGGAGGATCCCGATCTATTGTCGTGCGCGGCCACGAATCTCCGTATCGCGGGCGCAATCGAACCGCTCGATCAGGCGCTTACTTCGAGCCAGAATGAGCAAGTCCGGGCGACCGCTGCGCGAGAGCTCGGCTCATTCCGGAAACCCGAACTGCTCGAGGTCCTGAGCCGCGCGGCGAACGAAGAAAACGCTCTGGTCGCCACGAACGCGCTCGCGGGGCTGAGCCAATACGAGAACGCTTCGGTGGTTCCATACCTGGTAGCGCTGGCAAAACGGGGCGGCATGACGGGCGATATGGCGTTAGAGCGCATCTCTCAGCTCGATCCGGTAGCGTCGCTGAGCGTCGCGAGAGAATTGCTATCGAGCGGTCAGGTTCCGGACAAGCTGTACGCCATGCGGGCGATCGGCTCGTTCGGCGATAAATCCGACCTTGCGGACCTTAAGAAAATCGCCACGGAGAACCCGGATAACCTGTCTCAGCGCGGCCGCGGATTCGGTCTGATGCCTCCGATCAATTTAGCGCGCGCGGCGCAGGCCGCTATCGCCAGTATCGAGACGCGCCAAAATTAGGCAAACGCGTCGAGGGTTGCGGTATCATTCGACCTTTCAGGCCGTAAATGCCGCAACCAACGAATCGCTACCTTCCCCTACTCACACTCCTGTTCTTCGGCAGCGGCTGCGCGGCCTTGATCTATGAGGTGGTCTGGTTCCAGCTCCTGCAACTGGTGATCGGATCCTCGGCCGTTTCGCTAGGGATCCTACTCGGAACCTATATGGGCGGGATGTGTCTAGGAAGCCTGCTCCTCCCGCGGCTCGTCTCGCTGCGGCAGAATCCTCTTCGCGTCTACGCGTTCCTCGAATTGGGAATCGGGATTTTCGGGATTGCCGCGCTCTTCGGAGTCCCGTTGGTAGACCGGTTCTACATTGCCAGCATCGGTCACGGATTGCCGGCCATGTTTCTCCGAGGCCTCATCGCCGCGGTATGCTTGGTCCCGCCCACGCTGCTTATGGGCGCATCTTTGCCCGCCATGGCGCGCCGTCTGGAGGCAAGTCCGGAAGGTGTCTCCTGGTTGGGGTTCTTTTACGGCGGCAACATTGCCGGAGCCGTGTTCGGCTGTCTTCTGGCGGGCTTCTATCTGCTTAGGGTCTATGACATGGCGGTTGCGACTTACGTGGCCGCAGCGATCAACGTAGCCGTCGCCCTGGCAGGCCTTGGGTTGGCGGGACTAGTTTCGAGCGAGTCCGCTGAGCCTGCACCGGCCAATGACGCACCGCGAGCTTGGCCTATTTATCTCACCATCGCGATCTCCGGCCTCTGTGCTTTGGGCGCTGAAGTGGTCTGGACCCGACTGTTGGCCCTGATGCTCGGGGCGACCGTTTACACTTTCTCAATCATTCTGGCC
>JBEKBK010000346.1:0-9148 GCA_050015435.1 Bryobacteraceae bacterium
GTCGACACCGAAACTGGTGTCGCTGCGAACGGCAGGCCAAACAACGTCCCATCCAGCGTCATCCGTGTTACGGATTAGGACCTGCGCCGCCTGAATCGCTCGCGTGCGCTGCTCCCCTTCGGGCGGAATCGGGCCGCTGACGATGCCCTTAGCGATCGCTTGTGCTTCGGAGCTCTTGTGCTTCAAGAGTTCGGCCAAAATCGTACCGAGGATTGAAGGCTTTAGTGCCGAATCATTCAGCTTCGTGAGAAGCGCGGCGGCAATCCTACCGTCCCAAATCGGATCAGCTCGTTGCAACGCAAACAGCATTCCGTGTTGCTGTTCGTTATCCTTTTCGATGAGGGAATTAAGTGCGTTAAGAACTTCGGTGGGCGCATGCTCGTAGGCGAGCCTCGTGAGGCATTGGTGACGCGGGGCACTCGCGGACTCGCCAGTGAACGGATACGCAAGCGTTATGGGTGCCCATCGCATCCAGCATGCTTTTGGCAGACCGTCAATGTAGTTTCCTTGGGTTCCCAGAAGGAGGAACAAGGCTCTGTACCCCGATAGGACGGCGAATGGAAACGTGTTTGTCTTAGTCCACGTGGCGGGCTCAGGAGGTTCGCACGTTATCAGATAGCGCCTAGCGGCCTCTTTGATTCTGTCTCTGGTGATGTCGTCCGCACGTTGCCAACCCGGGAGGGCCGTGAGATCTGGTTCGTGTTCATCGCCGTAGCGTGTGCTATCTGGGTTAAGCGTGAGGTCGCGATTCAGCAGCCAGAAGGCGGTGAGGTCGCCGTCCGCAAACTTCTCCAACAGGGCGGCTATACGTTGGTCCGGAGAGGGATCCAACAAGGGATATTCTGGCCGGGAACTCAAATCGTTCAATCTGCTCCAAGCCGCTTTCATTTCCGCTGCTTCGGGCGAGCCGAGTATCACCGGATTGATCAGCCAGGAAAACTCGCGCGCGAGCAATTCGTTTTCCCGGCACGTCTCCAGAAGCGCATCGGTCTGGCTGACGTCGCGGTAGTCATACATGTGTCTAACGATTTCAACGATAGTACGTTGCTCGCCCGGCGACCTGACACTGCGGAGGAGATGAAGAATCCAGAAGAAATCCTGCCTCGTAACGAGAGTGCCTCGGTACATGTGCAGAAGCTCAAACGTTGCGTCTGCTACAAGTGGCAATAGCGCGATGAGCAATTGTCGCCGTCTCTCCTCATTCTGGGCGAGCTTTGCGCAAAACAGAGATTCTTCCGAGCGACTCGTATCGAACGCGCGGGCGGTCCAAGCGCGTAATGTGTGCGCTAGCGCACCGCATACTTCCGGCTTGTCCACGTAATCAAGAGCTCTTGCCGCGATTGCATCTGCTATTTCGGTTAACGGATTCAGGGGGTCCGGTGGCCCGCCTCGTTCGGCAGCCCAGGTAAGGGCGGTGGGTAGGTCCGACGGGCTTACCTGCGCGGCGATCTCTGGCTTGAGAAAATTTCTGTATCGGCCGATCCGATGATTGTCTTTTTCGGGAATTAACGCTTTAAACAACTCCGCAGCGCTTAGAGACTCCGGCCACGTGCATTCAAGGCCACATCCTTTCAGATCGTCGTGAGGGTCCGGCCCGGCCGTCCCTAGCGCTAGAGGGCGCATCGCCCGTTTGGCCGCCTTATCGCCTAGCCGAAAAATGGCGAAGGCCGCTGCGACGCGCACTTCGTAGTTATCCGAGGTGTCGAGGCTGACTTGGACCAAGAGCTCCTGGAGAGATTGCACTTCGCACGCTTCCCCGATGTGAATCGCCACGCGTCGAACAACGGTCCCTTTTGTCTTGTCTCGGATGAATGGTTGGAGTTGTTGAGTGAGGTTCGGATGACGGAGCTTCCGGTATCGGCGTAGAAGATCCCAATCGAAATCAAGCAGTTCCCCCTGGTCAAACAGTGCGAGAAGATTCTCGACGAGATCCTGCCGGTCTCTAAAATCCGTGGTCGCCGCATCGCTGCTGAGGAGAAATTCGGCGTCTGCCTTCATTAATCGGCGAAACAGGTCTGGCACCATCGTGGCAAGCCAAGCCGCAAGTTCATGGAGCTGGGGAACGACTTTGCCGTCTTCGTGGAGAATCAGACACATGACCCGATCCGGTGTAAGGCCGCCAGCGGTAAGGAAACGGGCAGCCAGAAACTCAGCATACGTCTGGTGCGCCCAGCCCAAGTGTGAGGGTCCACGTGAAGAGAATAGGCCGGTGTTGAGGCTCTGCCGGATTGAATCCGCTCCGACCTCGATCTTTTCATTCTGCCAAGCCGCCTTCCCGCCGATCAAGTCGGACACGGGTATATCCTCCTCTGGAACGTCTCCTCGATCGACGTCTGTCCAGACGGCATTGCGGTTGCACAGAATTGTCGTTACGGCGATTCGCGATGCGACGGCAGCCTTTTGCGCAGCCGTGTATTCAGAGGCTGGCTTTGCCGGCCGGAGGTGGTCCCGGGGATCTTCGCATAGGAGCCGACATCCCTGATCATAAAGCTCGACTTGGGTTGAAGGGAAACTTCCGTACCGTTTAAAGGTATTAAGGAGAAAGCCTAGCGTCACGGGCTTGATCGCCAAAGGCACCGCATTGCATCGGATAACCTCAGAAATAAAGCTGTTAGGATCTAATGTGTTTTCCCGTACTGCAACGTCTACGTCCGTCCGGCGAAGGGGCACAAGCTCGTACATCCCGACCTTATCCCTCCCCCACACTTCCGCGAGTTCAGCCTCGAGGCTGCGGGGCCAGTCCGCCGTTCGGCATGCGATGCGAACGTTCAGACGCGAAATCGGCAATTCCTTCAATTCAGTCAGGAGTACGGGCCCGATGTTATCAATTCGTATGAGCGCTTCGTCCATGCTATCGATGAATAGCTGAAGTTGGTTCGATCCAACTACCCACGATCTGACAGCGGGGGACGCGAAGACGCTATCATGCAGCCGTTGGTCAGTTTGATAGCTGCGTAAGTCCACCCAGACGACTTGATCACCCGTGGAGGCGCTTTTTGCAATGCTGCGATCGTATTCGTCCCTCAGTGCGGTAGATTTACCAATACCGGGCTCTCCCAGCAGAATCAAGCATGAGCTTGCTGAGATTCGGTCCCAGGATCGAACATCAGGGTTGAGAGCGCGGCCGTATTCGCCATCGGGATCAACCAGGAAGCCGTTATCTGAGAGGTTGACATGTCCCGCGGGGTGGCACCAAAAGCGCTTCCAGTTATACGGAGTCCTCGCCACGACAATCAATTGTACTCGCGGTTCTTAGTAGCCAATCTCGACGTTTTCGAAGTAACTGGCGTGTTGGCTCGTCGGAACTGACGGGGTTGGGTAAAGGGACACGTTGTTCGCCCACGGGACGAAGCCAGCTTAAATTTATTCTGGACCTAAAAGGAAAGCTAAAAAGGACCACACACTGCCGCCGAATGCGGAGTATAAGTCCTTTATTGTGTTTGGTGAGCGCGGTAGGAATCGAACCTACAACCTACTGATTAAGAGTCAGTTGCTCTGCCAGTTGAGCTACGCGCCCCTTTACCGCGCACGATTTTGGGGGAGTGTGCGCCTCGCCGGCGGGGAGAAATGCGAGCCGACCTCTACATTGTATACGGGCGGCCCCGCTCACACAAGCATCGACGCGATCTCGACTGTCGAGCGGTGCCCCTCGATCACCACGATCCCGCTTTCGGTGACGTGATACAGCAGGCGGTCGTGTTCCAGATCGTAACCGATCGTCGCATCTTCCGGGACCCGCACGTTTTTGTCGAGAATCGCCCGCCGCACGCGCGCACGGCGTCCAATATCGCAGTTGTCGAAAACGATCGAGTCCTCCACCAGCGCCGCCGAATGCACCCGCACGCCGCGTCCCAGCACCGAATTGCGCACCATGCCTCCGGAAAGAATCGTGCTCCCCGCGACCACCGAATCGATTGCCTGCCCGCGCCGTCCCTTATCGTCGAAGATGAACTTGGCCGGGGCGTCGGAATAGGTCGCCGTGCGGAGCGGCCACTGGCGATTGTAGAGATTCAGCGCCGGCGTCACCGCCCGCAAATCCATGTTGGCGTCGTAGTAGGAATCGATAGTCCCCACATCCCGCCAATACGGTTCCTGCGTGGGCGGATCGCCGGGGATCCGGTTGGTCTGAAAATCGTAGGCAAACATCTCGGTCCGGCCGACTAGCGACGGCAGAATGTCGCGCCCGAAATCGTGCGAACTCGCCTCGTTCTGAGCGTCCGCGTACAGTTCGCGTAGCAGCAGGTTTGTCGAAAAAATATAGTTCCCCATGGAGGCGCACACCCGACCCGGGTCCGCCGGAATGGTCGGCGCGTCGGCCCGTTTCTCGTGGAAGGCGAGCACGCTACTGTCCGCCGCCGTCTCGATGACGCCGAATTCGGCGGCGAGTTCCCGGCGCACTGGGATGGAGGCGATGGTCGCTTGCGCGCGCTTGTGCATATGGTACTCGATCATCTCTCGGATGTTCATGCGGTAGATGTGATCGGCGCCAAAGATCACCACGAAGTGCGGGTCGGCCTGCTCGATCAGATTGATGTTCTGATATATGGCGTCAGCCGTGCCGCGATACCAGTCTTCGCC
Source organism: Bryobacteraceae bacterium (assembly GCA_050015435.1). GTDB lineage: Bacteria > Acidobacteriota > Terriglobia > Bryobacterales > Bryobacteraceae > Palsa-187. Next base: position 4,579 of record JBEKBK010000346.1, read on the forward strand.
CGGCGAGCGCATTTGGGCCGGCACGGGAATGATGAAATGCTGCTTCAGCAGTCCACTCGCCTCCCAGCCGTCGCGCAGGTGCTGCAGCAGGCTCTGGCTCTTGAATTGGATCAATACGTAGGTCGAGTAGATCCCGGAGTTTATCAGGTTGCTGAGGACGAAATCGACGATTCGATAGCGCCCGCCGAAGGGGACCGCCGGCTTGGCGCGCTCCTTGGTGAGCGGATACAACCGGGTACCCTTCCCCCCGGCGAGAACGAACGCGAGGACGCGAATCTGCACGGTTTATATTGTGCCAGACCGGGCTAGGGCGCGTCTCGCGGATAATAGAGAGATCGGCGTGCAACGAGACCAGATACTCGCGCGACTGCGGGAAAGGATTTTCCGGTTCGCGGCATCCAAGTTATCAGGGGATTCAGCGGACGATCTGGCGCAAGAGGTCCTGCTGGTGCTGCATGAAAAATACGGGGCGTTGGAACGGATCGAGGATTTGCTGCCGCTGTCGCTTGAGATTGCGCGCTTCAAGATGCTTGGAGCAAGGCGCAAGATCGTCCGCCGGGGAGAGCACACGCAGGTCTCGGTGGACGATTTACCCTTGGCAGGGAGCGGCCCGGATCCGTTCGAGCAAACCATGCGGCGCGAACGCCTGGAACGGCTGGAAGCCGCGATGCTCGAGTTGGGAGAGCGATGCCGGGATTTGTTTCGATTGAAGCTGGAAGGCTATACGTTCCCCGAAATCCAGAAGCGGCTTAAGGTCCCGGCGATCAATACCCTCTATACCTGGGATTTTCGTTGCCGGAAGCAGCTCCTGGAGCGTATGGAAGAAGATAAATGACGGGCGACGACATTCGCAGACTCATCGGCAGCTATGCCACAGGCTCGCTTACGGAAGCCGAGCGCAACGCGTTGTACGAGGCCGCACTCGAAGACCAGGAACTGTTTGACGAACTGGCGCGCGAACACTCGTTCAAGCAACTGCTCGAAGAACCCGGCGCGAAGCAGCGGCTGATCGCGGCTTTGAGTAGACCCGAGCCGGAACCCGGGCCGGGCGCAAAGGCGCACGGCTGGCGATGGGCTACCGCTGCATTGATAGCGACAAGCGTGTTGATTGCGATCCTTGCGGGTAGAAACGGATTGCGTCCGCCAGTGAAGCCGCCGGTGAAGATAGCTCGGATCATGTCGGACGCTCGGCAGGTTCCGCCTGAGGCCCCGGCTCCGGTCCCAGCTGCAAGTCCAAAGATGCTAGCGCCCCAGACTCCTGAAAAGCAGGCCCCCAGCCGAAAGAAGGTCCCCAAGGAGGAAAAGGACGAAAGGGATGAGGCAGCGAAACCGGTAGGTCAGTTGGCGGCTCCGGCCCCGAGCCAGTTCGTCTCGACAGGGAGCCAAAGCGCCGCCGCGGTTGGTGGAGTTGTCGCGCCTCGCGCCGCCGCAGCGTCCTTCAAAGCCGCTCTGATGAGGGCGCCGCGCTTCGCATTCGATTACGAGGTGGAAACCGGGGGCACCTTGATGATCAAGTCGGCGACCGTCGGGTACCTGCGCGTCGCGGCCAATTCTCCCGCTGGAACGCAGGTGATTTTCCCGTCGACTGGTACCGGGCGCGTGGACATCGATTCGGTGAATCGCGTGCCTATTCCGGCAGGCACTCAGGAATTGGTGATCACTCTTTCCGGGCAGCCAGCCTCGGATGCGGCGCCGGGGCTATCGAGCTCCAGCGAGAACTCTTCAGGCACGGTCGAAGATCCGAATCCATCGGTTAACTCGAAACTGGTCCTGACCCTGCGCGTCCACTACTGAGCCTTAGCCAAATCTTCGAAGAAGCCTCTTTCGATGGGCCAGGTACCCACCACGCGCGATCCCTCTTGCTGAAATTTCCCAGCCGTTAGCACCCCGCTAAAATCGCGCGGATTAGCCGTCATGTGCTCACGCTCGATCATTTTCCGCAACAAATCGGTGGTCGACGTCAGTTGCGCCGCCAGTGCCGCTCCAGACTCGGGTGAGGCGCATTCCACGTCCACGCGTACTTGAAAACCCTGACCTTGAGGTCCGACCGCAAACGTCACACCCTGCGCTTGTGCGAGAGGCGTCATAAACGCGTGTGTCCCCGCTGGGAGATTCGATACGTCGGTGAACATGTAAGACGGAACTGAAACCCACACCGGCTCGGCCGGAAGCGTGGGAGGCTTCTTCCATTGCCTGGGGCCGATCATGTCGATCCCGCGCTCTTCCTTCGATACCGCGAGCGCCAGAATGCCGGACTGAATCGGGTAGAACGAAATGTGGCGGCCAGGCGTATTGGCCGGCATGGTACAGGCGACGTTGCGGCAAGAGCCTCCCTGGGCGCGCGCATAGTCGTTCAGGCGCTTCCATTCGAAGTGCCCCCGAACCACCAGATACGTATCGTCGTGTACGAACGCGGCGGCCACTGCCTCCAGATCGGTGCGGTAATCGAAACCGGTCTGTTCCACGAATCTTCGATAATCGGGCTCCTCGGCCGCCTTCGATCCCGCCAGAAGATCAAGCAAGCCGCCGCCGCGCAGAGCGTTCACGTCGATGTACACATGAACCGCCTGGTCCGGCGGCAAATACTGAACGAGATCCGCTTCGTTGATCGTCCGCGAAGCGTAGTGGCGTTCGGTAAGAATCAGCACCGCCGCGCACATCAGGATGACGAGCAGCGCGAGCTGCCAGGGCTGGAACCGGTATCGCACTCTACGAAGTTACAACATCTGCGTTAGGCGGTCACCAGCGACTCGCTGCGTGCGCGCTTCCACAAGTCGATGTAAGGCTCCAGGTCATGCATCATGGCGGCAAACTGCCTCGGATCGAGTGATTGTGCACCGTCACTCATGGCCTTTTCCGGGTGCGGGTGCATTTCCACGAGGAGGCCATCCGCGCCAATTGCCACGCCGGCGCGTGCAAGCGGCGGCACCAGGCTCCGTTTGCCGGTGGCGTGACTTGGATCCAGAATTATCGGCAGGTGCGTTAGCTCGTTCAGGGCCGCGATCGCCGCGATATCACAGGTATTCCGCGTCACGGTCTCAAAGGTACGGATGCCGCGTTCACACAACATGACCTGCGGATTGCCGTGCGCCACGACGTATTCTGCCGACATCAACAGTTCCTTCACAGTCGAGCTCAGGCCGCGCTTCAGCAACACCGGCCGGGAACATTTGCCGAGCGTTTTGAGCAAAGCGAAGTTCTGCATGTTCCGCGCTCCGATCTGCAGGATATCGGCGTATTCCGCCACCAGATCCACGTCGCGATCGCTCATGACTTCCGTGATAATTCCGAGCCCCGTGGCGTGCCGCGCCTTGTCGAGCAGCTTTAGCCCCTCGATTTCCAGCCCTTGAAAATCGTAGGGCGAGGTGCGCGGCTTGAAAGCGCCGCCCCGCAGGAACTTTGCCCCGGCTCGAGCCACGATCTCGGCCGATTCGAGAATCTGGCGTTCGCTTTCCACGGAGCATGGTCCAGCCATGACCACGAATTCGGAGCCGCCGATCGTGGTGCCGCACACCTTGATTTCCGTCTTATGGGGCTGAAATTCGCGGCTGACGAATTTGTAGGGTGCGGAGATCCGCACTGCTTTTTCCACGCCGGGCATCGCCTCCAGCGATTCCAGGCACACGGTCACGTCCCCGACGCCCACGACGCCGATCACGATTCGCTCCTCACCGGCGATGGAGTGCACCTTATAACCGAAGTCTTCGATGCGGGCCCGAACGTTGTCGACTTCTTCCCTACTGGCATGCAGTTTCATAGAAATGATCATCAGCGGACTCCCTAAAAAGCAAAAAACCCACTCTTTCGAGTGGGTTGTCTAAAATCGTGATACCAGCCAACTCCACCCGCAGCGGTTCAGGGGGTAAAATACCACCAGAATCGAAACGAGCTGGAGGGCCGGACAAACATGAAAGCTAAGTATAGCATAAACGTCAAGCCCGCGCGACTCCGGGGCGTTTTTCCTTTTGACTCAATGCGGCTTTACATGGCATACTACGGCCGTATTGGAGTGCTCAGTCTGACTCGGTCCGCTCGCTTGTCCACCCTGCTCGGCATGCCCGCCGTTTGTCTGCCTGTCTCCAGTCACAGTTAGGAGGGTGAAGTGAAGAAGCTTTTTGTGGGGAACCTCCCGTATTCGGCGAACGAAACGGACGTGCAAAACTTCTTTGCCGATCATGGCGTAACGGTCGATTCAGTAACCGTCATGCGTGACCGTTTTACAGGACAAGCTCGCGGTTTTGGTTTCGTGGAGATTAGCGACGACTCAGCGGCACAGCGCGCCGTGGACGGCTGCCACGGCAAGGATTTGATGGGCCGCACCGTAGTCGTGAATGAGGCCCGGCCCATGACCTCGCGCGAAGGTGGCGGCGGGCGTCCTCCCCGCCGTTAGGTCCGTTCGCGCTTCGTTGTCGTTGATCGGGGTGATAGAATCGCTCCGATGGAAAGCTATGCCAAAGGGCGTCCGCTCGACCTTACCACTCACACCACACACCAAGTCCTGCACAACGCAGCCGCGCGATTTCCGGATCGTGAAGCCCTCGTATCGTGTCATCAGAATATTCGCCTCACC
>JBEKBK010000347.1:0-9093 GCA_050015435.1 Bryobacteraceae bacterium
CTCGCGAAGTTCGCCCTTCGCGGCTCTTCTGTTTTATCGCAGGTTTTTCGGGGTCCCCAAATGGGGTTCTCAGTCAGGCGGGGCGATGCGGTTCAACCGCTGTGCATAAGTCAACTTTTACAACACCGGCGTACCACACAGGCAGCGAATTTGATAACGGCTGGAATATATCCACGGGCGCTGGACTGAATTTCTTTCATTCTCATCTTGGACTAAATGGCGAGTTCATGTTCAATTCAATGGGCGTTAATAGCGGAACCCTAAGCTATCTTGGGTATCCCTCCGGGGACACTCATATTTGGGCGTTCACGGGAGACCCGGTTATCCGGTTGAATCCCCACGGAAGATTCGACTTTTATTTGACGGGCGGGCCGGGTGTCTACCATACCACCAGTACATGGGCTTCGGTACTCCAGCCGCCGGGTCGTTCCCCGGTTTTGGTCCATTCGCTACGTCGTTCTCTACTACTAAGCTCGGTGTAAACGGTGGCGGCGGCGTCAGCATGCGCTTCGGAAACAGCCGCGCGAAGTTCTTCGCGGAGGCTCGCTACAACCAGATGTATACGCGTCCCGTAACCTCGTTTATCCCCGTGACGTTCGGGATTAAATGGTAGCTGCCCTGTAGGCCGGCATAACGCCCGCTCGTGGGACACTATGCAAGATGATCCCCGAGCGACTGCTTCGCCGCCTTACCAAAATTCCCGGTTTCCGTAGCTTGTGGCGGCAATTTCCGCTCGGCTCTGTGGCAACGCGGGTCCGCTATGACGTCTTCGGCCGGCCGCACTACGCCTATGGCGTTTATTCGGCAGCGGACCTTGCAAAAAGACTCGGCCTCAGCGCGATTCAGGTGATCGAGTTCGGGGTTGCCGGCGGTAACGGCTTAATCGCCCTGGAAGACATCGCCGCTGCCGTAGCGAGCGAGCTCGGCATTCAGATTCATGTATGTGGTTTCGACTGCGGTGGCGGCATGCCCGCCCCCGACGACTATCGTGATTTGCCGCACGTCTGGGAGAAAGGCTTTTACACGATGGACGTCGCGAAACTGAAGGCCCGCCTTAAAGCGGGTACGGACCTCATTCTCGGCGATCTCAGTAGCACTCTGGCTTCGTGGACCCCGAAGGCCAGGATTGGCTTTATAGCGTTCGATCTCGATTACTACAGTTCGACGAAGCGCGCTTTTAGCCTATTGGAGCGCGAGAGCGAAAACTCGCTGCCGCGTGTTTATTGTTATTTTGACGACGTCGTTTGGCCTGAGCGCGCGCTCTATAACCATTGGGTGGGCGAATTGTGTGCGATTCGTGAGTTCAACGAAGCGCACAGCACCAGGAAGCTCTGCCCGATTCACCTGCTGCGGCATACGCGTATTCACCAGTCCGCCTGGAACGACCAGATGTATGCCTATCACGATTTCGAGCACCCACTCTATTGCACGATGATTACCCCGGCCGGCGCTCAATATAGCGAGCTGCCGCTATGATCAGGCGATCGACCGTATCACCCCGCCATCGGCGCGCACGGATGCCCCGTTAATCGCGGAAGCCAGTGGGCTACATACAAACGCGACGACAGACGCAACTTCCCCTGGAGTCGCGAACCGCTGCAGCAGAGAACTGGGGCGGGCAGTCTGGAAAAACTCCCGCTCCAATGCGTGGCGGTCGATTCCTCGTTGAGAAGCAAGCTTATCGACAAATGTGACGGCGCCCTCGGACGCCGTGGGGCCCGGTAGAACGGCGTTCACCGTTACGGCAGTCCCAGCGGTGGTCTCGGCTAGCCCCCGGGAAATGGCGAGCTGGGCGGTCTTAGTCATGCCGTAGTGAATCATCTCAGCCGGGATCTGCAACCCTGACTCGCTCGAGATGAAGATGATCCGCCCCCAGTTCTTTTGCTTCATCGGACCGATGTAATGGCGGCTCAAGCGGACTCCACTCAGGACATTCACCTCGAAGAAGCGCTTCCAATCCTCGTCAGGGATTTGCTCGAAAGGCTTCGTCTCGAAGATACCCAGATTGTTCACCAGGATGTCGACGGCCGGGAAGCGCTCGATAGCCGAGCGTGTTCCAACTTCCGTGCCGAGGTCTGCGGCGATCCCGTGAGCGGCGCCGCTCGCCCGGACCGCTTTATCGACCCGCTCCTGCGTGCGGCCGTTTACAATTACCTCCGCGCCTTCCTTCGCCAGCGCGGTCGCAATGGCCAGCCCGATTCCGGCAGTGGATCCTGTTACCAGCGCGCTCTTGCCTTCCAGTTCCAGATTCATACGCCTTTAGATGCGAATCGGGTCACGATGGATTTGCGGATATTTCAGGACGGGCGAACCCGCTTCAATTAACTCGGCGATCGCCAGCGCATCTGCGTGTAGACGTCGCGTGTCGATGCCTTCATAAGAAGGGAGATAAGGAACGAGTTTGCGAAGCGCCTTGCCGAGTTGTCCGCGCGCCCCGGTAGGATTGCCGCGCTGACAATGATACAGACCGACGGCAATATGGATCACCGCCTGAAGAAACAACCTTCGCGGCCCACGCTCCCCCGTCCAGATTTCTTCCAGGACTTCGTGGCACTCAAAGAAGTTGCCGTCGTTGAAGAGCCGAATCCCTTCCTCCAGCACGCGTTCAGTGGGCCATATACGTCTTGCTGAAGTTGTTCCGGCTGTTCGTCACCGTGAATTTTCCGCCCGGTTCCACCGTAACCTTCAGCCAATGACCTTTGCACTCCACCGTCGGCTCCAGATTCGCAATCATATTCGGATCGGTGTTATGCTGCGCGTCATTCGCCAAGGTGAGATGCCCCTGCCAGATCCCTTCGATGCCCGGAATTTTCGTGATCCGTTCATAGATAGCCGGCGTCGTTAATCCCTTGGCGGGACCATTATTCACGATCACCACCTGTGGCCGGATCGCAAACAGGTGCGCCGGCGCTCCAGAGCGATCGGCAAAGAAGCCATGGTGGGTCGCCTGATACAGAGTAACCTCACCGAGTTTATTCACGGGACATGCCAGTTCCATTTCCTTGGACCAGGTCAGATCGCCCAAATCAAGAAACTTGAATTTTCCGAACGTGAGCAAAAACCCCAGGCTGAGATTGTTCTCGGTGGTGTCGGGCTCTTTCTGCTCCGCATCTTTGCAAAGCGGGTTGGGTTTGCCGCCGTTGATCGGTTTCGCCAGCACCTGCCCGTTGGACGAGACCGCTTCCACCTTCACGCCCTTTAGCGGAACCGTATCGCCCGGCTTCAGGCTGGTGCGTTTGCCGGTCGCGATCGACAGATAACCGTCCCACAGCCGCTTACCTCCAGGCGTTCCGGCTTGAATCGAATCGCCGTGATCGAAATACTTCCCGATCGGAATCATCTTGGCCAGAGCGGGTGCGCCGCCGACGTGATCGCCATCGTAATGGGTGGTCCAAAGATAATCGATCTTAGTGAGGCCGGCATCCTGGATCGCCGCATAGATTCGCTTCGGGTCGCGGTCGTCATTACCCGGATTACCGGTATCCACCAGCATGGATTCGCCCGAAGGCGTCACGATCAGGGTGGCCGCGCCCCCCTCGACATCCACAAAATAGATCTGCAAGTCCTTCGATGCTGCGGAGAGAGAGCCGCCACAGAGCAGGATGGTCGCACAAACACGGAAGAGTTTCACGCAAGGATTATATCTTGACGGGTAGCCGCCGTGGGGTGTCAGATGTTGGGTGCGCTACCCTAACTGGCAGTCATGAGATTCACGCTCCGCGTCCTGCTGTCGCTGTTGCTAGGGCTGCTGGTGGGTGTCGCGGTTTCCCACCTTCCTTCACAGTGGATGCGGGTTCCGGCGTTTCTCGAGCCCATTGGAACGATGTACATCAACACGATTCGCGTCGCGGTAATTCCCATGGTGATGTCCGGCCTTATCGTGGGCGTCGCTTCCGCCGGTGGCGGGAGTCAAATTCGAAGCTTAGGCGCCCGCGCACTGGTATTGATGTTCATCAGCCTGGCGGCGGCAGTCCTGTTCTCGGGCGCACTGGCAATGTTCCTCTTTTCTAAATTGAATGCCGATGCCAGTCTGGCCGCCCGGTTTGAGCGCCATTCGGCCGCGCCCAATTTGAGTCTCGCGAAGTGGTTCGTAGATCTGGTGCCATCGAACATCGTGGCCGCATTGGCGGACGGTTCCCTGCTGCCACTGGTGATCTTCTCGATCGCTTTCGGCCTCGCTCTCACGCAAGTGGAAGAGGAACGGCGCGCCCGAGTCGTAGGACTTCTGCAAGGAATCTGCGATGCCTTCGTTGCGCTGCTGAAGTTCATCGTTAGTCTGGCGCCTATCGGGGTCTTCGCGCTCGCCGTGCCGCTGGCTGCGCGCACGGGGATTGGAGCGGTCGGGACGCTCGCGTATTACGTCGTCACCATGTCGGCGATTCTTATGCTTTTCCTGGCTCTGATCCTTTATCCAGCGGTGCTGATCTTTGGCCGAGTCTCTCTCCTGCGCTTTTCGAGAGCCGCGTCGCCATCGCAGGTGGTGGCGTTCACATCACGCTCCTCGATGGCTTCTCTGCCGGTGGCCTATACGGGGGCTAGAGAGCTTGGACTCTCCGAGCAAAGCTGCAACTTCTTCCTGCCGTTGGCCGCATCAGTGTTTCGTGTGGGAGGAGCGATGCAGCAAGTGGTAGGCGTCTTATTCCTGGCGAAAGTCAGCGGCATTTCGCTGGATTCCGGGCACCTCGCGACACTGGCCCTTAGCAGCATTGCGACGAGTCTTACAATCCCCGGAGTGCCAGGCGGGTCCATCCTGGTGATGGCGCCGGCTCTGGCTTCAGTTGGCGTGCCCGTTGCGGGTATGGCAATTCTAATGGCGGTCGATTCTATCCCGGATATGTTCCGAACCGTGGCGAATGTCACGCCCTGGGTTGCGGCCAGCGCGATTCTCGCGCGCGGGCGTGATGAATTATCCTGAGTCCATGTGGCAGGACGTGCGCTTCGGGATCAGGATTCTTCTCAAGTCACCCCGATTTACAGCGCTTGCGCTGGTGACGCTCGCGCTGGGGATCGGCGCCAACACGACCATTTTCAGCGTGGTCAACTCCGTCCTGCTGCGGCCCCTGCCTTACGAAAAACCGGATCGTATCGTTCAGGTTCTGGATCGCGTCCCCTCGGGCCAAATCATCACCTCGTCCTATCCCAAACTCACCTTCATGCATGAGCATGCGCAGGATTTCAGCGCTTTTTCGGCGACCAGCAGCGGTCAATTCCAGATCACGGGACCTGCCCCCGCGGCACCCGCCGAGGTTCGCGGCGTCCGCGTCTCAGCGGATTTCTTCAAGGTCTTCGGAGCCAAGCCCTCCGCCGGACGAACGTTTCTCGAAGGCGAAGACCGTCCCGGCGGAAATTTCGTAGCGGTGATCGGCAGCGCGCTTTGGCAGAATCGCTTCGGGTCCGATCCGGCCGCGATTGGCAAGGTGGTCACGATCGACGGCTCGCCTACGACGATCGTCGGCATCATGCCCGCCGGATTCGACTTTCCGCCAGACACCGAAGTCTGGATTCCCAGGATTTACGAACAACCTGTGATGACGCCGATTCAGATCCAACGCGGCGCGAGTTACCTCTACTACTATGCCCGCCTGGGCGACGGGATCGATATCCGCAGCGCGCAAGCGCAAGTCTCCACACTGGTTCGGCAGTACGACGAATCGCACCAGGGCCTCGGTGACGTAGGCCGCGCGATGAGTGTGGTCCCGTTACGCGAATCGCTGGTCACGAACATTCGCCGGACGCTTCTGGTTTTATTGGGCGCCGTCGCGTTTGTGCTGCTGATTGCTTCGGCCAATGTCGCGAATCTGCTTCTGGCTCGTGCCATCGCGCGGCAAAAGGAGGTCGCCATCCGCGCTTCTCTTGGCGCCAGCCAGTCGCGCCTGCTCGTTCAGTTCCTCACCGAAAGCGTTCTGCTGGCGGCGATAGGAGCCGGGCTCGGCCTGCTTTTCTCTCTCTGGAGCATGCGATTGATCGCGGGGATCGGCCCGCGAATTCTCCCGCGAGCGAGTGAAATTCACGTCGACGTCACGGTGCTGTTGTTCACCATGGGGGTCGCGGTGCTCACCGGAATCACGTTCGGCCTTGGCCCGGCGATGCACTCCTCCCGAATCGATTTGAACGAGACGCTCAAGGCGAGCAGCCGCAGCCTCGCCGGCGGCGGGCGATTGCGCGGAATCATGATCGTCTCCGAAGTGGCGCTGGCAATGATTCTCCTTACCGGAGCGGGCCTGCTGATGCGCAGCTTTCTGCGGCTCGAAAGCGTCAACCCCGGATTTCAGCCACAGAATCTTTTGACGATGCGTATCGGCCTCCCCGCTGCGCGCTATCCGCAGCGCGTTCAGCAGAGCGCCTTCTATGATCGCGTTCTCGATCGAGCTGCCGCGATTCCAGGGGTTCAGAATGCGGCGGTCTCCAATGCGCTTCCGGTGAATGGACCCTCCATCGGATACTTCTTCAACATCGAAGGGCGTCCGGCTCTGGATTCGTCCAAGGCGCCAACATTCTGGTTGAAGAGCATCAGCCCAAGCTATTTTCAAACCTTGGCTATCCCGGTTCTCAACGGCCGCGCGTTCACTGCCGCGGATACGGCCGACACGCCGATGGTGGCGATCATCAATGAAACCATGGCCCGTCATTTCTGGCCGAACCAAGATCCCATTGGCCAACACGTGATCTATGCGCGCGAGTCCATCAAGCTCGAAATCGTGGGAATCGCCGCGGATGTAAAAGTTATCGGCCTCGGCGACAATGGCCCCAATAACGAGCTGTACGTTCCGTATCGCCAGCGCCCATTCCTCACTATGTGGCTGATCACGCGCGGACCGGCAAGCATCGCCGCTGCCGCACGCCACGAGATTCTATCCATCGATTCTGATCAGCCGGTTGCCGCCGTCCGGACCATGGATGAGGTGATCGCCGACTCCGTTTCGCAACCGCGCCTGCGCACCATGTTGATCGGCGCGTTCGCGGCGCTCGCGCTGATTCTGGCGGTGATCGGAATCGGAGGCGTGGTGGCGTGGTCGGTTTCGCAGCGCACCAATGAAATCGGGATCCGCATGGCCCTCGGCGCGCGGCCTTCGAACATTCTGGCCATGATTGTCCGTCAGGCGTTTACGATGATCGGCGTGGGCCAATTGATCGGGCTGGCCGGTGCGTTCGCGCTCACGCGCGTTCTTTCGAGCTTTCTGTTCGCAACTTCTCCTGAAGATCCGGTAACGTTTGCCGGGGTCGCAGTTCTGCTCGGCCTGGTTGCACTAACCGCTTGCGCCGTTGCCGCGCGGCGTGCCTTGCGAATCGACCCGGTGACCGCCCTGCGCCGCGAATGACGTGCGGAGGTCGCATTCGCGCTAGGTCTCGCCGGCCAAATGTTCGATGCCGCTGAGTGAGTAGTATCGGGCAGCCAGCGGATCCGCAGCCGCTATGATGCGCCATGCCGACCTCTTCGTCCGCTCGTCCGGGCAATGAACCGCCAGCACAGCCGCGCCGCGTTTCGCGTACCTTAAATCATTGTCTGTGTATACAGCCTCGGTGTCCAGAAACCGCGACAATTCCCTCATTAAGTAGCCATGCAATCCATTTTTGGACGATTCTTCTTCATCCAACTTGATCAGGTCAGAACCGGATGTCGCCAGCACTTCGTCGTCTGAAAATCCAGCGGCTCGGAGTTGCTGTTTCGCGCGGCTAGCTCGCTCGATGTCGGGGAAGATGGCCAACAGAGAGTGCTGGGGATAAAATACTCCCAGCCGTGTATCGTCGCCTCTGAAGAATGTGCCAAGCTGGCTCATGTGAATGCCTCCGCGTTGTTTGCCCGCACGTATTCATCCATTTGATGGCTGTAACGTTGCGACAATCGTGGCACAGCCGGGCTAAGTTCGACGATACTGTTTACTAGCCATGAAGCCGCTTATTCTCCCGCTGATTCTTTCGCAAGCGCTCTTTGCGCAAACCGCCACAAGGAACGCATCGGATGCCGCCGAGCGCCATGAGTTCGTTATCTCGAACTTCAAGACCGAGAGCGGCGTCACGCTACCGCAGGCACGAATCGTCTACGGAACCTATGGCCATTTGAACGCCGCCAAAGACAACGCGGTGCTCATGCCGTCGCACTATATGGCGAACTATCACGGCTACGAGTGGCTCATCGGACCCGGGCGCGCTCTCGACACCTCTCAGCTTTTCCTGGTGACCACAGAAATGTTTGGAAGCGGAAATTCATCCTCGCCCAGCAACACGCCCGAGCCGTACCACGGTCCACGGTTTCCCGTGACGACGATCCGCGACAACGTTGAGGCCGTGCATCGGCTTCTTACGGAGGAACTCAAGATCACGCACCTTCGCGCCCTGATCGGCTTTTCCATGGGCGCCGAGCAGGCGTTCCAGTGGGCCGTAAGCTACCCGACGTTTGCCGATCGCATCGTGGCGACCTCGGGCACCGCGAAATGTTATCCGCACGGAGTGGTTCGACTGGAAGGGCAAATCGCCGCCCTTACGGCCGACATCGCTTTTCAGGGCGGCGATTATACCGCGCCGCCGCAGAAGGGCCTGGAAGCGTTTTCCATAGTGTGGGCGGGGTGGCTGTACTCGCAGGAATGGTGGCGCCGGGATTTGTGGCGCAATGGCGTGCCCGAGGGCACCACCTTCGATCAGGCGCTGGCCCGCTTCCGCACGCGCTTCAAGGCGGATGCGAACGATTATATTTTGCAGGCGCGAACCTGGCAGCGGCACGATGTGGGAACCACCCCGGGCTTCGGTGGGGACGTGGAGCGTGCGCTCCGCTCGATCAAGGTTCCGATTCTATACATGCCGTCGGAAACCGATCTTTACTTCCCGATCGGCGACGCGCGCTATGAGGCCGCCTTCATACCAGGCGTGACTCTCATGCCGATCCCGTCGCTGTGGGGACACACGGCCGGCGCGGCCAGTAATCCCGCGGATGGAAAATTCCTGAATGAGAATATCGTGCGTTTCCTTTCGGGCTCTAGGTCTATGACCGCGCGAAAGAGTTCTTATCGTAGCCGAACTTCTTGCGAGCTTTCTGCCGGCTGAATCGCCAGTCAATCTTGATCTTGTCGCGATTGACCTTCCGGTTCCAGGCGTGTG
>JBEKBK010000348.1:0-9092 GCA_050015435.1 Bryobacteraceae bacterium
TGCTGAGGATGCCATGTGGTAATCCTTTCTCGTTGGGTTCAACAACATTGTTTGCGTTGGCAACCATTTCCATCTGCTTTCCTCGATCCGCCAGATCTGAAGCGAACACATGGAACTGCTCACCGAGACTGGTGACAATGAAGAAACGGTCATCCTCGGCGGGTCCGATCACATCAATGATATGGCCCGCTGGAAGTGTAATGGCAGCTTCGTGGTTGTCTGTGAAGGCAAGTACCATGGTCGGCAGATCCAGGCGATAGGTCATTATTATAGTTCTTTTTTCGGGTCTAGACAGCAGCGGGAAGGATCAACAGTAATGATACCACGTGAAACATTTCGCTCGAATTAATTTAGCGCACTACGTTCGGCTGACTTCTGGGGAAACTTGACCGGATAGACCCTTCTCGGGATGTTTATTCGATCACCATTGCGCCCGTGAGCCATTCCATGCGACTATAGGAGTGTAGTTTGACAGTTCCTTGTTTTTTGGCATCTTTCGATCGTCCGGTCCAATCGCCCTTGTCCGATCCTGCCTCGATTCACTGTTCTGCAAATTTCAGAAGGAAACAATAAATGAAAAATATCTTTGTAGGAAATCTCAGCTTCAATGCGTCCGAAAATTCGCTTCGATCCATGTTTGAGGAATTCGGAGCCGTGGGCCGTGTGAGTATCGCAACTGATCGAGACACGGGGCAACAGCGAGGGTTTGGTTTTGTCGAAATGACCGTCGATGCTGAGGGACAGCGTGCGATTGAAGTTCTAAGCGGCAAAGAGCTTAATGGACGAGCGCTGACCGTCAATGAATCCCGTCCAAAAGCAGACCGTGGATCTGGCGGTGGCGGATATCGTAGCAACGGCGGCGGTGGTTCACGGCAGGGCAATCGCTGGTAAGCAGGTAGTTCGGATGAGATCGGAGAGGGTGGGCTTTCGCACGCCCTTTTCAATGTTGGTGTTCGCTTCTAACCGCAGGCAGCAACAGCGGAGCCGGTGAGCACGCAATTTAGATCAAACAGAAAAATCGAAACAGAAGAGGTTTGTCAATATGAGATTCGGCACGAAACCAGTAAAGAGCCCCCAACGACCCGGCGAGGATGAAAAAGAACCAGGAATCGAGGTACAAGGGACGGTTGTCGAGAAGTTCAGGGCGGGGATGTTTTCGCTCCAGCTAGAAGCAGGCCAGAAAGTGCTTGCAACTTTGGCAGGGAGACTCCGACGCAATCGGATCAAGGTGATGAATGGTGATCGGGTTTCCATAGAACTGTCGCCCTATGACCTTACGAAGGGCAGAATCACTTACCGCCACAAGTAAGCGCCATGGCTCGTTGCGCAACGTGGGACAACCCAGAACGGGGTGCATGAAGCCATCCTCCTCCCCACGTAGCGCCGCCTCCCAAGTGATAGAACGTCCAGGGCGCTGAGTCAGTATCGCCAAAGCGGAGACCATTCGCCCCTTGCTGTCAACGTGAGGTTGTGAGTTCTTGTTCTGCCAGGAACCAATCTATGTCAGGCGATCCCTCAGGACAGCCTCTTGCTTGCCATAGCGTGTATGCGAGCACGGCGATCTGCTCGTGTTCGGGGAGTTCGACAGGTTTCGTTTCCGTGTTGGTTACGTCTTCTTTCATTGCTGGGTGTGCCATGTGCTGATCCTTTTTCGTTGGGTTCAATAACATTGTCTGCGTTCGCCAGCGCTTCGATTTGTTTTCCTCGATCCGCCAGATCCGAGGCGAACATATGGAACTGCTCATCGTCCACGCTCACAACGACGAAACGGTCATCTTCCGCAGGACCGATCACATCAAGGATCGTACCCGCTGGAATTGTAACGGCAGCTTCGTGGTTGTCTCTGAACGCAAGCACCATGGTCGGCAGATCAATGCGGTAGGTCATCTTACAGTGGAGGGCTCTTGTGACTATACGTCTCCGAGGATTCGGAGGTTACAGTCGGCTCTCCCGATTGCGGCGACAATCAAACGTGCTCTACCTTCCCCCCGCCACGAGCCGCTTCGCCTTCTCGGTCTTGCTCTCGCCGTTCGGCATACGCTCGGAATGGAAGACGGCGGCGTAAGGCACGATGTAACCATCTTTTCATCGATCCGCATCGAACCAATGGCCGCTGTCGGGCGTCAAATACATTGACGGTCAAACCTGAGCCTTCGTCGATCAAGGAGATTGAATGGCTGAACTCTGCAAGTTCGACGAGCTACGAATTAAGACCGAATGGCAGCTAGTCCATATCATCAACAATGAACTGGACCGTGGCATTCGTGAAGCACACCGAGCACTCAGGTCCGCCGACAATTGGGCTCTTGCCGAGGAATCTTACGTGCGAGCCAAAGCTGCCCACGCCAAAGCGTCCCGCTTGATTCCCCTGATCGTTGAGATCGCTGAAGACGAACGGAGTAGAGTGGAATCGAGATTGGAACTTCTTCACGGAATGCTTGAGGCGCTATCGTTCATTGGCTCCACGCCGATGCCCGCCGAAGACGTGACCGCCGCTCTTGCCCGTGCCTTTTGGAAAGCAAGAGGTTGCCCAGAAGGGGTACCCGAAGACGATTGGTTCCGAGCGGAACGGGCATTGAAAACCCAAAGAGAATCGAACGCCGTCTGTTTCACGAGATAAGGCCAGGACTAAGCTGCGGTGCTCGGCTCTGCACGAACTGGATCTAATTCGCACGACATCGCTTCAGATCGGAACGAACCTATAGAAAATCGTCTGCAAGGGCAGATGCAACCGCAACGACTTCGTAGACCGCATTGACATCGCTCACGGTCAGGCTTATCCTCCAAATCAGGGAACAATTGTATGTTGAAAAGGACGCTGGTTTTGTTGCTGAGTTTCGCCTTCGCCAGCCCTGCCGGAATCAACTGGAAAGCCGTTTGGCTCGACAGGAATCCGGTGGTGCTAAAGCCTGGAGAGACGCATCAGTACAAGGTGATGGGCCTGAACGGTGCAGACCGGACAGCCGACCTTACTCATTCGCCTTACCTGACGATAGTTTCATCTGATCCGAAGATTTTGACAATAGATCAAGGACGGGCGGTGTTCAAGGGCGTGGCACCCGGCGAGACAGAAATACGAGTGTCGTTCAGCGAGGCTACCAGCCTTGTCCGAGTGCACGTCGGCAACGATCAGCAGACGCCCTAGCCCGATCACCGCCGCCTCGCCTTCTCGATTTTCCGTTCGGCATCCGGCGTGAGGTTCAAGTGGATTCCCAAAAGAGAGCGATAGAGGACGAAGCCGATCTCCAGGACAGCGTGAGGAAGTAGCCGCATCGCATTCTGGCTGGGGCGAAATGCAAGGAGAAAACCGGCCGAGCGACTACGCCGCTGCACGCACGAACAACCGCTGATAAAATTCCTTGGACCAACATCGAAGGGATGGCAATCGCAGGGTGCCGTAACCCTTCTCGTTGTTTCAGGTCTCTATGCGAGCCGTGAACGAACGCCCTTCCGACTCCTGATTTCGCTTTCTAGAATCAGTTTTCGCCGCTTGCACTCAGCCGCATCGTCGTTCGCAATGCGGCGGCCAACCATGTATTCTTCCAGGCTGATCTGTTTCGCCAACCGACTGTTCACCAGTTTTATGGTCCCCAATCGAAGGCTTTGGCTCCACGCCCCGTTTTCGATTGCAGCCCTCAAAAGCTCTTCCAAGCTGCGTCCTGACAAGTCATCGGACCATAGCGGCACAATATGAGATCGGCGTGCGATTGATGCCAACGATTCCAACGCAGAGGCCATCGCCGATTGGCACTATTGGCTCGACCAGGGCTACACCTTTTGATTCGTCATGGCCTTTAAGAATCGGGTCCATCTAGATACGAATGTGGGTTCCTCAAGAACCGGGTCCATCCAGGACGAATCGGGATCGGGTTTCCATTCGTCTCAGTGAAGATAGGACCGGACGACAGTCCGTCCGAAAGACGAATTACAACATTTCTTGATTCGATTTCGACCAATCCTTCATTTGGCTCCCTTACGGTCGCCATTCGCTTCGCTCATGTTTCTTAATTGGATGATATGCGGTTGGCTTGGAGCTTCTGTGCAGGAACACGAGTCCTTACGAACTCGGCACAGAAAGCTCTGGGTCTGCGTACTGGCCCATCGCATCTCTCGTGATCGTCTGAGTCGTCACGGGTCTCGGCTACTTAACGCTGATTTCTCAGTCAGCGGCAGACTTAGGCATCCCGATTCGCAGCGCCTTGGTTCTTCGTCTGCGTCCCACAGTAGAACCGCCCTTACTCTCACGCTGCCGTCGATTTCTCCCGACCGTGAGGGGCATGTTTTGACTGGTCTGTCTCACGCTTTCACTGGACACCGTCCGGTTACCCGTCATCGATGAGGATGACGCTTCACGCCTAGAAGAACTCAGTCGCAAATATATAGACAGCCCGGTTTGGGGCGGTTCTTCGGCAGATACCACGGGTTGTGTATATCTGCGGAGATATACACAAGTGACGAAAAAGAATTTTGATAAAACGGCCCTGGACGGGAGCCCTCACGCGGGCGGCCTGATGTATCATCGCAATCGAATGGAGGAACGCCATGATCGTTTGCGACCTGTGCGGCCAAGCGAAAGAGTGTCAGCCAAAGGACATTGAAGGCAAAGAATACGACATCTGCTCCGATTGCTGGAATCCGCTAGCGGAACAACTGAAAGGGAAAGGCAGAACGAAGAAGCAACGCGAGACTGTCTTCTTGCCATCTGTGACCCTTGAGCCAAAACGTGAGGAACCGAATCCGCTACCCGGAGAGCCACCTAAGATTTGGGATCGAGGAGCGCAGGTTTCTTCGATGGAACCAATCCGGCCCGGTTCCTGGGACGACGCGAACATTCCGTGGAATTGAAGTTCAATGGCTAAGTGACTGGCAGTCTGGTCAAGCGGTGGCTCTTCGTCATTTCCAAACGCATCCTGAACAAGGTGACTTCACGTGGAACCCGGCCACGGAGCCGACGCCGCGTGCGGAGAGGGTCGGACGTTAACGAGAGCGGATCAAGCAGTTACTTTTGGCGGGTCAAACAATTCGCTCTGCACTGTCATGGAGGTCACGACCAAACATCATCACCGACCGCCCCTCCCAGTTGACATCCACAAGACGATTGCCGCGCAGTTGCCCAAGGACGGTGACGGAAGCACCAGCGGGTACTTGCAAGACCGTCATGTCGTCTGGACGCTCAACCGCTATGGTGGGCGTCGTCATTTTGAATTGACAACCGGCCATAGTTAGCTCCTCCGAGATCACGTAAAAGTTTCGCTTCGTTCCCGCAGACAATGCGCATGAATTCGACAAGTCGCCTAACGCGGAAAAGCGATGTCTCGCCTTCCACTTTCATCTTGTTCAGTAGTTCGTCCTCGCTCGTGAACCGCATTTAGGGCAGCCAGTTAGAATTCTGCAAGTGTTGGGCCAAAGAGTGTCACGGGGGCAGTCGTGAAACGCTTCAACGGCGCACGGGTATAAACCCTCACGACAACCAAGCCTGGGTGGAACTGCTGTTGAGGGTAACCGGGCATGGTCATGCTCTATACTCGCTGGCGTAGTTGATTTGAGCCTTGCTTGCCGCTTGTGCGGACTCCATGGTGGTCTCGATTCCCAAGATACGCTGCCCGTGAGCCGCCAACTCGAACCTGTCTTTAACCCCGGTTTTCTCGAAAATGTGCATCAGGTGAACTTTTACGGTGCCCGCAGTGATCGTCAGTGCGACAGCGATCTCCTTGTTTTTGAGACCGGCGCATATGTGGTGGACGATTTCTTTTTCGCGAGGAGTAAGACGGGCTGTGGCGCGGGGGGCGAGCGAGTCGAATCCGTCGATCCATAAGTCGCCGCGCCCAACGGATCGCAGACAAGCGACCACGGATTCCACCGGCAAAGTCTTTTTCAACACTCCGCGAACGCCGATTTGCAATGCTCGGAAACAATCTCTTTTCGTCAGATCGTTAACCCACAGCACCGGCTGGCTGTTGGGTGACGTGGTCTTCACCTCGGCGATGAATTGAAAGACAAATTTCAAT
Organism: Bryobacteraceae bacterium; assembly: GCA_050015435.1. Classification (GTDB taxonomy): domain Bacteria; phylum Acidobacteriota; class Terriglobia; order Bryobacterales; family Bryobacteraceae; genus Palsa-187. The sequence goes on from JBEKBK010000348.1 coordinate 6,009, forward strand.
CCAGCGGACTGACCGACTAGGCAGAGCCAATGAATTCCGGGTCGTCGCATCCAGCCAAAACGCTGGCCAATCCCTCGACGACGACGGGCTGCGATTCACAGGCGAAGACGGTGAGTTGGTTCAAGTCGTTCCCTTACATGCCTGAATCGACGACGCCGCAAGGCGCGAATAGGTACTAGTGTCGATTTGGAAATGGTCCTAAGCGGAATCTCTACGGCTACGTGCGGCCCTCTGGGTGAAAAAGAGGCGGCTCATCATTAGCAAGAATTGTGTTCTCATACTCTTGCACGACCTTCATTTCGTCAACGAGATGATGCGTTTTTTCGATTGACTCTTTCGTGCGCTCTTCTAGTTGATCAAGATCTTCAGGGCCGGGGATTGGCATGAGACAACTGCTCTGATGAGATTAGATCCAAACCGGGCGTTAATGTTACGAGACTGTGTGCGAAGCCCCCAACTTCTTGAGTGGCGGCTGCCCGTGCTCGTCTCTTACGGACGGCTTCCGTGGCGCTTCGCGTTGCTCCTCACACTCAAGGCAGATAGGGGCGTCATTGATGTACAATTCGGTGCCTTTACCACAAATGCTGCACTGCGCCATCCAAAATAATAGACGTAGTACTTGTCCTGGTGTTACACAGTTGGTGTAGCCCCTTTAGAGCTATGCGACAGGCACGGGACGACCTCAGGTGTTAGGACCCGGAGAGAATCGACTGCCGTCACGTTGAGTCAGCCGTATGCTCAGTTCGTCCCGCCTGCTGGATTGATTCCTGCGTTGGGATCATGTTTCTTCCAATGGGCACCCGCTTATTTGCCGTTGCCGTTTGCGTCAACGCAGGCCGTATCGCAAACCTGGACTACCCCGGTGCTCACCGCATCGGCAGGACTGTAACGCCATTCACCGTCGCGCCGTGGCGTGGTAGTAATTAGCATCGCGAAATCGGCGCAGTGCTCAAAGGGGGTGTTGGAAATCGAATAAGGGAAAGTTCACGTGCCGCAGCCGTTGCGGGAGCATCGGAACGGAGCATCGTGAACCAGACGGGCCACCGCTCGGATCAGATCGTTCGGGTCAGCATTATATCCGCGATGGGAGCTTGTTCTGGGAGAACAGGGTGGGAACCTGGGGATGTGCCGTCCAGAACCGCTCCTTTTCAGACTTCGAAGTGAACTATCGGGCAACCCTAGTCCTTAGGGCTACGCCATCCGGAGAATTGTCAGGGGACTGTCACACAGAGTAGTATCCTCCCACTGGCCATGCGCTCTTTCGGTACCGTAGCCGCTTTCGTCATCTTTTGTGGAGTGATGCGGGGTCAGTCTTGGGTTCAGTTAAGCCCGCTCGGAACGCCGCCGACAATCGAAAATACGTCATCGGTCGCCTACGATCAACCCGGTAATCACCTTATCGTTTTCAACCCATTCAACTCAACCCCGAACCTTGTCTGGGTTCTATCCAACGCAAACGGCCTCGGTGGAACGCCCACATGGACCCAGCTTTTTCCGACTGGCACACCGCCGCCAACCAGGGATGTTGTTGAGTGTCGCCTACGATCCAGGGAGCAATCGCCTGATCACGTTCGGCGGTAATCCGCTAACCAATGACGTCTGGATTCTGACCAACGCGAATGGAACTGGCGGCACACCGCAATGGACCCAACTATCGCCGGGAGGACCCCTTCCGCCGCCGAGATTCGACAACTCAATCGTCTATGACGTTGGGCACAACCGTCTGATTATCTTCGGTGGATGCGGCGCTACCTTCTGCATTGCGCTTAACGATGCTTGGGTCTTGAGCAACGCGAATGGTCTTGGCGGGACGCCGCAATGGACTCAACTCAATCCGAGCGGTGGCCCGCCCGCCGCGCGGAACAGTCTCGCGGCGGCGTACGATCCGGGCTCGAATACGATGATTATCTTTGGGGGGAACCCTAGCAGCGGGATAAACAATTTCAACGACTCGTGGGTCCTAACCAACGCTAACGGCCTCGGCGGAACGCCAGTGTGGAACCAACTCACACCGGCTAACCCGCCATTAGAGCGCTACAACATGGCTTTTGGTTACAGCCCGAACACGAACGAGCTTATTATTACGCAAGGGGTGAGCAACAATCCGGGCGGGGGCGGTTTTATCGACCCCAGCACGTGGAAGCTCGACGGCGCTAATGGGATTGGGACCACCGCCTGGGCCCAGATTTGTCCAACTCCCACCTGCACCCCGCAGACACCGGCGCGACAGAGCTTAGAATACGATGGCGCAATGGATTCGGTGAACAATCGAATGATCATGTTTGGGGGCACTGACGGCCCCCTTAATGACGTCTGGGTGCTAATCCTACCGACCCCTGTCGCTCAACAAGACGGCACCTACCAGATCGGGTACGCTGCAAACCTGAATATTGGAGATTCCGTCGTGAATATCTCGAACGACGGCGCGAACGGCGGCTTCGATCCGAACACGGGTGGTACCGGTAACATCTGCGTAAACGTCTATGCGTTCGACCCGCAGGAAGAGGAGATCGGCTGCTGCTCTTGTATGGTGACCCCGGACGGGTTGAAGTCGCTATCGGCCAAAAACGACCTGATCAGTAACACGCTCACGCCTGCGGTTCCGAATTCGATTGTCATCAATCTGGTCAGCAGCACGCCCGCCGCCGATACAACCGGTGCGCTGACGGTGTGCAATCCCGCGACGGTCGCAAGTACAACGACGGGCACGCTGGCTTGGGGCAGCACGCTGGAACCTGCTGCCAGTCTTGGGACGTATGGGGTTGTCAACGTGCCGTTCGTCAACGGGAATCTGAGTGCTTCGGAATTGAGTGGTCTGTCCACGGTCTGCGGCTTCATCCAGTCGAATGGCACTGGGTTCGGTATCTGCAACTCGTGTCAGTCAGGCGCATTGAGCGGCACGAAGCAGTAGAAACATCTTGGGGTAGACAGGACTGATTCGTGCGACCCTGCTTCCCCTGGTCAGGGTGCGGCGGGGGTTTCCGAGCATGGCTCCCGCCGCTCCCGAACTATTTCCCCTCCGCTTTCAACCAGTCTGCACCAACGTCAAAAGCACTAACCGCGACCTTAGCCCTTTTGGCTAAG
>JBEKBK010000349.1:0-9088 GCA_050015435.1 Bryobacteraceae bacterium
TGACTCCGAGACCGGCGAACTGGCTACCGCTGCATGTCCCAAGCGCCGGAACGAAGTCTTTATCGCTGGAACACAACCGGTTCAGGTCTGCCGGCTGCACAACGACGGGCGCTTACAGGTAGCTGCCGGCGCACCGTAGACCCAAACGAGCATCACTTTGAAGTTCTCGGTGGACGGCGTCGCGAGTGCAAGTGCTGATCACTTTCAGTATCTTGTCTTCAACATCCAGCGCTAGGACTCGCGCGAAGGCCTATTTCAGCACCCATGTATCGCTTGGTGATGTTCCAGAGCGTCTTGTGCGACTTCGCAAACGCGGCGAGCGGCTCTGATTCGCCGATGAGCAAGATTGAAATCTGAGTCTGCGGTTAAATTGTCAACGTGTACGACCAGGTCGCGGATGGAGACACGAAAATCCTGAATGGCTGCCTGATGGTCCTGCCGCAGCGAGTCCTGCTCTGCACACAGGATCATTGTATCTCAACCTCGCCGCTGGGAGGCAAAAAAGGGCCGACCCGTTCTTATTGAGGGTGAGGAGCCTGGCCTAAGCGTCTTCTTTCGTCTCGACGACGACACTTTCCACACCTACTCGGTCCGCGCGCGCGGCACCGGATCACTCACGGACGCCTACCGCATCTTCGACACGACGCCTATGGGCCGACAGCGGGACTTTGAGGACTCACCCCCCCGGTTGGCCTCAGAACCGACCTACGGATAGCTTTACGACAACTCCGACCAACGACAAACTTACGCATCATTCCCGAAAAAGGAAACACATCCCCGCCCGGGAGTATCTCCTGGACGAAGCTTATTCCCCACGAAGTGAAATCCATACCGCCGGAGCAACTCCAGCAACCGGAGGAAGTAAAAGTCGATGTAGACGACGCGCAGATTGAAGAGCAGAAAGATGACGCGTTCAAGAATCGTGACGAAAGCGACTTGGCGCACCCGAAGAAATAACTCGGTCAATGGACACCGGTACTAAAGCGGAGCGCTGATCCCCACTTGCACAGTTCTTCCGCCCCGCGGACAATATGGATTGACTCGGGCACGACAGCCAATCAGCTATTCATGGTACGCCCATCCTTCACCGGGTAACAGCATGCCGACCAATTCCAATGCGGCACCCTTCGGGCCGACCTCGGATTCGGTTAGCACTGAGTTCCCAAATAACGTTCGGCTCGATTTCCGCCTGTCTCTTAGGCTTACGGAGAATTCGCGGTTGTCCATCGTGCAGGGATCGCCAACCCCGGCATCCTCTGCTTGGTAGCCGCCATTCGGACCTCTGGCAAGGCAAGCATATGAGACCCTTGCCGCTGCTGGTGTTGCCAGTTTTCATCATCCGAACCTTTCGGCGTGGAATTTTTCGTCAATGCACCTGCGGCGAGGATTGGTAAATTCTGTGGCAAATGCTCGGATTTTGCGGCGTGCTTCGACCATACTTCGTCACTAGGCTCCGCCCGACGGACACGTACTGCGCGATCCCACGTAATGCGCGGTTGGCATACCGCAATTCCCTGCGCAAGTATTGTGCCCTTATGGTTGCAACAGCGGAAACCCGGCCTCGAAAGTTTTTCCGGCGGCGCCGAAAACCGCTCGAAACATCCAGGACGGTGCATACTGAAGATGAAAATAGAAGCGGAGTGATCGTCAATGAAAGCTAAGAGTCTTGCCAAAGACTTTCCTGTCGTTTGCGTCGGCGGCTCGGCCGGTGGCCTCGACGCCTATACCCGCCTACTAGGGCATCTCCCGGCCGACATGGGGGTTGCTATCGTTATTGTGAATCATCTGAGAACCGTAGCAACCATGCTCCACGAGATTCTCCCGCGCTATACGGCGATGCCAGTTGAATTGATCACGGAAAGATTACTCATTCAGCCCAACCGTGTGTTCATCATTCCGGCACAGCGTGATTTGCATGTTCTTGATGGGGAGTTCCGTCTAAAGCCGATCTCAAAGCCTAGAGGATGGCCCGATGTGATTACGGTTTTTCTGCGTTCCCTCACGCAGCACTGGGGCGGCAAACTGATCGCCGTTATTGTCTCCGGTTATGACGGTGACGGGTCAGCAGCGCTGTGCGGGATAAAAGACGTGGGGGGCATCACCATCGCGCAGAAGCTCGATACGGCCGGGCAACCCGATATGCCTGGGAGCGCAATCGCAACCGGCTGTATAGACTTTGTTCTTTCACCTGAAGAGATCGCTCAAGAAATTGTGCGGATTGCACACGCGGAATCATCCGCCGATTGAAGGCGCACCACCACAGAGGGTATACCGTCAAGAAGCGATACCCCTTTCCGTCGTGGCAATGGCGTACGTATCCCCGGCGTCATTCACCAGTGCAGAAGCGATGAGGGATACCTGTACGGTTCGCCCATCTTTCGCGATCCGTTGTATACGCTGCGACTCCAAGACGCCGGATTGGCACTGTTTCCGGAAGCCCCGCAACGCCTGTTCCCGCTCGCTTTCCGGCATCAGATCGCGAATATTCATCGCCAATGCCTCGGCTTCGCTCCAACCGTACATCTTCTCGGCTCTTGGGTTCCAGGCCAGAATGCGACCCGTCATATCCTGCACAAGGATGGCGTCGCCGGCGTCGCGCACTACCACGGCCAGGCGCCGGACGGCTTCGGAATCTCGCAACGCCGCCTGCGCCTTTTTCATGATTGAGATCTCTGTAAACGTGATGACGGCGCCCTCAATCACGTTTTCCAGGGTACGATAGGGCCGAATGCGCAGCAGATACCACTCCCCGGCATTGGTCTGCACTTCCAGTTCCTTCGGGACCAAGCTGTCCATCACCTCTTTAATATCAATTGCCAAGCAGTCGTAGCCTACCAGGTTGGAGCGGATTTGGTCCACCGGACGCCCTACATCGGTTTCGATCAGGTTGATCAACGCTGAGACGGTGGGAGTGAAGCGAAGAATGCGCAGGAGATGGTCCACAAAAATAGTGCCGATTCCGGTGCCGCTCAACAGATTTCTCATGTCGTTGTTGGAGCGCGATAGGTCGACCACTTTGGCTTGCAGTTCGTTGTTGACCGTGGCCAGCTCCTCATTGACCGATTGCAATTCTTCTTTGGAAGTCTCGAGTTCCTCGTTGGTGGATTGCATCTCCTCGTTGACCGACTGCATTTCCTCGTGGGCCGAGCGGAGCTCTTCGTTAGAGGTCTCCAGTTCTTCGATCGTCGACTGCAGGTATTCATCCTTGGCCCGCAATTCCTGCTTCAGCCTCACAATATATGCGTCGAGATCGGGGACAAGCGTTGCCGCGCCGTCCACGGTATCGACGGCCGCCTCCGTGGAAACCTTGGGGTCCGTGGCCAACTGCTCCTCGATAATGACCAGAAAGAGGCCACGCGGCATGGTACCCTCCGGGTCCGCGGGCACTGGAAGGACAGTGAGATTTACGGTTGTAAAATTGCCGTCGTGTTTCACGCGTGAACCCGCGTGGCGGGTTGGTATTCCCAGCGACACTGCTCGGTGCAGAGCAATGGTCAAATCGCCGCGCAGACCTTCGCGAGCCATCTTGAAGATATTCATGCTGGCCTCGCCTGGCGCGGGCTCCAGGTACCGGCCAGTGCGGCCCAGCAAGTAAAGGATGTCGCCGTGTTCGCTGACCAGCGCGCCAACCGGGGAGTAGTGCCCGAGGATGGTCCGCACCGCGATCTCGTGCAGGGAAAGTTTGTTTTCGCTCAGCGCTCCGGTCCCCGCCTGCCGTGTGATTTCATTTCCGGGAAGGTGCGCGAACAACCTAGCGATGCCCACCCGGTGGGGACCGAAATCACCCGCTCTACGCTGATAGATCCTCGCCTTGCGATCGATCGTCGTCAAGAGGTTCCCAAAGTCTCCCACGCTCTCAGAGGAGCCCAGGACTAGCATGCCGCCCGCATTCAAGGCGTAGTGGAACATAGGTAGGAGTCGTTTTTGTAGCTCCGGGCCCATATAAATCAAGAGATTGCGGCAGCTGATCAGATCGAGTTTCGAGAACGGCGGATCTTTGATGAGGTCGTGCTCCGAAAAAATGAGCATGTCGCGGATGGTCTTGTGGATGCGGTAGGTGCCGTCCGGATGCTCCTGGTCGAAAAAGTGTGCTAGTCGCTCGGGCGAGACGTCCGCGATGATGCTGGAGGGGTAAACGCCAGCGCGGGCATAGTCAATGGCTTCGCGGTCGAGGTCGGTCGCGAAGATCTGGACCCTGAAATTCTCTTTCCGTTCTTCCATGTGTTCCCGAAGCAGCATGGCGATGGAATAGGCTTCCTCACCGGTGGAACAGCCCGGCACCCAGACGCGAATCATCGTACTTGCATCTTTACCTGCGAAAAGCTGTGGGATGACCTGTTTCTGAATTTCATCGAAAATCTCGGAATCCCGGAAGAAACTGGTGACGCCGATCAGGAGTTCGCGAAAGAGCGCGTCCCCTTCGCTCGGGGTGAGTTGTAGATAACGAAGATAGTCTTCCAGTCCATCGATCTGGAGGACGGCCATACGCCGTTCAACGCGGCGCGTAATGGTGTTTCGTTTGTATTGGGAAAAATCATGACCGGTCTGGGACCGGAGCAGCCGACAGATTCTTTCCAGCCCGTCATCCGGCTGCGGAACCTCCGAGGAGACCGGGAGGAGTGCAGCCCCACGCGCACTCGCGAGGTAGGCGAGGAGCTGGGCGGGCATCTCGTTTGGAGGCAGCACAAAATCCACCATCCCCGTTGCGATAGCGCTGCGAGGCATGCCGTCGTGCTCAGTAGTTTCCGGTGTCTGGGCCATCACTAAGCCCCCCTCGCCCTTCACCGCCCGTACGCCCAGGGCGCCGTCGCTGCCAGTGCCGGAAAGCACGATACAGATGGCGCGCTCTTGCTGGTCCTGGGCGAGGGAGCGGAAGAAATAATCAATGGGAAGCCGAACGCCGCGGGCCAAAGTGGGTTCCGACAGTCGCAACGCGCCGTTCACCAGCGCCATATCACGATTGGGCGGGATGATATAAGCGCAGTTAGGCTTGACCACCATTCCGTCCTCGACCTCAAAGACCTGCATCGTGGTGTAGCGCCGGATCAACTCGGAAAGAATACTCTTGTGGTCCCGGGCCAGATGCTGCACTAAGACAAAAGCCATCCCAGGACGGTTGTCGTCTGGCATCGTCGAAAAGAATGCTTCAAACGCGGACAGCCCCCCGGCAGACGCGCCGATACCGACGATTGGGAATTCGGCACTTTGGTGCTCGGGCGGTTCCCCGGCCTGCTTGGACTGAATTGTTTCGTCTGGCGCTTTCGCGCTACGCATTATATCGGCCATGATCGCGCTCTCTCGTTTCCACTAACTTCAAACGTCATGTCAAGGTCTTGCAATGGCTGAACCGGATAATACTCATCATGTTCCGAGCCACGCCCGCAACTTGATAGACGGCCAGAATCCTCAGATCATTATATTGTGCGCTCGGGGATTCGCGGGCCAACACAGCAAGATGCACGCTCCATATGCCTTTCTCTTCCGACAGCACGCCAAAAGTTTGATGGGGCATCTCATGGGCCAAACGCACAACTCGCTCCGGGTTGCGCCGGTGATAGAATAGTTGTTTTAGTAGCAGCCTCGGCTTCCACTGGTTGAAAGACACGCCCAAACGCGTTTTGTTCCGGCACTTGGTCTCTAGGACGGACGGGGTTAAGGAGGAACGTGTGGTGAAGTCCACGGCCTCTCAGCCACCATCCACCCGGTGGCTCGCGAAGAATGGCCCCCGTGAACTCGAGTTACTGTTCCGTGCGATCGTTTTTCACCCTTCCGCCCCCATCCTGATCGCAGACGACGATCGACGTTACCAAGACGTCAGTATCGGCGCCAGCAAGCTATTGGGCCTTCCGCGTCAAAAAATCATCGGACGCAGCTTGGAGGATTTTGCGGTACGCCCAGCAAAGTCGGTGATTTCGGAGCGTTGGCAATCTTTTCTCAAAGAAGGCGAGCAGGCGGGCACTCTCCAGTTATTAGGTCCGGACGGAAGCCCACGAGATGTCGAATACATAGCGAAAACCAACGTATTGCCTGTCCGCCACCTCTTGTTGCTGCGTCACAAGAGTGGGGCCGCCGAGGCGGGCAAGGATCTCTCCGGAAACCCTCGTTCTTGGGTGCGGGACTATGCGCTCTTCCTATTAGATGTGGACGGACAGATTGTCGCTTGGCATGCGGGTGCGGAACGCATTTACGGCTTCAAGAGCGGTGAGATTGTAGGGCGACACGTGTCGGTTCTGTATCCTGACGAAGACGCGTTGGGCAAGCTGCAGGAACAATTGAAGAGAGCCTCTGCCGAAGGCCATGTTGGCGATGAAGGCTGGCAAGTCAAGAAGGACGAGTCACGATTCTGGGCCAGCGCCATTACTATGGCGCTGAAAGACGAGAATGGAGAGTTGCAGGGCTTTGCAGGAGTGGTCCGCGACTTTAGCGACCGGCTCGAAAGCGATGAGCAGCTGCGGCGCAGCCGGGCACCTGTGCGCGCGCTACCGGGGGAGTCGACCATTGTCGGCGTCGTTTCCGGAGAGTTTGACAACATTCCCGAAGCGAATGACAGGTTTCTCGAACTCGTCGGCTACACCCGTGAGGATTTAATCGCCGGCCGCCTCGTGTGGCCCGATCTCACGCCGAGGGAATACGTGGCCTTGGACGAATTTGCACATGAAGAGGGTTTGCGTTTTGGGGCTTGCACACCCTTCGAAAAAGAGTTGATCAGGAAGGATGGGACGCGGGTCCCGGTCCTGGTGACCACCGCCGTCCTAAAATTATCGCCGTTCCGCTGGATCACGTTCATCACCGACCTGCGAGAGCGAAACAGGCAAGAGAATATCGGCGAAGCAGTAGTCAAGGTTCAGCACAACTTTGAGGAGATTATAGGAACAAGTGCGGCCCTAAAGCGGGTCATAGGTCAGGTGGAGGTGGTTGCGCCGACCGATGCCACCGTGTTGATCCTGGGCGAAACCGGCACGGGCAAGGAACTGATTGCGCGCGCCATCCACAGAATCAGTCCCCGGCGGAATCTTCCATTCGTCACCTTGAACTGTGCCGCCATTCCGACGGGTTTACTCGAAAGCGAGTTGTTCGGTTACGAGCGAGGAGCTTTCACGGGAGCTTTATCGCAGAAGATCGGCCGTTTTGAGTTGGCGCACCGGGGGACACTGTTTCTGGACGAAGTGGGTGATATTCCTTTGGATCTGCAGCCCAAGCTACTCAGAGCGCTACAGGAGAAGGCATTCGAGAGATTGGGCGGCACCAAGACTATCCCCATTGACGTCCGGCTGGTGGCGGCAACCAACCGGAATCTGACCCAAATGATGGGTGATAAACTCTTCCGCAGCGATCTGTATTACCGGTTGAAAGTCTTCCCCATCAATACGCCGCCGCTGCGGAACCATCGAGAAGACATACCCGTCCTGGTGCGCCACTTTACCAAGAAGTACGCTGACAAAATGGACCGGAAGATCGACAAGATTTCGCTTGAGACAATGGAAGCGCTGGTGAACTGGTCATGGCCCGGCAATGTGCGCGAGCTGGAGAACTTCATCGAGCGTTCTGTAATCCTGTCACGAGGGCCGAGCCTCCGGGCGCCTCTATCTGAACTGCGCGCCAGCGGAATGGAAACGAGCGGAAGTTCGACGCTGCACGACGTGGAGAGGGATCAGATCCTGCGTGTACTCCGTGAGACCGGCGGCGTGATCAGCACCGCGGCCATTCGTCTCGGGCTGCCACGGACGACCTTGAACGCCATGATGAAAAAGCTGGGAATTTCCCGGCGCGATCTATGAGGATCACTCAGATCAAACCTTATGATCTTCACGGGGTCGCGTTGAACGCTTCGGCGGATGCAGCCATAGCCGCGTATCGAACAGGTGCGCCAGCCCGGAACTAGAACCAGCCTGTTCATCCTTGAGCGGGGCGAAGCATGGTCCGGCCTGAAAAATCTCCTTTGAAACTCCGCGCTCTCAGGGAGAGATTCTGGGCGCTTGGCTGCGCCGCTCGTTCGCGCCTTGTGGCCCGGGGAGAGGGCTGAAGTATGCTCCCTCATGGACCAGAACACTTTGAATGCCGGAACTGAAAGCCGCCATGCTTGCCGAACGCGTCCGGCAAACGGCCTCTGTTTCCACGAATTGGCGGTGCTCCTCCAGGCAGATGGACTTGAACGCACCGTCCTTGCGACATCCGGAGGGCGGCGAGCGCCGGGTTTTTAGACCGGCCCTCTGTCCTTCCGCCACTGTGGCGGAAGGACAGAGGGTCTACTTTTATGGCATTCGCCCGCTGTCTGGGCCACCGAAGAAGCTGCGATTGGGTCAGTTTCGAGCTGCTGGCAATCATAACGCCGACTCTTTCGGCGTGTGGCGTCCGTACATACTCGCAGCGGCGGCTGATTCGTGGGTTGACGCTTCGAGCGTATAAGGGCTGAGGTTACCTCGCGAAGTGCCCCCAGTCACCTGCAATCAGGGCAGGGGGTCGTCACTTGAATTCTTCCACCTAACCTCTTCAGAACAAGTCGATTCTGGTAACGTAGGAAATCGCCCATTGATGTGGCTTTTGGAGGAAATTGTAACCGATAGCAACCACTTTGGCGGTTGAAGGTGCCACCGTTCTATCGATTTTTCGAACATCTGCGCGATTTGATTAGACGGTCACCTGCCGCAATAGCAGGTGCGCGTCGTAGGCCGTAAGGTCAAATTATTCATGCGGCGCGGCCATAGTATTTGAGCAGGCCTCCAAGTCGCTGCCGACACTGAACAGTGTGGCCGCGTTGTTTAGGTTCATCGCCAGCCTCTGGCGAAAGCAGTTTGTTCCCTTTCCCTTGATGGTTCCTTTCGCAGTGATAGTGAGCGCTGAATTCGGCTAAGGTCCGCGATAGAGGGCGCTCGCCGAACAGGATTAATCTGGACAGGCACTCCTCCTTGACGGTACGGACCCAACGTTCCGCAAAAGCGTTCAGATTCGGGCTTTTGGCCGGAAGCGGAATGGCTTTCACACCGCCCGCCGCCAGCACCGACCGAAAAGATGCGCTGAACTTCGTGTCGCGATCGTGCAACACATAACGGCAGGGATGGAGATAGCCCCAAGTCTCTTGAGTCGCGCT
>JBEKBK010000350.1:0-9086 GCA_050015435.1 Bryobacteraceae bacterium
AGGGCCAGCGCGTTTTCGAGTTTTCGACGCCGGAATCCTTGCTCGATATCGATTTCGAAAAACCGCTGTTTGCATTGGTCGACCGCATCGCGATTACCGACAACTTGCGCCAACGTCTAGTGGATACGGTCGAGATCTGTTATCGCGAAGCGGGCGAGGTCATCTTTGAATCGGCCGACGGCCGAGAGACCATTCGCTTCAATGAAAAATTCGCCTGCAAGCTCTGCGGGAAAGAATTCATAACTCCAGAGCCGAGCCTGTTCAGCTTCAACAATCCGTACGGCGCGTGCAAGCGCTGCCAGGGTTTTGGCAACACCATCGATTACGACATGGATCTGGTGATCCCCGACAAATCGCTGACGATCCATGAAGGCGCGGTCGATCCCTGGACCAAGCCGCAGCATTCCTGGTATATGGCCGAGTTTCGCAAGGCCACCAAGGGCAAAGTGCGCACGGACGTGCCGTTTTACGAATTGTCCGCGGACGAGCGTGCGCTGGTCTACGAGCACATTCGCCGCTACTTCCGGGAAGTGGAAACCAAGAAGTACAAAGTTCACGTGCGCGTCTTCCTGAGCCGTTATCGCGGGTACACCATCTGCCCGGATTGCGAAGGGTCGCGATTGCGCGCCGAAGCCTTGTACGTGCGCGTGGGCGGAATGACCATGGCCCACCTGGTTCGTTTGAACATCGCCGAGGCCTTTGAGTTTTTCAACCATCTCGAGCTCTCACCGGAAGAGGCCGCCATCGCCGAAAAGGTTCTGGTCGAGATCCGGCAGCGTCTCAAGTTTCTCAATGACGTTGGTCTCGAATACCTCACGCTCGATCGGCAGTCAGCCACGCTGTCCGGAGGCGAAGCTCAGCGCATCCAGCTGGCCACTTGTCTCGGCTCGCGCCTCGTCGGAGCCTGCTATGTGCTCGATGAGCCGTCCATCGGACTGCATAGCCGCGATACAGGCCGCCTCATCGGTATCTTGAAAGAACTGCGCGATCTCGGCAACACGATTCTGGTCGTGGAGCACGATCCCGACGTGATGCGTTCGGCCGACCACATCATCGACATGGGACCGGGAGCGGGCGAGAACGGCGGCCGCGTCATCTTCGAAGGATCGTACGACAAGCTCTTGCGGGATGGCGGCGAATCGCTCACGGCGCGCTATCTCAATGGCGACCTCAAGACCTCGCATTGGAGCGAGCGCCGCAAAATCCATCCGAAACGTGTCATCAAGTTCATTGGCGCGCAGGCCCACAACTTGAAGCACATCGACGTGGCCATTCCACTGAACATGATGGTCGCGGTGACCGGCGTCTCTGGTTCGGGAAAGTCCACGCTGGTGCACGACGTCATCTATCAATCCCTGGTCAAGACCGTGAATCGCGAAGCTCCTGCAGCTGTGCCAGAAGAATGGAGTGGGGCTCCGGAGAAAGTTTCCTGGAAGCGAGTGGAACGCGCGGAGCTATTGACGCAAGTCATTCTGGTCGACCAGTCGCCCATCGGGCGCACTCCACGATCGAATCCGGTCACCTACATCAAGGCGTTCGACATCATTCGTGAGTTGTTCGCTTCAACTACAGATGCGGACCGGCGCGGCTACTCGGCCGGTCATTTTTCGTTCAACATTCCCGGCGGGAGGTGCGAGACTTGCCAGGGCGACGGCACCGTAACGGTCGAGATGCAGTTTCTAGCCGACGTAGAGCTGCTCTGCGAGGACTGTAAAGGGACGCGCTATAAACAGAGCGTCCTCGACGTGCGCTATAAAGGCCTGAATATTCATGAGGTGCTGGGGCTGACGGTGAAGGAGGCGATCTCTTTCTTTTCAGGCTCGCCGCGGCTGGTCCAGAAATTGAAGGTGTTGAATGACGTCGGGCTCGGTTATCTGCGCCTGGGCCAATCGGCGACCACTCTTTCCGGCGGTGAAGCGCAGCGCGTGAAGCTGGCCGCCCACCTCGCGCAGCCAACCAGCGAAGGAACGCTGTATATTTTCGACGAGCCGACCACGGGTCTGCACTTCGACGATATCGCGAAGCTGCTGGATGCGTTCGAAAGGCTGCTGCGCTCCGGCGGTAGCATTCTCATCATCGAACACAACCTTGAAGTGATCCAGCGGGCAGATTGGGTAATTGACCTGGGTCCGGAAGGCGGCGATAAGGGCGGAAGGATTGTTGCGGAAGGGACTCCGGAGCAGATCGCGGCCGTCCCGGAGTCTTACACCGGGCAATACCTTCAAGCCCAGGCCCAAAGCCAGAGCGCGTTGCAGAAAATATAAGAATGCCTACTGCTCCGCACGTCGAGGCGCATTTCCGCTCGTCTGAATCCGTGCGCGACGTCGTCATCGGCATGGCCGACGGGCTGACCGTTCCGTTCGCGCTCGCCGCTGGGCTGTCCGCCGTAGCAGCTTCGCGCGTGATTGTGGTCGCTGGTTTGGCTGAGATCGCGGCCGGATCCATCGCCATGGGCCTCGGCGGATATCTGGCCGCCCGCAGCGATGCCGAGCACTACGCGAGCGAACGTGCGCGGGAAGAAATGGAGATCGTCGAACGGCCCAACGATGAGCGTCATGAGGTTCTGGAGATTCTGGATTCGTACGGCCTCAACCCGCAGCAAAGCGGCTTGATCCTCAACGCATTCGAGTCGAACCACAAAGTCTGGGTGGACTGGATGATGCGTTTCGAACTGGGGCTGGAGGAGCCGGACCCTGGCCGTGCGCTGAAAAGCGCCCTCACCATCGCCGGAGCTTACATCGCTGGCGGTCTGATCCCGCTGAGCCCGTATATGGTCGCTTCGAGCGCCGTGACCGCGCTTCAATTCTCGGTGATCGCAACCATCGTTGCACTGGCAATTTTCGGCTACGTCAAGGGACGATTCACGGGCGCGCATCCCCTGCGAAGTTCGGTGCAGACTACGTTGATCGGCGGGCTCGCGGCGGGCGCTGCGTACTCAATCGCGAAGCTTTTCAGTTAATCGTGCCGCAGAGCGACCATCGGGTCCACGCTAGCCGCGCGGCGCGCTGGAAAATAACAGGCCAAAAGAGCTGCGCCAAGTAGCACGAACGAGACGGCTACGAATGTCAAGGGATCGTTCGCTCGCACTCCGAAGAGCAAACGAAAAAAGCTCGACAGCAGTCGGGTGAGGACTAGCGCTGCTATTGCACCGATTGCGACGCCCGCGGCGGCCAGCTTAAGACCCTGCCCAATGACCATTCCTAGAACGTCTCGTTTCACCGCACCCAGCGCGATTCGAATCCCGAGTTCCCGGATGCGCTGGGTCATCGAGTAGGAAATCACGCCGTAAATTCCGACGTAAGCGAGCAGCCGCGCCAGGACAGCAAACGCGCTCAGCAGCGCCATCGGAAGGCGTTGCGATGCCATCGATGCTGACACAATCTCCTGCATCGTGCGGACGTTGTAAACCGGCTGGTCGCCGTCGGCTCCGTAGACCGCGGCTTTGATAGCGGGGATGACCGTTGAGACTTCGAGCGGCGTGCGCACGGCAATTGTCAGGCCCATTCGGAACGTCGGTACCCAAGCATCCCAAAGCTGGTAAAAAGAGGCGTAGATTTGCGGTTTCTCGAGTTGCGGGTCGGAGCCTCCGAGCCTCCAGTGTTCAACGTGTTCCACCACGCCGACAATCCGAGCCACGCCCCAATGAGGAACGGTTACCGTCTGACCAATGGGGTCCTCGTGGGGGAAATAGGCACGCGCCAGCATGCTATCGACGACGATAACCTGCGCTGACTGGGTGGTGTCCTCCGGGGAGAGGAAGCGGCCTCGAAGAAGAGGTATCTCCATGGTCCTGATGTAATCCGGGCCGGTCCAATAGTACAGTGCCCGAGGGATCTCCGCCATGGACGCGGGCTGATGCGTGCCCACCCAGAAGGGGCCGGAGTTGTCGTTCTGGCTTAACGGAACCAGGGCCGTGAGGTCCGCGGCGAGTACACCTGGAATTTGGCGGATGCGCTCCAATAACTGCTGGTACGCGATCCGAGTGCTGATCGGTGTCTGAGTTGCCGAAGGTGAAAGCCCCGCCTGGAAGGTGATGACGTGTTGTGGATCGAAACCCGGATTCACCGCCCACAAATTTTGGATCGTTCGAAACAGCAGACTGCCGCCCTTTAGCAGGACCAGAGTCAGCGCGATCTGCACAACTACGAGAACCTGTTGAGTGCGATGAGGTCCGCCTGCCGAGCCGCGGCTTCCTTCTTTAAGCCCCGTGTGCATATCCATGTTCGAGTTTCTGAGCGCGGGCAAGAGGCCAAACACAATTCCAACCGTCGTCGAAACACCAAATGCGAATAAGAGAACAGAAACGTTGACCCGATGTTCTCGATGCGTGGCAAGCTTTCCGGCGCCGTCGCCACCATCGCCTTCAGCCCCCATCGTGCGATCGCCAGCCCCACAATTCCGCCGATAAGCGAGAGAAGGACGCTCTCGGAGAGCAACTGCCGCGCGATTTGCACGCGGCTCGCTCCCAGTGCACGTCGAACGGCAAACTCCCGCGTGCGCGCTGCCGAGCGCGCGAGCAAGAGATTGGCGACGTTGGCGCAGGCGATCAGCAGAACCAATCCGACCGCGCCCAGTAGCAGCAGAAGCGTCCCTCTCACCTCCCCGACGAGGAAGTGCTTCAGCGGCTCGACATAGATTCCCAAGCCTCGCTCCGTCGTGGGATTGAGCTGGTCGATATGCTCCTGTATGGTGTTCATCTCCGCCTGCGCCTGATCCAGGCTCACGTCTGGTCGCAGGCGCGCGATGGAAAGGATGTTGTGGACCGTACGATCATTGCGCTGCACCGGATCACCCTGTCCGATGGGTGTATAAACATCCGCGTGCTGGTCTCCAAAACGAAACTCCGGCCCGAGAACGCCGACGATCGTGTAACTGACTCCGCTCAAGGTGATAGGCTTGCCGAGCGCCGCAGGGTTGCCCGCGAACCGGTCCCGCCACAGACGGTTGCTGATGACGACTGCGGGCATGCCCCCGGTCCGGTCTTCCTCCGGCGAGAAACCACGCCCGAGAGCCAGCTTCACCCCCAGAGTGCCGAACCAGGTTGAAGAGACCTCCTCACCGTTCACATGCTGAGCCGCGCCGGGACTCGTCAGATCGAACCCCTCTTGCGTAAACGCCGCAATTTGCTCTAACGATCTGGCATCGCGCTGCCAATCGAGGAAATCGGGATATGAAAGATCCGTGGCATACTTCAGGGTTCGATTGTACAGCGCTACCATTACCAGGCGACCGGGCTCAGCGTAAGGCAGCGGGGCCAGGACAACGCCTTGCACCACGCTGAAGACGGCGGTGTTGGCTCCTATGCCCAGCGCAAGAGTGATGACTGCAACCAACGTAAAGCCGGGACTCCGCCACAGTTGGCGCAACCCGTAACGAACATCGTTCATGACTGCTGCTATTCTACGCCGGTATTCGCTAGATGCTCGTACTTGTGGCACGTCGCCGGATTGTCGTTGGGGTCCACCACCCAAACCTGGCGTCCCGCGAAATAATTCTCGAGCTGGGCATTTCGCTCTGGCCCAAGATCCCTCGCCCACACGATATCGGACGCGTCGATATCGGCGTCATTGTAGATCCACTGGTAGAGGTTCAGATCCAGATCGTCCTTCTTCGGCTGCACGAACACGAGGTGTTTTCCGGGAAGTCGATGGAGCGTTTCCGCAATGCGCGCCTTGTTCAGGTTCCCCTCCACTTTGCAACACCACGATTGGAAATTCAGTTTCTGGGTGTACGGCAACCCGGCGCTTTGCGCGCCGATCCGCAACAACAGCACGAGCGCCATGGTGACCGGGAGCAACGGCACCAGCGGAGCCCACGAGCGCCGGAAATAACGGCAGCACTCCACCACCACCGCGACGATCAACGCGGTGGCCGGCGCCAGATAGTGCGGTGACGCAGCGCTTTCGAACAGAATCGCGAACAGCCCTCCCCACAGCCCGATGATGAGCATGCGCCGCCGGCGCCACACATGGCCGAGCATGATCAGCGGAATCGTCAGCACAGGTCCAAGAAAGAATCGCCAGCACTCCTGCAAGCGAAACGTCAGATACTCGATCAGATGGACGGGGCCGTCCACCATCTCGTGTTCGCTCATCTCGAAATTGTAGTAGCGGGCCAGCTCAATGTGACGCTGCTCGATGCGCGGAGGAGTCTTCCACACCAGGCTCATCGGCCAACCATAAGTTTTCTGGCTGATCTCATACGGTGTCACAAACGGGCTGCCCGTGATGTGGAAGAAGTACACGCCCAGCGCAACCAACATCGCGCCCGAGAGGGCGAGGGCGGGCAATCCCGTTTTCAGCAGCGCGCTCACTCGTCCGCGCATCTCCCACGCCAAAACGGCTAGGAACGGCAGGCTGAACAGGAGCCCTTCAAATGGACGCGTTGCTGCCAGAATCGCCAGTCCTGCGCCCAGCACCAGACCTCGCGCCACGGATGGCTGGCGTCGCAAACGCGGAAACGCTCCCGCGATCAGCGCGCCTCCAATCGCCGCGAGAAACCCTCCGTAATAGGAATTGATCCAGTAACTCCCGATCCCGAATCGCAGTGCGGCCAGGAGAACGCCGAACAGAGCCCAGCGCGCGGGCATCCACCCGCGAAGCATCCAATAAAGTACCGCCAGGAATGCGAAGCATTCGAGCAAGATCGCTGCCCACGGACTCCCGACCGCCGCGCGCGCTGCCGCCAGGATCACCGCGTGTCCAGGAAAATAATTCGACACGTAGTGAGGCTGCTGCAAGATATGAATGCTCTCGAAATGCTGCCAAAAGGGATGCGTGGGATTGGCTACGCGGCCGTGTAAAAGCGTGTCGGCGAGTAGCAGGTAGCTGAATTCGTCGTTGACCAAGGGAATCGGCACGGGCAGCACCGGTATGAGTGCCAATCGCAGCGCGACGGTGCCCGCAGCGAGAAACAATGCCATTACCCACGGCTGACTAAACAATCTTATTCGCGGCGCCGGAGGCCTCCAGCCGCGCTTCCAGGCCCACCACACCCCGATGATCAGACCGATTTCAAGAAGGTTGAAATCCTGCCGCAGGCCCTGCCATACGCCCGCCAAGGTCATCAACAGGACTTCGATGATCCGCATCTCCTCAATAACCGCCCGCAAAACGGAGTGCGGCGGAACATTTCGAGAACCCAATTGAGGGTGCCGCCGCACCCTTTGCGGTTAGGCCGCGTAAGCCTATCCCGGGCACTGCTTACTGCAAGTCTTGCGAATCGACTTGCAGCCCTTGCGCGCCTGCTTGGTGGTTGCCCGTTTCAGGCAGAACTGATACTGGCCGCCGCAGCGGCTCTTGCATTGCGATTTCGCTTCGGCTGCCGGAAGCATTACGGCCAACAGAAGGCCGGCAATCCCGAGGCGCATGAAGAAGTTTCTCCGCACTCTCCCATGATCGTCCGGCGCGGGAATACGCTTTAGAGGCATCCGCTACTGCTCCTCCGTCTGTTCCACGAATCGTTCAATGTTCATAGTGTAAATTGCCGGTTTTCCGTGCTGATCGCTGGTGAAGAAGATGCGCTGGCTGTTGGGGGCAAAGATCGGCGCAACCATGGTTGGATCGCTCGCCCGATGCTCGGCCAGGGTCAGTTCGCGCTTTACGGCCCGCACCAGCAGCAGCACGTGCGGAGACGCCTTGCTCCCGCTCGCGCCGATAAACACGCTCGCGTCCGCGTTGCATGCAAAGCTCACGTACTGCGTCGTGTTGGCGATCTGCTTATCTTCGTTCGTGTCGGGCGTCATTTCGCGAAGATTGTGCAACTGATGCGGGTTCGCGGGATAGTTCAGGTACTGGACCGTGCGGCCGTCGGGACTCCACCGCGCGGGTCCGGTTTCTCCATCCGCCAGATGGAGCTGGTGTTTCTGTTGCCCGTCATAATTGACCATCCACACGGCCTTGTCGCGGCGATACAGGACCGACGCGCGGCGGGGCCGCGGTATCGGATCGCCCAGCTCTTCCTCGCCCTCGGCCAGCGTTTGCGCCGTTCCATTCAGCATGCGGATCAATTGCAAACCGTGTCCGGAACCCTTTTTTTCAACCAAAGCCGCATATTGCCCATCTTCAGCCACACTGAACCCCTGGCCGCGCTCGAACCCCTCCGGAATACGGTAGACCTCGCGCGAACGCAGATTGGATAGTTGGACCATCATGAGCCGCCGGCCGTCGACGTAGCAAAAACTGCGATCGTCGGCGAGCAGCGTCAGGGAGGCCGGGTCCAGATCCTCGGATCGAGTGAGCTGACGGATCTGGCCATTTTTCAAATCCAACTGGTAGGCTTCGAACCGCCCAGAAATGTCGCAGGCGTACAGCATGAAATTGGTGCGCCGGGAGACGGCGCGTCCGTAAGACGCCCCCAAACGGCTGGTGTAGGCGGGGTCGGTCAGCCGGACCACCGTGAATTCCGTGGAAGGATCGGAGTAACGCTTGATCGCGGACGGGAAGTTCTGGAGAGGGGGACGGGCCTGGCCGAAGCACGCCGCCGGCGCGGCCATGAGAAACCAGCGCCGCGAACAAGCCGCGCGGACGCAGCCCTCCAGTTCCATACACCGTCGATCCTACCATGGCGGATTTGAATCCAAGCCAGCATTTCTAAGGAGATAATGAAACAGCATGGAGCCAGACAGCCTCGATATCGTCGAACTTGTCATGGCGTACGAAGATGCGCTGAGCCAGTTACCTCCTGGCCAACAGCGCGATCGATTGATCCACGAAATCGAGACGCGGATCGCCAGAGGTGAACTCGGAGACGAAGGAGACGACCCCCTCGCCGCTCTGGTTCGCATAGTTAGGCCGCGCCATCCCAGTGGTCACACGGGCGCTGCGGATGTACCGAAAGAGCCATACTTCGAATGAAAGTGCGTGGTTGAAACAGCGGCGCGTCGGCGACTAGCTGCCGCTCAACGCCGTTGCGCTTGATACGACGCGTCCGAAAGACGCGGCGTAACCGGCGCAGGGGACATAACGCCGGATTGATCGGCATAGGGGCGACGGTCACCCGCCGACCCCTGCCACACCACCGTGCGTACGGGTCCGTACACGGCGGTTCGAGTCGGTTACGCCGACAGTTCCTCGAACAATGACGGA
>JBEKBK010000351.1:0-9081 GCA_050015435.1 Bryobacteraceae bacterium
ATGACGGGTAAAGGACAGAGGCAGAGTACCGGCGACGGTTAGAGTAGGACTTTCCTCCTAAGGAGACTCCTTGGGCAGTAACTTCCGTCCCCCGCCAACGCAGCGTGGACTGGTGAGCCCGGCTGCTTCCCGCGCGCCGGACCGCACCTTCGAGCTCAAGAGCGAAATCCACCGCAAACTGCTTGGAGTGCTGAATCTCAAGCGCGTCTCCTCCATACCGAAAGACCGCGTGCGCGCGGAAATAGGACGCGTCGTGGAACGTCTGATCGAGGACGAGCGCGTGCCGATGACCACCGCCGAGCAAAAGCGGATCTCGAAAAAGTGCTCGATGAGGTTTTCGGGCTGGGTCCTTTGGAGCCGCTGCTAAAGGAGCCTTCGATCTCGGATGTCTTGGTCAACGGGTTCGATAAGGTCTACATCGAGCGTGCAGGACGGCTCTCCCTCACTTCCGTCCGTTTCAAGGATAATGCGCACCTTCTGCACATTGTCGAGAAAATTGTTTCGCAGGTCGGCCGCCGGATTGATGAAGCGCAGCCGATTGTCGACGCTCGTCTCCTGGACGGGTCGCGTGTGAACGCGATCATCCCTCCGCTGGCGCTCGACGGACCGTCGCTTTCCATCCGCCGCTTCGGCCGGCACGTCATCACCTCGGAGGAGATGCAGGCCAATCAGACGTTGACCCGTGGAATGCTGCGCTTTCTCGCCGCGTGCGTGCAGGCCAAGACCACCATGCTCAACGCTCTCTCGCGCTTTATTCCGGAAGAGGAGCGGATCATCACCATTGAAGATACGGCCGAGTTGCAACTCCAGCAGCGCCACGCGGTGAAATTCGAGACCCGGCCGCCGAACCTGAATAAGGAAGGCGGCATCAGTCAGAGGACGCTCATGCGGACCGCTCTCCGTATGCGGCCGGACCGCGTCATCGTGGGAGAGTGTCGCGGCGCAGAAGCGCTGGACATGCTGCAGGCGATGAACCCCGGCATCGAAGGGTCGAAGAGCACGGTGCACGCCAATTCGCCACGGGATGCATTCTCGCGCCTGGAAGCGATGGTGTTGATGTCGGACATTGAGATACCATCGCGCGTGATCTTGCAGCAACTGGCCAGCGCGATCAAGATGGTAGTGCAAGTGACCCGGTTACGCGATGGTACTCGCTAGATGGTCAGCATTGCGGAAGTGCGCGACGTGAAGGACGACCGGATCGATATGCGGGATATTTGGGCCGTTTCCGCAGCAGCGGCGAAGCCCCCAAGATCCTTGAGAGCTGAAGATCATGGGATCGAAATGCCGCAATCGGCTTTCGACGAAGTCGTGGACGTGAATTTGTAACCCTAGTCTTCTTCAGCGCATTTTTTTTCTTCCGCCGTGTGCTGTGACCCTCCCTATCGGAGAAACGCGAGGCTCCTTTTTGGGTGGGCCGTTCCCCAGGAGGGCATCCGTCTGATAGCGATCTCTCGGCAAGCGGGCACGGAATGAATCACGAGGCTGTAAGATCCCACCGCAAGATTGGGTGCTGGCAATGGTGACGCTCGTCTATTGCCTGTTCGTGTTCGGCGGGGGCGGGCAATTCTTTCGCGACTCGGACACCGGGTGGCATATCCGCAGCGGGCAGTGGATTCTCGCGCACCGTACGTTGCCTCGTACGGATCCATACTCATTCTCGAAACCGGGCGAGCCGTGGTTTCTGTGGGAGTGTGGTTCAGACGTTCTGATCGCCTTGGCGCATCGCGTGGACGGGCTGCGTGGCGTGACTGCCCTGGTGGCGGTCGCGATCACGGCTTGTACCTGGCTGTGGTGCCGACTTAATTTCGCCGCTGGCGGAGACTTCTTTTTGGCGGCAGCGCTCGCGCCTCTTATGATCACGACGGCCAGTCTGCACTGGCTTGCGCGGCCGCACGTCTCAGTTGGCTATCCCTTCTTGGATTCCTTCTTTATCTCGAACGGCCCGATACGCGATTCAGTTTCGTGCAACTCGCCGCTGTCGCCAGAGTCGCTGCCCTGTGGGCGAACATGCATGGAAGCTTCTTCCTGGCTCCCTTGATCGCATTGATCTACGCGAACTCGCATCTGATCCGGCCTATCTTGTGGCCGGCAGATACTGGCGCGGAGAGGCAAACGGGCCCGCTGGTACTGCTCGATCGCGCTTGCGGCGATGGCTGGGAGCATGCTCAATCCGCACGGCTGGCGGCTGCATGCCCACGTTTTTTCTTACTTGCGCAATGCTGAGCTGACCTCTCGAATCGCCCGAATTTCAGTCTTTCAACTTCCATGACGAGGATGCGACGCAAGTAGCTCTCACGCTGGCGCTGGCCGCGGTGGGAGGGATACTCGCGTTATCGCAGAGAAGGCTGGCTCACTTCTTTCTCGCTGCGGGTTTCGTGTGGGCAGGTTTGCGATCCGCGCGCGTGCTTCCCATCATCGCGCTGGCGATTCTGCCCCTGGCGAACGGCGCAATCACCGAAGCCTTGCAAAAGGTTCGAAGCCTACGAGCGCCCCTGAGACGGTCCATTGAAGCGGCGCGCGGCTACTCGTCACGACTGCGCCTAAGCGGTTCAAAGATCAGGCGCACCTGCGCATGATCATCGATCGCATTGTCTCCAATATGGGAAGACGCATCGACGATTCCTCGCCCATCATCGACGCGCGTTTGGGCGATGGCTCGCGTGTGTGCGCATCTGTTCAATCGTTCCATGAAGGCGGGCCACACGATGCACGCGGGGCTCGAAACGATCGCCGAGGAGACTTTTTGACACGGTCCGAATGGAGTTCCGCAAAGTGGTCGAGGAACTGGGCCTTGGCGCGCCCATCGAACAAGCCCTTCACGGCCTCGGCGGCAGAATCCCATTGATTGACTTAAAGTTTTTCGTGACCGGCTCAATCCTCCAGCGCCAAACCGGCGCGAACATGGTGGAGGTTCTCGAAAATCTGGCGCTATTGGTCCGCGAGCGGCTGGCCCCTTCGGAAGGGGCAACCGTGTGGAATTCGAAAGAAAGAGAATGAGCGGTATTATCAATTTATGATTTGGCGGGCGTTGCGGCTTTCGTACCGTTGGCAATGCGAAACAGAACGCCGTGGGTACGATCTCGCATTCTACGACGATGCGACTCATCAGCCGGTGGC
Organism: Bryobacteraceae bacterium; assembly: GCA_050015435.1. Lineage (GTDB taxonomy): Bacteria > Acidobacteriota > Terriglobia > Bryobacterales > Bryobacteraceae > Palsa-187. The sequence goes on from JBEKBK010000351.1 coordinate 3,121, forward strand.
CTATGCGGAGATTAAGCGTTGGTGGTCGGATTCGGAGGATTCGGAATTGCCGCAAATACGTCGAGACCTTCAGGACAAGTTGGGGTTACTCACGATTCCTGCCATTATGCTCATCTTGACGTGGAACTACGAAGGCGAATCGAAGGCCAACTTGGAAAGGTTGGCCAAGGAGCTAAGCGTGCCTCGCAAGGAATTAGCTACGCAAGCGTTTGATTCTGTGCTAGCAGGACCGGGCTCTCCAGGGATGGAACCCGAGCGCCGATGCAAGTCCGGAATGGATGGCGGCCTCACGCCGCCTCCCTGGTCAGCAGCCCGCCGCTCTATCTAACGACTGCCGTTTTTTGGTCCAACCAACCAGGACCACCTTACTCCTTTCAGAGCGCGCCCTGACAGACGCGTCACCCGTTGTTGACTGTAAGTTGCTTGGTTGACTGTAAGTTGCTTGAAGGAACGAAGCGTCTGTTCCGTCCTAACCAATGAGTATTCTGCTTGCAAGGCCTGTTACGTGAATGAAAGGGAAATAATCTTCATTCCGCAACGAACCAGCTTAAGAGTATACACATCGCGCATCCGTAGCGCTAGAAATTCAAACTCAGCTTCCGGGATGATAATCCCGCTCGGTGTGCCCCTTCAGTTGTTCGCGGTAAAAGTAGACATCCCGTAGGTCACCCGTGGCGTAGCGCTGGGCCTGATCGCCGAAGTGCTTGGAAGACGGCGAGCCGCTCTCACCACCCGCTGACACGGCTCTGGCGCGCACGCGAGGACCAAACTCGACCACGGCGACGAAGCTGTTCCCGCTGGTACCGTACCATTTCTTGGTCCCAGGGTAGGCGCGCGCTCCGAACGAGGCGAGCGAACCCCAGGTCGCGGAAGTAAAGGCGACGGGTATGCTCGGTCCCGCATCCTTGAACTGCTGCACGATGTCGCCAGTGAGGCGCTGGTAGCGATTGATGTCGCCCCACGGCGTCTTCCAGTTTCCGAAATCTGCGGTTAGCTTATCGGAGGCCGCCGCTAGCGATTGGAGGAGCTGCTCCGCCGATACTCTACTTCCGATATAGTCCTCAGCCAACATGCCCGTAGACCTTGATTCGCCGAGCATCTTCGTCCGGATATCTTCGCCCCAAAATACCGCGAGCGAGGTCGGGAGGGAGTTCACGCTCCACCGGTAATCCCATTGGCGCAGCATAGCGATCTGATCGGCCAGTTTCGCCTTCAGGGGATTGGAGGCCGGAGCCGAGTCCCAGGCCTTGATCAGGGCGGGCATTGGCTTCTCGAACCACGGCAAATAACTGTCATAGGCGGCCGCTAAAAAAGAATCGAGCGTGAAATCTTTCTTATTTTGCAGGACTCGGATCGCATGCAATCCGCGGGCGGATTCTGTGCCGTTGTCTACGTAACGGGGAAAATCCTCCCTTTTCGGGCTGTCCGGCCCGGCCGCGGACCACGGCCAGTTATTCGAGTTGTAAAGCCAACCGCCTTTGGGGTTGAGCAAGTGCGGCGTCTCGTCCACGGAAAGAAGCGGCCCCCATTCCGTCGCAGGAGTGCTGCCGTCCACAGGCTTTGTCCAATCGAACTTCGTGTCGCGTTTCGGAATGAAGTTGGCATGGAAGTAAGCGATGTCGCCGTCCGCGTCCGCGAAAATCGTGTTGTTCGAAGAGTTCGTGTGCAACTCCATCGACTCTTTGAACGACTTGTAGTCCTTCGCCTTGGTGCGGATGTAGGATTGCGTCAGCGCCTTCAGTGGCTCCTGCATGATCCGGAAGCTCACCCACTTGCCGTTCTGCTCCCGGACAATGGGTCCGTGATGGCTGCGATAGACAGTGAATTTCTTCTCGGCCATTCCATGGTCGGTCTTGTACGGCACCGTAATCTCGCTCGAGATCAACGGACGCTCCTCGTTGCCGTATTTGTAATAGAACTGATTGCCCTTTTTCACCACGGTTTCCAGATACTCATCGAGCTGATCCACGGCGCTCGAGGTGTGCATCCAGCCGGTGCGATCGTTGAATCCCTGGTAGATGAAAAATTGTCCCCAGGTCACTGCGCCGTAGGCGTTCAGCCCCTCGTCGCTGGTCATTTGCAACTCGGACCGGAAGAAGAAGGAGGTATGCGGATTGATCAGAAGCAGCGCGTGATGATTTACTGTGTTCGACGGCGCCACGGCGGCGCCGTTCGATCCGGAGGGTTCCTTAAGGGCCTCGTCTTCCACGGCGGGCGGCGGCGTTACGGCCGCGCGGGTCATGGGACCCTTACCGTAGAACGCTTCAAGCTGGGTGAGGTTCACGCGCTCGATGTCTCCGCCAATGCTTCCCTCACTGAACGTGAGCGCCATCCACGGCTCGAATCGCTTGATGACCCGCGGATGCACTTCCGGATGCTTGTAAAGATAGAAATTCAGGCCATCAGCCCACGCGTTCATCAGCGCCTTCAGCCACGGCTCGCTTGAATCGTAGATGGTTTTCATCGCGGCGGGGTCGATGAAGAGCTTCATGCGAAGATCCTGGTAAATCTTGGACTCGCCCTCGGCTTCAGCCAAGCGGCCGATACCGTTGATGAAGTTCGTCTCGACGCGATTGAAATCGTCCTCGGCCTGCGCGTAGACCATGCCGAAGACCGCGTCCGCGTCCGTTTTCCCATGGACGTGGGCGATGCCCCAATCGTCGCGGATGATGGTGATTTTCGCCGCCTGTTGCTGCCAGCGCGCGGCGTCCGCATTTTTGGCCTGGAACGCGAGGGCCGTGGATGCGGCCGCGAGGATGAGAACGAGGTTTCTGGTTTTGCTCTTCATAACCTGTTTCTCGATCATACACGCGAAACGATGAAGAACGCACCCCGATAGCGACAGAACAAGGCGGCATGCTTGATGAAATAAAGCACTAGAATGGCGTCAAAAGGAGTCTGATGCCTAGAAATCCTGGATACGTCTGGTCGCAACGGGGACTGCCACATCGTTCTTCCTGACTTTCTACCGGGTGGGAAGTTCACTGTGGCCGGCCTACCGGTCCAAATCGTAATCGGTTTTGCCTATATCGGGAGGGCCTGGTTGGATTCGTTCCTTGAAGGCAGGTACGACATCGATGCTCAAGCGGATGAGGGGTCCGTGAAGGGTCTATTCCCGAAGGCGCGAGCAGACAAGATGCGCCTAAGGTCGAGGATCGATGAAATCCAGGAACTCACTCTCACCCGGGCGGCGCCGGACAAGGACGAGGAGCTAGTCATATCGGTCTCAAATTTTACCGATCGCCCCTTAATCGCACCGGCTTGACCGGCCCGTATGATATCGATACTGACGCTGGGTGCCGACGGGGCATAGACCTGTGGGCTCCCGGCGCTGAACCCACTGCGGAAGTGATCGCCGGTTGGAGAGGCCGACCGAGAATTGGTCGAAGCTAGTCCTCGAGAACCTTGGGCGGCTCCGGTAAGAGGAAAGTCAAAGCCACTGCCAGGGCGTAAACGAATAAAGCCACAGCCGATGCTGCATAGGCGAGCTTCACGGATGGAGTTGTGCCTCCCATCGTTCCCGCCAGGTGAGTGGTGATGTAGGCGGCCGATGTGCCGAGCATTCGCCCTCCCACATTGGCGGAAAATCCTTCGCCCGTGCCCCGCAGGTGCAGCGGATAGACACGCGGCAGATAATTTCCCCAGAAGCTCAATTGCGCCACGGTGCAAATTCCGGCGAAGAACATCCCGTACCGCAACAGTTCCAGGCTGTGGGTCGCGGGATAAAAGAACACGAAGGGAACAATGAACAGGCCCGGCACAACGAACACGCGCAGAAGCGCGCGGCGGCTAACGATGACCACCGCTAGAAGGGCCAGCGCAATGCGCCCGACCAAGCCGCCCCACTCCTGCATTTGTTGAACCTTCGCGACCGTTTCGCCGCGAACCTGCGGAGCCATCCGGACCACCTCCTGAAGACCCGGCGTGATCTGTGGCGCTTGCTGAATCGCGCCGAACGCGGCACCGTACGCGCAGGCAAACAGCAGCGACGTGACGATCGTGGTGCGCCGGTACGCGGGCTGGAACAACTCCGAGAAATGGGGCCGCTTCAGCGTACCCGCATCTTTCTTTCGCTTCCATTCCGGGGACTCGGGCAGGAACGGGCGTAGGAGCACCAACGGAATCGCCGGGACTACTGCCGAAATAAGCGTGTAACGCCAGGCCGCGTGTCCGCCGTAGATTGGCGGCAGGGATGGTCCGTAGTGATTCGAGAGATAGCTCGCCTGGGAAACGAGCACGCCGCCGAGCGAAGAAAACGCCTGCGTCCATCCCAATACTCTTTCGCGCATCTTCGGTTCGGTAAACAGCTCCGCCAGCCACGCTACTGACGCCACGAACTCGACGCAGGCGTCGATAAAGCTCAAGGTGCGCCAGAACAGAAGCCAGGGAAGTGTGGTCGAGTACCCAGCCGCGGTGGCCGATACAACGTAAATCAAAATCGTCCAGATCAGAATATTTCGGCGGCCGATCCGATCGGTCAGGTATCCGCCGATCAGTCCAAAGAATCCTCCGGCCAGCGGCGGGATCCAGAACAGGTACGCGGCCCAATCCCGGTAATCGGGCGTGCCGGGCCGCAAGTGCCCCAGTTCGACCAGCGCAGGCTGCAGGATCAGCGGAGCGACCAGGATCGCGTAAATGTCCACCAGGAAGCCCAGGGCGGCAACCGCACAAATGGTCCACTTGACGGTCGGGGAAATAGGGGACATGTAAAAATCAAGGTTAGCCTAACACACTCTGGGTCACCGCCAGTATCTTCCCGGTTGTTTGCTCCAGGCTGCTTTGGTTGCAGCCTGCTTTGTTCCTGGCTGCTTGAGTTACAGGCTGCTTTTAGTTCCGGGCTGTTTCTATTTCAAGCTGCTTTGTCCAGGATGTGATCCTATGAAAGCGCTGCAGCGGGGTTTGTCGTAAAGTGCAAGACGAACCCCTCAGCTTGAAAAGAGCTGCAGCGATATCATAGGATCACATGCTCAGTGCAGATGCCGTAAATGAGCGGGGCTTCGGCGAGACGGCGTAGAGTCGCGGGCGACGAGCGATATCCAGGCTCCGCGGCAATTCGGGCTTCTTCCCTGATGACCAGACGCATGATTTCTTGCGACGCGCTGCGAAACCCGAGCTTGCGATAAAACCAAAACGCTCCGGATTCGAGCGCTTCTTCGTTTTCGTAGCCAAGCTGGTAGGGATCGATCGAAAAGCAAGTCACGCCGAGCCAGTTACGAAACAGCTTGAGCAAACGCGCGTAGAGCCAGGCCGTCTCGCCCTCGCGGAAGGTGTAATACAGGTTGAAGCCGACCTCCATTCGCTCGCCAACCGACAGACATTCGATATATCCGATGGGCACCCCGTTTTTGAAAAACATGCCGCAGTGATAGGCGCGGATCGGCAGCCGCCACTTGCGCGGAAGTCCCCAACAGAAGAAGTCGACGCCGCGCCCCAAATCAGCGTGGTAGACGTGCGCCAAATCCGGATGCGTAAAGCCCCACAGCTCGCGATAGCGAACCGACGAAGTGTCTATGACGGTGCCGAGAATCTTCTGTGGGCTCGCGACGCGCTTCATCTCGATACGCGGGGCGGCAAATTCGCGCTCGAGCGAAATGTCCCGGCGCGACAGAAAGGGACTATCGTGATAAAAAATATTGCGCCGTGGAATCCTGGTGCGCGAACGAGATGCCGCGGAATTGTCCAAGTCCCAGCGCAACGGGATTTCCAGCAGATCATAAATTTCAGGATCGACGCGATCGAGAAGCCATCGAAGGTTCCCATGAGCCGACTCGAACCATCGACGCCAATCCGGGTGCGCTTCGACCGTCCAATCTTCGGCGGCGAGCGGAATGAGTTTGGCGAGCGTACGGCCTAGGCGGTCGCTACGCTCGTACGAATCCCAATCGATTGCGATCGACCGTCTGTGACGGGAGCTGAGGCTAAGCGCGATCTCGTAGCTGAAGTTCGTCGAGACCGACGTGC
>JBEKBK010000352.1:0-9459 GCA_050015435.1 Bryobacteraceae bacterium
GGTAAGGTCGCTCCTTACGGAGTCTACGACCTGGGACGCAACGTGGGATGGGTCAGTGTGGGAGTGGATCACGACACGGCGGAGTTTGCGGTAGAAAGCATACGCCGCTGGTGGCGCTGGATGGGTCGCCGCAGTTATCCGAAAGCGAAGCGTGTGTTGATTACCGCCGACTCCGGCGGCAGTAATGGAGCGCGAGTGCGGCTATGGAAATGGGAGCTACAGCAGTTGGCCGACGAAACCGGGCTGGAAATCTCGGTCTGTCACTTTCCACCCGGCACCAGCAAATGGAACAAGATCGAACACCGTCTGTTCTCTTTCATCAGCCAGAACTGGCGTGGCAAACCACTCGTCAGCCATCAGGTCATCATCGACCTCATCGCGGCCACCACAACGACAACCGGCCTGACCGTGAAAAGCAAGCTCGACACCAATATCTACCAGCGGGGCCTCAAGGTTTCCGATCAACAGATGGCCGAACTCCAGCTTCGGAGAGAAAAGTTTCATGGCGATTGGAACTATAAGCTCTTACCCAGAAGTTGATATAGTTATTTCCTCGCGACTTCCGCCGCGCCAGTGGTCGAGAGAATCACTTTATGCACGCTGAACGCGTCCGGCAATTCATTCGACAGGACCACACCTTTGAGACTGCCCTGCGCGATCGCCGGCGTAGGATCGGTGGCGTCCGCTTCATGCGCTTCAAACTGTTTGCCGAACCGCGCATTGCGCGCGCTTTGCGACAAGCTTAAAGCCGGCGAGCGGTCGTAACAAATGTAAACTACCTGGGCCACAAACTCCCGCCAGCGCGGCTCTGCGCCCGGCTTCTGCTCCAGATAGTTCAAAATCTGTTCGGCCAGCGCGCCATCGCCCGCGCCGAATTCCGCGATCGTGAACCGCTCCGCCGGTCCCAGCGTCCCGGCCTGCCGCATCCCGTCCCACATGCGATAGATTTGCTCGGCGATCATCTGGCCGAAATACGGCGCGAGCACTATCGGGTAGGTCTGATAGTCCGCCGAGAAACTGACGCGTCCGCTCGAGTAGTATCCGAACTTGGGGTGGAACAGCACCAGATCCTGATAATCCAGAAAGGAGGGAAAGTAATCCTTGACTGCCGCTTCGGTTCCGGTAGCCACGCGGACCTCGCGATGCACCTCCGCGGCGTTTTCAATCTGACCCCGGCTGATGCGGTCCGCGGCGCATAGCTGCGGCCCAGGCGCGACGCATAACATCGTCAGGGCCAAGGTAGCGGAGACAGAACCGTACGAGGAGGGATGGGCGCACATGATATTACTGCTTGATGACCGTTCCATCGCTCCGCCGGATTACTCCCCAACCGCCGTTGAACTTCTGGCGCTCACCCTGCTCGCCGTAACCAAACGGGTACTTCGCGGCAGCTTTCTCGTTTACCTCGATGCCCCAGCCCGGCGACTCGTTGACATAGAGATACCCGTCCTTCATATCCGGGCAGCCTTGAAACACTTCGCGTGCACGTTCGTTGAACGGCGAGTATTCCTGAATTCCGAAATTGTAGCTGACCACGTCGAGGGTGACGTTCGCCATGTGCCCCACGGGCGATACATCGCCTGGTCCGTGCCAAGCGGTCTTGACGCCGAAGCTCTCGCCCAAAATGGCGATCTTGCGTGCCGGCGTAAGCCCGCCCACTTGCGAAAGATGCACGCGGATATAGTCGATCAAGCGTTCGCTCATCAGCGACTGCCACTCGTGCGGATTGTTAAAAAGCTCTCCCATGGCGATGGGTGTCGCGCAACTCTGACGAATCTGCCGGAAGTAGGCGATGTCCTCGGGAGAGAGCGGGTCTTCCATGAAAAACAATTTGAACTTCTCCGAATCCTTGGCGAACTGCACCGCCTGATTCGGCGTTACCCGTTCATGTACGTCGTGGAGCAGCCCGATTTCGTCGCCTAGCTGTTGCCGGCATTCCTCAAACAGTTTTAGCGCTCTGCGGATATACGCTCCGGGTTCGAATACTGGATCGCTATGCAGCGCCTGTATTCTTGCCGCCGCATTAGGGCCGCTCCCGTAGCCCGCCATTCCAGGCACGCCCACTTGAACACGAACATTCCGGAAGCCCTGTTGATGATATTTCTTTGCGTTGTCGATCACTTCCGGAATTTCCGCCCCAGCCGCATGCCCGTAGCAGTCGGCCGCCTCACGGCATTTACCGCCCAACAACTGGTATATAGGAAGTCCCGCCTGGCGCCCTTTAATGTCCCAGAGCGCCATATCCACACCTGAGATCGCGTTGTTCAGCACGGGTCCGTTACGCCAGTAGGAGCTGTCGTTACAGAGCTGCCACGTATCTTCGATCCGGTCCGTCGGACGTCCAATGAGCAGCGGCTTCAGATAACGTTGTACGGCCTCCACGACTAGATCCGCGCGCTGGGTAAAAGTGGCGCAGCCGTACCCGTACAAGCCGTCCTGGTTGGTGATAACTTTGACGACCACCAGGCGAACCCCATCCGGCTGCGTCTGGATGACCTGAATGTCTTGGATTTTTGGGGACGGCAAGCCGCGCATGGCGCGTTCCACCCGGGCTTGGGCCGCTGCTTCCCTCTTCGTAAGGGCACAGGCCAAAGAGCCACCCAATGCCATCTTCAGCAGATTACGTCTACGCATTCGGTTTTCTCCTTAAAGCCCTCTGATATCGTAGGTGGTTATGTTGCAGCATCGTGCGGGCATCCTGATCGTAAGTCTGGCCCTGGGGTCGTCCAGAATCATAGCTCAAAATGTTACCGCCGGGCGTCTGACCTTTGAGAAGACGTGCTCGAAATGCCACGGGTCCGATGGGAACGGCGGCGAGCTGGGCCCAGGGATTCTGTTTCGTCTGACCGCGCGGGACGACCAGCAACTTGCGTTACTACTCCGCCAGGGTCTGCCGGGGAGAGGCATGCCCGCGATGCGTATCGCCGGCGCGGAGATGACGCCGCTGATTCGATTCTTGCGCTCCGTTCAACGGCAGCCCGCGACGCGCCCAGTGGTGCGAGTGACCGTCGAGACCACCGACGGACGCATGCTCGAAGGCCAGGTGCTGAACGAGGGATTCGACGACCTGCAGCTGTTCGCGGATAAGCGGGTCCACCTGCTGCGGCGAAGTGGAGATCGATTTCGCGAAGTCACCACACAGAAGGATTGGCCGAGCTATGACGGCGAGACCCTTGGGAACCGCTACACGACCATGGCGCAGATCGACAAGAATAATGTCGGCCGGCTGGGTCCCAAGTGGGTGTTCAACGTCCCTAACGCGGGTCGTCTTCAGGTGACGCCCGTGGTTGCGGAAGGAATCATGTATGTGACCGTCGCCAACGAGTGTTACGCACTGGACGCGGGAACCGGGCGCCAGATCTGGCACTACCAGCGCCCACGCACGCTGGGGATGGTTGTGGACGGCTCGAACGGCATCAATCGCGGGGCCGCGGTTGCTGGGGACCGCGTTTTCATGGATACGGATAACGCCCACATCATCGCGCTCGATCGTTTCAATGGCGAATTGTTGTGGGAGACGCAGATCGCGGATACGCGTATGAACAATTTCACGACGTCCGCGCCCCTTGCCGCCGGTGGTCTGGTGATCAGCGGAGTCTCCGGAGGCGAGCACGGCGGGAACGGGTTTGTCGCGGCACTCGATCAGGCGACCGGAAAAGAAGCGTGGCGTTTCTGGACCGTGCCGAAGCCGGGGCAACCAGGTTCGGAGACATGGAAAGGTCAGGACATCGAACATGGCGGCGCGCCTACCTGGTTCATCGGAACGTATGATCCGGATCTGGACATTGTTTATTGGCCGTCCGGCAATCCGGCCGAAGAGTATAACGGAGATCAGCGAGCGGGCGACAACCTGTATTCCGACTGTGTGCTGGCTCTCGATCGCAAAACCGGAAAACTGAAGTGGTACCACCAGTTCACTCCGCACGATCTCTGGGATTGGGATTCGACGGAAACGTCCATGCTAATCGACGCCGATTGGCAGGGACAGGCCCGGAAGCTGATGCTGCACGCCGACCGCAACGGATTCTTTTACGTGTTTGATCGCGCCACAGGCGAGCTGCTGCTGGCTCAGCCCTTCGTGCGAAACTTGACCTGGGCCAAAGGGATCGGCGCCGATGGAAGACCGATTCTCAATCCCAATCAAGAGCCGACCGAAGCCGGCACACATATATGTCCGTCGCAGGATGGAGCCACGAACTGGTTTTCTCCCTCGTACAATCCAGCGACCGGCTTCTACTATCTTCAGACGTTCGAAAAGTGCAGCGTCTATACGAAGCGGTCGGGAGACAAATGGGAATCCGGCAAATCGTATTTGGGCGGTACGCAGCACACGTCGCCGGATCCGAAGCCGCAAAGGGTCCTGAAGGCGATCGACATCCGGACCGGCAAAATTGCATGGGAGCTGCCGCAACCTGGCCCGGCGGTTTCCTGGGGAGGCACATTGTCCACCGCCACGGGGCTAGTGATTTTCGGCGAGGAAAATGGAGCCTTGATGGCGGTCGACGCGACCGGCGGCAAACCTCTTTGGCGATTCGAAACCAACACGCTTTGGAAGGCGTCGCCGATGACCTACATGTTCGACGGCAAGCAGTTCGTGGCCGCAGCCGCAGGGGCGAACATCATCGCATTCTCGGTCCTTGATTAATAACTGGGATCAATGACTGGCCAACTAGCGTTCGCTCTGTTCGTGACCGGAACCATGATCGCCCAGGTTCCGCAAGCGGAGATTTCCAATTCCCAGATTCACGCGAAGCTTTACCTTCCGGATGCGCAGTCGGGATATTATCGCGGCACGCGATTCGACTGGTCTGGCGTGATCGCAAGCCTGGAGTGGAACGGGCACAGCTATTTCGGGCAATGGTTTGAACACTACGATCCCAAGCTTCACGATGCCATCACAGGACCAGTCGAAGAGTTCCTGACCAGCGGCGCGGGCCTCGGGTACGAGGAAGCGAAAACCGGAGAATCGTTTGTCAGGATCGACGTCGGAGCGGTGCGCAAACCGGACGAGCCCCGCTATCAGCAGTTTCGAACGTATGAAATTACCGATCCAGGGAAGCGGTCTGTTCACAAGTCAGGCGACTCGATCGAATTCATTCATGAATTGGGTGACACCGGCGGATACGCGTATTCCTATAGCAAGAAGGTTCGCCTGGATGGCCACCGGCTGATCCTGGAACATCGGCTGCGAAATACGGGGCGCAAGACGATCTCGACCAGCGTTTATGAGCACAATTTCTTCATGCTGGACGGGCAAGCTTCCGGCCCCGATACGATCGTGAGGTTCCACTTCGATCCACGAGCGAAGGCTGACCTGCATGGGCTTGCGGAGACGAATGGCACGGATTTGCGCTACCTGCATGAGCTGGAACCCGGCCAGACCGTATTCGCGGAACTGGAAGGCTATGGCGGGAACGCGTCGGACTACGACATTCAGGTGGAGAATCGCAAGACCGGCGCGGGGGTGCGTGAGACCGGAGATCATCCGTTGTCGAAGATGGTTTTGTGGTCCATCCGCACGACGGTCTGCCCCGAAGCGTTCATCGATTTGCGTATTGAGCCGGGTAAGGAGGCGACCTGGAAGATCGCGTATGACTTCTATAACGTGCGTGTGGCGAACCAGACCGCCGAGACGATGTTCGTGGGCACTTACACGCGTGGTGCGAGCAAGGGGATTTACGCATATCGCTTCCAGAGCGCTTCCGGCAAAGTGACACCACTTGGCTTGGTAGCTGAAACAGAGAATCCATCGTTTTTAGCAATCCATCCGAACCAACCCTTTCTGTACGCGGTGAATGAGGTATCGGAGTACGAGGGCAAACCGTCGGGTAGCGTCAGCGCTTACGAGATCGATCCGGGGAGCGGTCAGTTGAAGTTGCTGAATCGCGTTTCCTCGCGCGGGTCGGGCCCTTGCCATGTCGCTGTCGACAAAACCGGCAAGTGGGTGTTCGTCGCGAACTACAACAGTGGCAGTGTAGCGGCGTTTCCGGTTCACGAAGACGGCTCATTGGGCGAAGCGTCTGCGTTCTTCCAGGATTCGGGAACAGGTGCAAACCCGGAGCGCCAGAGCGGACCGCATGCACACGAAGTTATGCTGTCACCAGATAATCGCTTCGCGCTGGTGGCGGACCTCGGCTTGGATGAGGTGTTCTCGTACCGCTTGGATTCTGCCAAGGGCGGTCTTACTCCCAACAATCCACCGTTTGTGAGGCTGACGCCGGGGTCCGGACCACGACACATAGCGTTCCGGCCCGACGCGAAATTTGTCTATTCGCTGAATGAGCTGCGCTCCACCGTGACCGCGTTCCGATACGATGCTTCCCGATCCGAGCTGAAGGAAATCCAAGCCATTTCGACCCTGCCGCAAAGCTTCGCTGGCACGAGCACCGCAGCGGAGATTGTGGTTCATCCGAACGGCAAGTTCGTGTATGCGTCGAACCGTGGCGACGACTCAATCGCGATTTTCAGGATCGATTCGGGGCGCGGCACGCTTACTTTCGTGGACCGGCAATCTACGCAGGGAAGGACGCCACGAAACATCGCAATCGACCCCTCAGGGTCGCTGCTGCTAGCCGCGAATCAAGAGTCTGGAAACATCGTCATTTTCGGGATCGATCCGCAAACCGGGCGGCTGACGCCGACCGGTAATGCACTGGAGGTGCCATTTCCGGTTTGTATTATTTTCACCAGGGCCCAATGACGCCACGAATGAAGCCATATTTTCGCCTGATGCTCGGCCTGATGGGATTCGGGTTGGTTTCAGGCCAGACGCCCTCCGTGCTGAATCTTTCGCATGATCTGGTGACGAACGGAATCGCCACCCAGAACATGACTCCAAACATGCCCGCCCTGCATGCGCGGCCGCTGTTCCAGGCGGGGATCAACTACGCGTTGAAGAACCACATTCCCCTGGTGATCGCCGACCAAGGCAGCTACTACTTCCTCAGCTTGAACAGCCAATACCAGCATGTGTATCTCAACGCGATCAGCAACGTGACGGTCGATCTCCAATATTCGGATTTGTACTTCGCGCAGGGCAATATCATGGGCATCGACGTGAACGAATGCATGAATCTCACGCTGAAGAACTTCACCGTGGATTACATGCAGTTGCCGTTCACGCAAGTCATGGTGACCGGGGTGAACTCGACGGCGAGAACCATCAGCATCCAGCAGCTCGAATCTTATCCGCTGCCGTCCTACCTGAACGCGGTGACGGTGCCTTCCACGTATCCCAACAACGGCTATTATGCGTACATCTTCCGCAACGGCGTACAATTGCGCACCACGGGACGAATGCCGGTTTCAAGCCCGGCGAGCAACACCTCGATTCAGATCACGGGAACGGACCCATGGGCGCAGCCGGCACAACTGGCGACCATCGAGCCCGGAGACACTCTGGTGCTGGAGTTGCGCGCGGGAATCGGCGCGATTTTCGCGAGCACCTCAACCGGGCTGACAGTTCAGAACGTAGCCGTCTATGCTTCCGGATTCATCGGCGTGTTTACGTCCTACGGATCGGGAATCACGGTGGATCATGTGCAAGTGATTCCGAGGCCGGGAACGGACCGGATGATCAGCACTAACGCGGATGGAATTCATCTGGGGTACGCGGGCGCCAACAACGCCATCACGAACAACACAGTCAAGCGGGGATGCGACGATGCGATCGCCATAGACGGACAATGGGTGGCCATCGTGAATGCCGCCAATAATGGCGCCAGCGTACAGGTGAAACGGAATAACAACACGCCGATAGCAATCGACGAATCGCTCGATTTCATCAATGTCACGAATGCAGCGACAATCGGGACGGCGACAGTCGTTTCTGAAACTCCACCGGTCAACCAGCAGTTGGGAACAGGAGGCGAGTTGATCACGCTTACCCTCGATCATGCGATCACGCTCGCGCCCAATTTTGGCGTTACGCCAACCGATCCCAATCTGCGCGGCAACGGGACGGTGATTAGCGGGAATCTGGTTCAACAACAAACCTTCGGGCGAGGGATCTATCCGGCCGGCGTGTCGAATATTACCATCACAAACAACCTGATCGAGGCGACCAACGAAAGCGGCATTCTGGTGGAACAGGACGAAGGGCTGACGTTATAGCTACAAAACGGGCCCCTCGTCCGGCATCACGATTCAAAACAACATCGTGGACAACGCGCTCGGGTTCGGCATTCCGAGCAACCCCGTGTTGACCCTTGCGGGCGCGATCAACGTGGTGGCTTACGACGAAAATTTTAACTGGGTTACTACGCAGTCGCTTTCAAATATCTCCATCACCGGGAATGTTGTGACCAACTCAGTGGCAACCGGAATCCGGATGGAGAATGTCAACAGCGGACGGCTCAGCGGAAATACGGTGCTCAACTATGCGCTTCAACCAACCGATTACGTGTGGTATCTGGCGGCGGGCGAGACGATTACACAGATCGAGACGGATTTAAAACAGCCTGTGCTGGTGGTGAACAGCACAGGCGTGACGAACGCGAATAATACGACCACCGGGACTTGGGTCGCGAACGTGGCCAACGCGGATGGCAGCTACCGGCTGGCGCCGGGATCGATCGCCAGCGCCTACGGAACGAATTTGGCGACGGCTACGCTGCAAGCTGGCGTACAGCCGCTGCCGGACTCGCTGGCAGGCGTCACGGTGACGGTGACGGACAGCGCGGGTGTCTCGCGCCCGGCCGGGATTTACTACGTCAGTCCGAGTCTCGTGTCGTATGTGGTGCCGGCAGGTACGGCCCCCGGCGTTGCGACCGTTACCATCGGAAAACAGTCGAGCGCGGCGCTGGTCTCTTCGGTGGGTCCTGCGATATATGCCGCGAATGGCACTGGCAAGGGTGTGGCTGCGGCGACCGCGGTGCGCGTCTCCGCGAATGGCACGCAGGTCCAAGTGCCAGTCTTCCAATGCGGCTCAACGGGGTGCACCTCGGTTCCGATGAGTCTAGGGTCGGCCACCGACTCGCTGGTGGTCGCGCTCTATGGAACCGGGATTCGCGGGCGCAGTTTGCTCTCCAATGTTGTGGCTGAAATCGGAGGCGTGCCGGGAACGATCGCCTACGCTGGATCGGAGACTGTCTACGACGGGCTCGATCAGGTAAATGTATATGTCCCGACGAGCCTTGCGGGCGCGGGTGAAGTGCCAATTGTGTTGACGGTCGACGGCATTACCGCCAACGTCGTCACGATCAATATTCAGTAGACCGTATTCAGTAGACCGTCCTACACGAGTCTGCAAACCCAGCTACTGGCGGCGTCGCAATACCACAGGGCGCCCTTGTAAATGTCGAGCCCGTGCGGCTCAGGATCTTCCTTCGCCAGTTTAACCTGGATTATGCGCACAACCAACGCTCCGAGCGCTGGTCGCGCTCGGCTGATGCCGCTGGTGGTTGAGTAAGTCGGTTCGGTTTTCGCCTCCTCATCATTCTCCTGAGAGTCCGATCCCGC
>JBEKBK010000353.1:0-9071 GCA_050015435.1 Bryobacteraceae bacterium
TGTACTCGTAGCTGGTGGTGAAGCCGTAAAGCGCCCAGGCCAGCCCGCGCGACCAGCAGGAATCCCCGCGATAGCCTTGGTGCGTGGTCTGGCGCAGAAACTCGCCGGTGTCGGTTTCGAAGATGCCTTCGTGGCCCACCGATCCATCGCCGCGCACCAGCACCCGCCGGGTGGTCAGTGAATGGCGTATGGCGATGTCGCGCAATCGCCGGTCCCCGGTTTCGCGCGCCGCATAAAAGACGATGCCGACGTTCATCATGGAGTCGATCATCAGCGAATTGTCCCCCACAAAAGAGCGGAGATACTGGCCTTTTTCCTTGAAACTCATCCCGAGCGTCTTGCCGGCTTCAATCAGGACCTCCCGCAAAGCGGGCTCACGGGTCAGCCGGTACCAGCGATAGTACGTGGAGAGGAACAGAAATCCGAGGTCCTGGACCTCGCGGTCATGCTTACGCGGCTCGATGGGCACGGTGTAGCGGATGGCCTGCTCCAGCCAGAACTTGGAATCCGGCGAATCGGCCGGCGCGTACTTGTGAAACATCCACATCATGCCGGGCAGAAACCCGTCGCACCAATGGGTCCAGGCGGGCCCTTCGTGTTTCCAGCGCCCGTTTTCGGTATATACGGGATAAAGCATCGGCTGTTTCTCGATAAGCTTGCGCACTTGTTTCTGCGCGAAGGCGAAGGCCTGCTCGAAAATCTCGCCAGTCTCACTCGACAGATGAATCACGACTCATTATAGGGCCCGTGCGTGGAAGCGGCATGCTAGCATCGTGAGGATGGCAGCGAAAGTTACGATTTTCAACAACGGATCGATTCGCCTCGAAGGCGACTTCACGATTCAAGACGCGGACGGCAAGGAATACGGGCTCGCGGGCCGCACCGTGATCGGCCTGTGCCGCTGCGGGCACTCCGAGAACAAGCCGTTCTGCGACGGATCGCATAAGCGGATTGGATTCGAATCCGTTTGTCCAGCGCGGGACCTGCCGGTTCCGATGCCGAAGCCGGCCGTTTGAGTCCTGACCAGTAAGCTAAGTTCGATAGAGATACGGGATTATCCTCTCCCGGCTACGCGGAGATAATCCACCTCCGCCCTCTACCTTATAGTTTCAAAACGACACGGTCCTGAATCGGTACTGCGATTGGGGATTTCAGCACCCCCGCTAAGGGTGATCTGCGTCTTGAGGGGGACCAACATGACATTTCCAAGGCTTTCGATTTCCGTTCTGGTGCTGGCGGCGGCTTGTGTGCCAGCTTCGGCAACCACAGTCATCTATTGCAACATCAGCAGCGACTGCCCTGCAGGTAATCTCGTAGCGTTCGACAACGCAACGACGAGCCTATTCTTCCCCAACGCTCCCATCTTGTTCACAAGCGCAGGGTTCAACTCGGATCAAACCAACTACATCGATCCGGTTTCGGGTACGGATTTTTTGGACTACGGATCCAACGGTTCGACCATTGACGGCTTTACGAATTTCACCGGGACGGGTCCTCTTCAGACGTTCGTAGGGGGAGACGTGATTGAAGTAACGCTGCCAGCCAATGTGTACGCGTTCGAGACCAACATTCAGGTAGCGTCGGCTGGCGGCGTTTGTATTGAAACGAGCAGCGCCTATACCCACAGTTGCAGCGGTGACAACGTTTTCCTTAGCTCCAACACTGACGCGGAGCCCGTCGGAGTCGTGAGCACCGTTCCCATAACGACGATGTGGTTCGCAGCGCCGAGCGGGTCCAAGCTCCAGCTTGACAATTTCGAGATAGGTGAGCCGATGAGCGACCCCGCCGACACTCCCGAAGTCGCGACCATGATCATGATCGGAACCGGACTTATTTCGCTGGGCGTGATGCGCCGGCGGAAGTCAATCTAGGCACGGTTTGCACGATGTCCACCGGCAGGGCCTGGGCGCGGACCATCTCTTTGCCCGAGAAGACGACCTCGGCCAGCAACCCGTGTTGAGTTTCCACCCGTTGGAACTGGTCAAAAACCAGATTGCCGAGCGAGAAGAAAATGACCCCGCGGCCCCGGTGCTCCCAGGGCTGCGTCACATGTGGGTGATGGCCCACCACGACGTGCGCTCCCGCATCGATGGCGGCGTAGGCGAACTCTTTCTGCTGAGCGTTGGGCTGCGGCGCGTATTCTAGCCCGGCATGCATGGAGACGATCGCAACGTCGGCGCGGGTGAGCAGGCTCGCGAGGTCCTGCCGCAAGCGCGCGACGTCCATGGTGGCGATGCGATCATCGATGTCCGTGTAATTGCCGTTCGATTGATCGTAGGTGTAGGCCAGGAATCCGAAGCGCACGCCGTTGCGGACCAGGACCACGCCCGCGTGCGCTTCCTCGGCGGTTTTCCCGGTTCCGACCGCCGCGATGCCATGCTTCGCAAGCCAGTCGATCGTAAATTCCACGGCGTAGCGGCCGCCATCGCGCGCATGGTTATTGGCGGTGGAGACGATAGCGATCCGCGCAATTTCCAAGGCCCGGACCATCTCTGGCTCAGCTTTGAAAACCATCCCATGTTCCACGGCCGGGCCGTGGTCGGAGAAGGGCGCTTCCAGGTTCACGAACGCGAGGTCGGCTGCGGAGAGCACGGGAGCCAGGTCGTGAAGAGGCCACCCGGGGTCGTTCCTAGAGCGCGCCAGACGACCGACGAACCGTGAGAGCATGACGTCGCCGCCGAAAAGCAGCCGCGTCTCCGCTGCACCAAATCCCCTAAGGGGAATACCAGCCAGAACCGGTAAAAGGGCGCGTCGTGTGAGCACGGGGCAAACCAATTTCAGCCGCTGATAAACGCCGATGAACGCTGATAAAACACCGGTCACTTATCTGTGTTCATTTGCGTTCATCTGCGGCCAATCCTCTTCATCAACCAGCTAGAACTTTCTCGAAAACCGGATCGTCACCCGGGATCGAGAGTTCCTCGCGCATGGCGGCATCATCGGAGGCGGAAGGAAGCATGCTGCGGCACCGCCGGTTACCCGCACGGATCTCGATCGCAGATGGCTCCTCCCAGACGACTTCGATTTCGTTACCTGAGCCCGTCAGCGTTACGCGCTGCAAACCGGTGCTTCCCGAAATTCGATCGAGTGTCACTACCGCCGCTGGAAGGCAGCGCTCAATCCACGTCTTGAAATGGAGGATTCCCGATTCGGGGGCCTCGGGCGACCCATATTCGATCCGCACCGCGCTGACCGCGGCCGCGGACATCAGATGGTCATCAAAGACGTTGGCCAACACCTGACGCGATCCGGTGAGTCGCGCCCACGCCAAGTCCGCGATTCTCGCCTGGGTGCGAGCCCGCAACTCTTTCAACATCCCGATCGCCGCCAGAGCATCCGGCGCGCTGGACGAATCAAAAATGATCTTCCCGGCCAGTGAAAACAGCGCGTCAAACCGGCCCGGAGCGAACCAACGGTTGCCTCGGCACCACAGGACCACGGGCAGGTCCGGCACGATCAGGGGCACCAGGAATCGCGTTACTTCTTCAAACTGCGAGGCGCCAGCCGTGATCTCAATACCTTCCGCGCAGATTTGCTGATTGCCGCCGAAGGGCATCCAGCATTCGGCGAACACACGCGCGTCCAACTCCGCGCCGCCTTCGGTCATCTTCGCCACCACCGCCCGGCAAGGATGATCGTGCATGATTACGGCCACGGTTTTCCTGGCTCGCTCGGCGTCGGCATCGTCTTCGGCGATCACCAACAACGTCATGGCGCAGGCGCGCAGCACGCCGCCCGCGGTTTCCTGGTCGCGCCCCAATTGGGACCAGAGCTCGCGCAGGTCGCGAAGAATTTTTTCGGGTTCGACGGAAGCGGTGGTCATATGGTTAACTTTTGCGCCAGCGGTGACCGTTGCGGGCCAGCATGGCATCGGCCGCGGCCGGTCCCCACGTTCCCGGCTCGTAGTTCGGAAAATCGAAGGTGCGGGAGCCCCAGTCGTCCAGAATCGGCTGAACGGCGCGCCAGCTCCCCTCCACCATGTCTTGCCGGGTATACAGGGTCGCATCGCCCTGCATGGCATCCACCAGCAGTGTTTCGTAAGCGCTCGGCGTTCGCTCGCCGAAGCTCGTGCCGTAGTTGAAATCCATCGAGACCGGCCGCAGATGCATCCCGCTTCCCGGCTGCTTGGAGAGAAAACGCAGCGAAATCCCCTCCTCTGGCTGGATCCGGACGATGAGCAGATTGGGATGCCCAGACGGGCCGCTGGTCCCCGGCTCGAACATCGCGTGCGGCGCGTCATTGAACTGGATGGCAATATCCGTCACCCGTTTCGGCAGTTTCTTGCCGGTTCGAATGTAGAACGGTACGCCCGCCCAGCGCCAATTGTCAATGAAGAAGGTAACTGCGGCGAACGTATCGGTTTGCGAACTCGGGTTGACGCCCGGCTCCTCACGGAATCCGCGATACTGGCCGGCGACCGAGTAGAGCGGCACTTCCTCCGGGCGCATGATCTTGATCGAGCGCAGGAGCTTGGCTCGCTCATCGCGAACCGCATCTGGCTCGAAGACGGCCGCGGGCTCCATCGCCATGGTCGCCGTGACTTGCAGAAGATGATTCTGAATCATGTCCCGCAGCGCCCCCGCTTCCTGATAGTAGCCGCCGCGGCCCTCCACTCCAATGGACTCCGCGCCCGTGATCTGAACGTGGTTCACGTAGCGGCGGTTCCAGACGGGCTCGAAGATTCCGTTCCCGAAACGAAAAGCGATAATGTTCTGGACGGTCTCCTTGCCTAGGTAATGGTCGATACGGTAGACCTCGTTTTCCGGGAACACGCGATGAATGCTCGCATTGAGCGCGCGAGCGCTTTCAAGATCGTGTCCGAACGGCTTCTCGATCACGATGCGCCGCCATCCGCCGTCGCTGCAGGCGAGCTTAGCCGCGCCCAGTTGTTCGACTACCGGCGCGTAGTTACTGGGCTGAATCGAGAGATAGAAGAGGACGTTGGTGTGCCCCAGTTCCGAAATCTTCGCGCCGAGATCCGAAAAAAGTTTCGGTTCGTTCAGATTGCCCGCCACGTAGCGCAGGTTCCGGGCGAAACTGGTCCACAGCTCTTCGTCGAAAGGACTGTCCTCGAGGAAGCGCTTCACGGACTCGCGCATGGTGTCGCGGAACGCGTCATCGCTCTGTGGAGTCCGCGCGCTGCCGATGATCGCGAACGACGTGGGCAGGCGGCGCTCATACGCGAGACGGTACAGGGCCGGCATCAATTTACGCTTCGTAAGGTCGCCGGTCGCGCCAAAAATTACAACCGTGCATTCCGGGACCCGGCGTTCGAAGCGCAGGGGATCAGCGAGAGGGTTTTGAGTAGACACTCACGTCCAACATAACCCAATTTCTCAATTGGATTCCGGGGCGATCGCGTAGTAGCCTTTGCGGGCCTGAATTTTGAAGTCCTTGTTCGACGTCCGTATATCGAGCTTGCGGTAGCTTCCGTCTTTTTTGGGATTCGTTGGCGCATAGCCAATGGAGTATTGGCTTCGCATTTCTTCTTGCAATTGTTTGAAGATGTCGTCGAGCGAGTTCTTGCGATCCACTTTGAACACGCGGCCGCCGGTCTCGGTGGACATGCGCCGCAGGTCGCCCTCGCCTTGTCCTCCTCCGAGAGTGATTCGTCCAAAGCCTCCGCCGTACGCGGAGGGGTCTTCATAGTCGATGCTATAGACGATCGCGTCAGCTTTCTGGGCCGCTTCAACGGCCTTGTCGCGGGAGATCTTGCTCCCGGTATCGACGCCATCGGTAATCAGAACCATGGCCTTCCGTCCCACCTCGCCTTTGAGTTTTTCGTTCGAGGCCAGATAGACCGCATCGAACAGGATCGTTCCCGCCATATTCTGCTGCGTGGGAACCGGCCCGGGGTGTAAGCCGCCGACCGGCACGCTCATGTGAAGCTGATTCAGGCCTTCCTGCAAGAGCCTGGGTGAGCTCGTGTCATCTTGCAACAGCTCGGCCTCCGCGCCGAATTGGATCAGGAACGCCAGGTCCTTGCTGCGGAGCACCTTCGAAAAAAATTCATAAGCGGCGCGGCGCTCGATATCCAGCAGCCGCTCCTGACTGGCGCTGGTATCGACCAGAAGCCCGATGGTAATGGGCAAATCGGTCTCGCGCGTGAAGTACTTGATCTCCTGCTCTTTTCCATCCTCGAAGATCTGGAAATCCTTCTTTTCCAGATTCCCCACCAGGCCGTTGCTCTTGTTGCGCACGGTGCAGAGCACGTTCACCAAATCGACGTCGACTTTGATGACCGGTTCCTGGGCGAAGGCGCCCGAGGCGAGGAAAGAAACGAGGAGCGGGAGTCTTAAAGCCTTCATAAGTACAATGATAGATGCAAGACGGCACGAACGTGTTCCATCCGGTTTTCTCATGCGAAAAGCCATCCAGCATTTGAAGAAATCCGACCCGGTCATGGGCGGGATCATCGAAAAGGTCGGCGGTTTTGAGATTCAATACCGCGAGCCGACCTTTCAGACGCTGGTCCGGTCCATCGTCTACCAGCAGTTGAACGGGAAGGCCGCGCTGACGATTTTCAACCGGCTGATGGCCGCCGCCAAGGCGGATCCGCTGACTCCGCAATCGATCCTGAAATTGCGGCCGGCGCGTATGCGCGCGCTCGGGCTCTCCGGGCAAAAGATGACCTATATCCGGGAACTGGCGCGGATGACGCGCGATGGCGAAGTGAATTTTGAACTGGTCGAGACGTTCGAGGACGCGGAGGTGATCGAACATCTGACGCGGGTGAAGGGGATCGGCGTCTGGACCGCGCATATGTTTCTCATTTTCGCGTTGCGTAGAAATGATGTGCTGCCAACCGGCGATCTGGGGGTCCGGGCAGCGATCAAGAAGGCGTACGGGTTGCCCGAATTGCCGAACCCGGACGAAATGGCTCGGATCGCGGCTTCCTGGCGGCCGTATTGTTCGGTCGCGAGCTGGTATCTGTGGCGGAGCTTGGATAATGAAGCGGCGATGTAGAGGCAGGCATGATGAACGTGCCCGAGACTGGGGTGCGGCGAAGACTCCAATCCCTGAGGCTATCGATAAAAAGAGCCGGCCGCGGCAGACAACTCGAAACCGCTCCAATCAACTATCGTGTGGACGGTAAGCAACACGTGATCATTGCGATAGTTCAGTCACCGGAAAGCAGTATGATCGAAGCAGAGGTTCTCATGACAGTCCGCGACAGCGTTCACCAACTTGTCGACGCCTTCCGGAAGAACGCCTGGGGGAAGCTCTCGACTACTTGGCCGAGCTCAACGATACGGACGAAATCAGTCGTGAAACCAGCATTGCCATCGAAGAGGGCCTGGACGACGTCCGCAGCGGTCGTATCATAACGCTCGAAGAGTATCGCCGAACCCGCGGTTTGTGAGATACCGGATCGAGCTCTCTAATCGAGCTGCCCGCGATCTTGACCGGCTTGGCCGCGATGTTCAGGAGCGGATGATAAAACGAATGGAACGGCTCGCTCAGAACTCTTATGAAGCTCGCGTGTCGGCTCCGCTGGCCGGCTACGAAGGCCTGCGAAAGTCGCGTGTGGGCGGTTGGCGCATCATCTTTACCGTGGATGATGACACGCGACGGCTGCACGTCGTGACGATTGAGCGTCGAGGTCAGGTGGATCAACGCATCTAATGAAATAATGCGGTCTTACGCGAGCGCTCGACGATCATTTGCATGCCGTACTTCGGACGCAAGGTGATCAGCGCCTTCGTTTCCACGCGATGACCTAGGGCGAGACGCAACTTCCAGCGCTGGCCGAGCGTCGCCAGCAGCAGAACGCCTTCCATCCACGCGAAGCGCTCGCCGATGCAGACACGTGCGCCGCCTCCGAACGGAAAATAAGAGAACTTCGGCCGACCCGCCGATCTCTCGGGAAGCCAGCGATCCGGATCGAACCGATCCGGTTCAGGAAACCAGCGCGGGTTCCGGTGGACGGCATACGGGCTCAGGATCAGAATCGACTGCGCGGGAATCGTGTATTCCCCGACTTGATGATCTTTGATCGCTTTGCGGCCGATCGCCCAAGCGGGAGGATACAGGCGCATGGACTCGGCCAAGACCATTTCGGTGTACTTTAATTGCGGCATATCCGAAAAAGACGGCGTGCGCCCTTCGAGCACCCGATCGAGTTCGGCGTGAAACTTCTCTTCGGCCTCGGGATTCTGCGACAGGAGATACCAGGTCCAGGTGAGCGCGTTCGCGGTGGTTTCATGTCCGGCCAGAAACAGCGTCATCGCCTCGTCGCGGACCTGCTGGTCGGTCATCTGGCCGTGGGTTTCTTCATCGTGGGCCAGAAGCAGCATGGACAGCAGATCGCCCGAATCGCGGCCGCTCGCACGGTGCTCAGCGATCATTCGATAGATGGTTTGGTCCAGACGGTCCCGGGCGCGCTCGAAGCGGCGCATGGAGGGCAAAGGTAGCTTCTCCAGCCATTGCGAAAAGGGCTGGAACACCTTCTGGAAGTAATCCAGCATCAGAGTGAGCGCCGCGCCGATCTCGTCCGCTTCCGACGCGACATCGGCGCTGAACAGCGTGCGCGCGACGATCGCGAGTGTCAGCCGGTATCTTTGGAAAGCTTGAAGTTTTCCGAACGATGCGGTTGCAGACCAAAGGCACGCCAGATCCGGGCGACGGCTGTCTGCGAAAGACCGACTTTGTCTGCCATGAGCCGCGTGCTCCAATGCGTGCTGTTGGCGGGCATGGTCTCCAGCGTCTGGGTGATCACCGCTTCCACCTTCGTATCTGTGATCGAGCGTGGGGCGCCAGGCCGAGGCTCATCGAGTAGGCCCTCCAGCCGTCGCTCGATAAACCGCTCGCGCCATGTGCCAACCGTAGCTCCGGTCACCTGCAACTTCTCAGCTACCGCTTGATTGCTGACGCCGGTATCACAGTGCAGCACGATGCGAGCACGCATCGCCATCGCTTGCGCCGATTTCGGCCGCCTCGCTAACATCTCCAGTTTCCCCCGCTCTTCCACGCTGATCTGAAGCGGTTTCTTCGGCCGTCCCATGCGCATACGCAAGTATGCACTTACTCCCATTACTTCTTCAACGTATTTCTAACTCAGGACACTAGAT
>JBEKBK010000354.1:0-9068 GCA_050015435.1 Bryobacteraceae bacterium
GTACACCTTTTCAACGCGGTCGCCAGGCGAAGCTGCGAAGTGGGCCATTTCGCCCAACGGCCGGTTCTCGGAGGGCTCCTGCCCTCAACCGATTCGGGAAACGCGCCCATGTTCCGGTTGGACTCACGCGTGCGATGAAAACAATCGGAATGACTCTTTGAAAGGAGAACAATAACGTGCTTTGGACCATCTTTGTGATTCTGCTGGTTCTGTGGCTATTAGGAGTGGTCACCTCGTATACGTTTGGCGGGTTCGTTCATATCTTGGTGGTGCTCGCTGTGGTCGTGCTGGTCATCCAGCTTGTTCAGGGGCGCAGGATCGTTTAACGAGAGCTGGCCCTATCATCGCAAGGGGCGACCCAACCGTGGAACGCGACGTGCGACAGCTCTTAACTTGGATATTGTCGGCTCTTGCCGACAGCCGATGGACAATCGGCGAGAGGGGAAAGTAATGCGTATTCGCTTCATTCGTTCACTGTTGTTGGCAGGAGGAATGCTGTTCCTGTCGACTGGATCTTTCGCGCAAATCGGCGTGTCCGTCAACATCGCGCCGCCTGAACTGCCTGTCTACGACCAACCTGTTTGCCCCGGGGACGGTTATATCTGGACGCCCGGTTATTGGGCTTGGGATGGTGAGTATTACTGGGTACCCGGCACATGGGTGATGGCTCCCCAACCTGGTTTCCTCTGGACTCCTGGCTATTGGGCTTGGGGCGGCGCCGGATTTATTTTCAATGAAGGCTACTGGGGCCCATCGGTAGGCTTCTACGGCGGGATCAACTATGGCTTCGGATACTTCGGTCATGGTTATGAGGGCGGACGCTGGGAAAATGGGCATTTTTTCTACAACACGGCGGTGAATCGCGTGGACGCCCGCGCCATCCACAACGTTTACAACACCAGGGTGAACGCGCCGGCTAACCGCGTCAGCTTCAACGGCGGTAACGGCGGGATCAACGCGCGCGCCACTTCTGAAGAAGAGGCTGCTGCGCGGGGAAGACATGTCGGACCTGTAGCCGCTCAAACTCAACATGCGTGGTCTGCACACAATAACCCCCAGCAACGGGTTTCTGCGAACCGTGGTGCGCCGCCAGTTACCGCGACTGCTCGCCCCAACCTTGCGGCCCATCCTAAGGACCTGCCGCCCATCCAACGCTCCGCTCCCAACACCGGGAACGCGAAGGTGGACCAAAAATACCAGCAGCAGCAGGAGAAGGTAGTCGCGAAGCAAAACCAGGATCGGCAGAAACTCCAGCAAAAGCAGGACCAGGAACATCAGCAACTGACGAGACAGAATGCTGCTCCCGCGAAAGTCCAGCAAGTGGAGCAGCGGCATCAGCAACAGACGCAGCAGTTGCAGCAAAGACACACGCAGCAGATGCAGCAGGTGC
Source organism: Bryobacteraceae bacterium (assembly GCA_050015435.1). Classification (GTDB taxonomy): domain Bacteria; phylum Acidobacteriota; class Terriglobia; order Bryobacterales; family Bryobacteraceae; genus Palsa-187. The sequence goes on from JBEKBK010000354.1 coordinate 1,391, forward strand.
AGCAGAGACAGCAGCCGGCTGGCGGCGGAGCATCTCGCGGCGGCGGGCGCCGGTAATCGAAGTTTCGCGATGCCGGGGCTGCGCGACACCAGGTCGACCTATGGAAACACTCGTAAAATGGGAGCATAAAGGAGAACATTCCACAGTGCCCGAAAACGATCTTTCGCAAATCGTGTCTGTACTGACTCAAATTGCCGAGGCCCTTAACCGTCTAGCGACCATTGCTGAGGAACAAGAGAAGCGCCAGAGCGGTGGTAAGCCCTTCGCAGGATTCAAGAGTTCGTAGGTGGCCGCAGACAGACTGGGCCCCGCAGTTCGAACGCTGCTTAGTCGCGCTCTGGGTGCCCAGAGGTCCGGCGATTGCTGTCCCAATGAGCGTAGCATGGGACCATTGAGGAGTATGAGGAGTATCGTTCATCTTAAAGGAACGGTCCAAGCGTGCGGAAACGTGTGATCAGGCCGACGGCTGTGGCCCTGGCACCGCCAAGTGCTGGCGACTGGCTCGACTTGGAGCAAATCGTCGAGGTCGAAGTCACATCGGAAGACCCTGAATGGCCGATTCAATTTGCATTCAACGTCGGGGAAGAACGCGGCTGGCGTGCCGGCGATCCAGGCGAGCAAACAATTCGACTCCGTTTCGATCAACCCCTACGACTGCAACGCATACGGCTCCGCTTCGTGGAGACGGAAACCGAGCGAACTCAGGAATTCTGTCTACGAACGTGGGGTGGTGACAAATCCTTGGGCTGAAACAATGCTCAGGGTATCAATCAGCTTCACTTTACTTTGCGCGAAAATACGCCTCCGAAGATTGCTTGCGCCAATTCGCCCACTCCAAGGTCTGTCGCGGCGGTGCTTGGTCACTCAACGTCCGTGGCATCAAAGATGCTTTGGATGGGATTGAAGTTCGAATATTGGCGCCTTGAGGCGCGATCGACCAAGGAGCGAAGCATGAAACCGAGTACGAAGGACCGGATCGAAGGCGAGCTTCATGAGCTGAAAGGCAAAGTGAAGCAGACGGCGGGACGGCTCACGAACAATCCCAACCTGGAGGCCGAAGGACAAGTCGAGAAGTTCGGCGGCAAGATCCAAAAGCAGGTCGGGCAGCTTGAAAAGGTACTTGAGAAGTAAACGGAGAATAGGAACGGTGGTTACTACGGCCATACCCGCTGGGGTCCCAGCGGCGGGGCTGGCATTGGACTGGGGACGATATTGTTGATTCTTCTTATCGCCTACATGCCTGGCTTGTTCTCCTGAGAGTGAACCGGCGATGAATTGTGATCAAGGTCAGACCAACCTTCACCGGGTGCTATGAGGACCGCATAATGCACAGCGCGAGAGCGGTGCCCGCTATGTTGGCGATGGTCGCCGCTGTAGGATTCGGCGTACTCGGTTGGTTTGACTACTCGGATAGGCACACGATGGAGAGTTACTTTCGCGAGGCGTATTACCAACGGCCTTCGGAACCGGACTACCTTAATCCGCCGCCGGATAGGAGCGCCTACGCGAAGGCAAAGGAACGGCAGACTAGCAGGAAGGGAATCCAAATCTTTCTTACGGCGCCTCTTATGGCCGCCGCATTTTTCATCATTGCCAGCAAAAGATACGATCTCAAGGGTAAGCGCTGGGCCTATGGCATGGTAGGAATGATTATCGGCTATTGGTTACGCGGCTAGTTGGGAGAACGGCTGAGCCTGGATCCCGGGAGCATTGAGACCGATGAATCCCATTCCGTTCAAAGAGCTCGCGTCTTTGAGTAAAGCGGCATTCCAGAACTGGCAAAGCGATAAGGCTCCGCGAATGGGCGCAGCGCTCGCTTATTACATTGCCCTTTCGTTGGCGCCGACTGTGTTAATCCTGCTCGCTATCGCCGACTTCGCATTCGGTGCTCAAGCCGCGGAGGGGCGCTTAGTGTCTCAGATCCAAGGCTTAGTGGGATTCGAAGGAGCCAAGGCAATTCAGACGATGATCGAAGGAGCGCACCGGTCTTCTAGAAGCGTTGCGGCTACCGGCCTTGGGTTGTGCACCATGTTTTTCGCGGCTTCGGCGGTGGTCAGCGAACTGAGGGATGCGATGAATACCATCTGGAGGGTGCCGGAAGATACTACTTCCGGCGCTGTCCGCAGCATCTTCAATTTGGTGAAAGACCGGCTGGTTTCCTTCGCGCTCGTTCTCGCTTGTGGTTTCTTCCTCGTGGTATCGCTGATTGTGAATAGCTGGACTTTTGCGGCGGGCAAGTATCTTAACTCGGGCACGGCGCCGCCACAGGCGCTTGTTCAGACCACCGATTGGCTGGTTTCCTTCGTTGTCGTTACGGGTCTCTTCGCGTTCATATTTAGAGGGCTGCCGCACGTTCCGCTGCACTGGGGCGATGTCACCCTTGGCGCGGTCGTCACCTCGCTGCTGTTCGCCGCAGGAAAGCTGCTATTGGGCGTGTATCTCGGCAAGGCAGGCTTTTCGGACACATATGGAGCAGCAGGCTCGCTCGTCATCATACTGGTATGGGTATACTATTCGGCGCAGGTGCTCTTTCTGGGCGCCGAGTTCACGCGAGCTTACACGTACCGCTTCGGCTCAATGAGCGAGTCCAAGGTCTCTATGCGATCCTCAGCCGATTGAACACCGGGACTTTCACAAAATCCAAGAGGTACGCAAACACGATTGCCGCCCCGAAGATTCCTCCTACAACGAATATAGGCAGAGGACTCATGGCGATTCCCCAAGTCGCCAGCGTCAAGGCGATCAGCAAGTCGACCGCGGGACGACCCGACGAGCCACAGACTAGGGCGACAGGACCCCATGCGCTGGCGTTCACGATTCGTATAGGTCGTCGCTTGATTGTCAAACACGATAAGCACGAAGGCTAGAGTTCTGAGCGTTTCGATTCCAAAGCCCAGGCGAAATTTGGCGATCGCCAGGACGGCGGTGCAAAAGACCAGTTCGGAGATTCCTATGAAGACACCCGCGATCGTGAGTTTGCCGATTCGCCAGGCATTTGGCAGCGGCGACGGCCGCACATTGTCCGTGGTCAAGGACATGCGAGAAGGTCGCCGGTCAGCATGATAATGACCATCAACATTGGAGTCAGGATGGCGTGTTCGGTCATGACCAGACCAACCGCCAGGAATAGCACTTGCACAACTTTTTTAGTAATCGAGTTTAGCGTATAAGTCAGGATGTGCTGAAACGTCACGCGGCCTTCTTTTATCGAAGCGACGATGCCGCCGAGTCCTGGCTTGGTTAGCACGATGCCGGCAGCCGACTTGGCAACGTCGGTCGCGCTGGATACCGCTATTCCCATCTGCGCCTGGCGCAGCGCCGGAGCGTCATTGGCTCCATCACCGCACATGCCAACAAGTGGCCGGCCTTCTGGAACGCCTTGACGAGATCGTATTTTCCCTCCGGAAGAATGCCGGCGAAAACCGTAAACTCCTCCGGGCGCACGCCGGTGGGGATCGGTCCCGGTGGACAGACTTTTCCGTCCAGGCCTACGGCATTGAGCCACGATGGCTGCCGTCGCCGGGGCATCGCCTGTGACCATGACCGCGCGTACTCCCAGTGTGTGCAGTTCCGTAATCAGCGCGGCGGAATCCGGCTGCGGCGGATCGCTGAGAGCTATGATTCAGGCCAGTTTCAGCGCCGCTGGCGGACCAACTGCAACGGCCAGAACGCGGAAGCCCTGCGCTTCAAGTTCGTTCGCCGTCTTGGATGCATCGGGTGCTGGTTGCGTAAGGGCGGCAACTGCGGTGAAGGCCCCCTTGACTGCGCGCACCGTACCGCCACCCGGATCGGAGGCGGTTGCCTCCGACATCTTCGTCCCAGGATCGAATGGAATGAACTTGATCAGTTTCGGCAGATCGGAGGCCGCTTTTTTTGCGGCCGCGGCCCGGATGGCGACGTCCACTGAATCTTGCCCACCGTCCGAACTCGCCAGGGCCGCCAGTCCCAAAACATGCGATTCATCGAAGCCGGAAATGGCATGGACGGCGGTTACTGTCAGCGCGTTTTGCGTTAGCGTGCCCGTCTTAATCGGCGCACAGTACGTCGATGCTTGCCGCTTCATCTACCGCGGAGAGCCTGGTTGGAAGAACGTCCAGCTTTGCCAGAGCCCGCGCGCCGAGCGCCGCCGCAAGGGTAAAGGTAGCAGGCAGCGCTACTGGGATCGACGCCAGAATCCCCGTGAGCACCAGGGGAATGATCTCGCCACCCGGCATCTTGAGAGCGTAGGCATATCCCACCAGCATCGCGATGATGACGCCGTTGACCATGGCGAGATTGCGCACGACGCGCAGAACTGCTTTCTGCTGCGAGCTTTCGACGTGAGCGGTTCGAACCAGCTCGGCGGTGCGTCCAAACTTCGTGCGCGCTCCCGTGGCCGTGACCTCCGCAACCGCTTCGCCACGCCGCACCAGGGCTCCCGCATAGTTTCGAATCTTGCGCCGGCTTCGATCGGAACGGATTCGCCGGTGAGCATGGACTGGTCCAGCAGAACCGATCCCTCGGTCAGACGCACGTCGGCAGCAACCACGGCCCCGAGCGATAGCTTCACAACATCGCCAGGCACAAGTCCGGCAGCGGGCACCGTCGCCCAAGCACCGTCGCGACGGACCGAGGCATTCAGCGCGAGTCGCGACTTCAAGGCCGCAAGGGTTGCCTGAGCGCGCCCTTCCCGTATGAATCCGAGCGCGGCATTGAAGGCCAGGAGAACTGCGATGATCGCGCCCTCGGCGTACTTGCCGATTACCAGCGATGAAGTCCACGGCCGGATCGAGAAGTTCGGCCCGAACGCCGTACCGGACACGGGCTCTGCATCCATTGCGCAGGGGCGCTGACTAAGTTCTGGGCGCCCATTCCATGGATGCTGGAGGCTGCGATTGTGCTCGAAATTGTCCCTCGCCCTGTCGAGAGTGGGACAACCTTAGTGGAGGATTGCGGAGCACCCATATGTTGCACGTTACACCTTTGCTTCCGGCGAGGGGGAGACTCCTCCCGGACTGTCCCGGCACGTCTTCGTGTCGACGTGGTCCCATCGTACAGGCGAAAGGTTACGTCCCAGTTCTGCTGAACTTCGAAGACCACGACGGCGCCCGTAGAGAATGAGCCGTCCCGGCTGGAAGGAAGACAGCGTCGCTGGGCTTCGGATGGAAGCACGCCAGATGGTCCGCCACGTCCCATTCGCAAGTCCCTGGCGCAGATCGGCTTGTGTGGCGCCTAGCTTCGGACCCGCATAGATGCGACTCTTTGTCTCCCCTCCATCACGACCCACCCTTCTGTCTGGCCCATTTCGACGGCCTGGAGCAGATCTCTTCAGCGGCTGAGGCTCTGCTATTTTCCGGCGGCGCTTGGAAGCGGCTGCGGAGGCGGCCTCCAAGGTAGGAAGGCCAGGTTATCGCTCAGGACAAATACAGTCATGGCCGAGAGCATCAAGAACAGCCCGATCCAGAAACGCCAATCATGATGAGCACGTTTCCAGTAGGGAGTGTTCACATGAGGAACACGGTCGTGTTCCGGCCCCTCGTTCCCGTGGTGACCGTAGTTATTCTCATTCATTAGGTTCCCTGCTTCCATTTTTTCAGTTACGGAATCCCCGAGAGGTCGTGCCCGTGTTCCACTCAAGGGTGTACCGGACACGCCCATCTGGTTCGGAGATCAAGAGCGGAGAGCCGCGCCTATCGGCTGCGTGAAGCCGAATCGTGATGGAGCGCCCGTTCAAACTTTACAGCGGCCGCCGGAGTCTTGAAGTCGCCGGTCAGAATTTCACGATTAGTTGCGTCGTGGCCGTAGAGTTCCCGATTGGTTTCCTCGTCAGGACGAAGCGTCGCGCCTTCCAGCGAGATGCCTGCGAACAACCCGCGCGAACGGGAGTAGGACAGCATTTCCGCATTCATCATGGCATCCGTCTGAGCGCTTGCATCGCGGCCAATTGGGCCGGCCGCCGCGGTTGCTTCTCCGCCGATCGTAAACTTGTCGGACAAGAGATGTTTCATTCCACCCTCATTCATCACGAGCAAGACGATATCCGTCTCCGAAGCGCCAATCTGGAAACCGACGCTTCCACCTTCAACTCGCATCGCTGCCGGTGCGCTCCAGCCAGAACCGCCAGGTCTACGGCATGTCGCAAACCCGCGGCCGTACTTCGCGCCGAAGATGAATCCGGCCTTTTTCATACCTGGCACGACAACCACGCAGTGCGCTTTGTCGAGCAGATCGTGCGGGATACCTTTATCGGCTGCCCTCATCATGTCTATCAGCGTGTCGGCCGAAGCATCCAACCTATCATCGACTTTGATTTCTCTGTCTGCCGCGAAGGCGGCGGGAGCAATGGAACCAGCAATTGCCAAAATGGCTACGAGTGTTTTACGCATTTACAGTTCTCCTCTTCGGCTCGAATAGAGAGCACCGCGGCTTCCAATGTGGAAAAGCTCGGCTAACGGCCAATTTGTTCACGGCGCTGAACCGGCATTGCTTGGGAGCTGCCTCCTGCGCTGACCGCCCCCGGTCAATCGATCACATGTGGTCACTCACTGGACCCGGTTATCGCTAAGGCGAGTTCACAAAGCCCTTTGCACGGCGAATCGGTTCACCAAAAGCCGAAGTTGGCGCTGCTCGTGCAGCTGAAGAGATATGGCAAACATTGAACAAAAGAAATGTGCACACCCGGCCTGCCGCTGCACGGTAGCAACTGACAAGAAGTATTGCAGCCAGCGCTGCGAGGACGGAAAGGCAGAGGTAGAGATCTCGTGCAATTGCGCACATCCGGGTTGTTCGCTCTCAGCGTAAAAATCTGTTTGTAATCAGAATTCTCAGGAGAAAAGATCATGACAGGAAAAAAGACAGCCGTATTTGGCATTTACGACAGCCGAATCCAAGCCGAAGGAAGCGTAGACCGCCTGATGGCGGCAGACTTCTCCAATGACGATATCTCGGTTTTGCTTCCGGATAATCAAAGCTCGAAGGATTTTGCACACGAGAAGAATACTAAAGCGCCGGAAGGCGCCACTGCCGGAGTTGCGGCCGGCGGAGCGATTGGGGGAACTCTCGGCTTATTGGCCGGGATCGGCGCTCTCGCAATCCCGGGGGTGGGTCCATTGATCGCTGCCGGTCCGATCATGAGTGCTTTGGCCGGCCTCGGAGTTGGTGGGACGGTCGGTGGCCTGATTGGCGCACTGGTTGGGATGGGTATCCCTGAGTACGAGGCAAAACGATACGAAGGGCGAATCAAAGAGGGCGGCGTTCTACTCTCCGTTCACTGTGATACGTCAGAAGAAATCACGCGGGCGAAGGATCTATTGAGGCACACGGGGGCTCAAGACATTGCGTCGTCCGGCGAAGCCACAGCCGACTATCCAGCAGCGAGCAGCGTCGCGGCGCACCGGTAGAAACGACATGAGAATGATATTCACGCTAATGACTTTAGCGGCGCTCTCAGCCAGCGCCAGTTTCGCCGCGGATGCCAAGGTCGGGCAAGCCACCTACGATAGAGCGTGCAAGTCCTGTCACGGACTGGACGGCACTTCGAATCCCGCCGTGGCGAAAATGATGAAGGTGGAGATGCGCAACCTTAATTCGCCTGAAGTGCAAGCTCTTAGTGACGCGGATTTGAAAACGGTCATCACTGAGGGGAAGGGCAAAATGCCGGCGGTTAAGTCGGTCAGTGGAACAGACGCTGACAACGTGA
>JBEKBK010000355.1:0-9054 GCA_050015435.1 Bryobacteraceae bacterium
GAGCGATCGCGCGGGAAGAAAAAAGCGACGCGGCTAAAGTCGAAGGCAAGCTCGACGACATGGTCAAGAAGTCGTTCGAAAAATACCCTCCCAATCCTAATAAGATGAAGTGACTCGTTTCCGCGAACGCAATAAAATCACCTATCGCCTGGCTCATTGGCCCATCTGGATTTTCGTCTTCTTCATCGCTCCGGGGCCGCTGACGTTCGACTTGTTCGAACACGGACTAGACTCACGCATAACCGCGTGGCTGGGCGTCGTTCTCCTGGTGACCGGAATCGCTGGTCTGCGCGGCCGCTTGCCCGGTGTCGAGCCGAAGCCTTACATCCTCCGATTCACCGAGGACAAGCCGAATCCCTTGTACCGTCGCGTCTGCTACACGCTCGCGTGGAGCGATCTGATCACATTCGCGCTGCTGAACCTCGCCGGCCTGACCTACGCGGTCGCCACCGGTGTCTGGCGCTTGCGGCAGATTTACGACTACGCCTATTTCCCGCTCGCGATCCTTTTGTGGATCTGCGGAGCCGCGGGCTGGCTCCCACGCGTCCGTTCGTCCACGAAAGGGGAGGGAACTGAGCGCCGCTACTTTTATGGCTCCGTCTGGGCGGTTTGCGCCGCTGAGCCGGTGCTCGGCCTGCTTTGGAAATTGCTGCCGCGAACGCACCAAGCCGACATCGCCAAACTTGCGACGTTCGCCGGAATTCTCGCCGCCATCGGCTATATCGCCAGCCTCGGGAAGTTGCCGCGGACCAGGCCAATCATCCCCGGTGAATGGGCGGTCTCGGACTGACCTTGCCAGTCCTTCTCGGCCTGGTAATTTTCGTACTCCTGCTCATCTTGACCGGTGTACTTTACCAATACGCGGGCGCGACAGCGGACGCTCGCCGCTATCCCTCGCCGGGCGTCATGATCGATATCGGCACGGGCTCCCTCAACGCAGTGATCCTGGGAGCAGGTTCGCCCGTGGTCGTGTTCGAGGCCGGGATCGCATCCACCACACTCAGTTGGCAACTGGTGCAGCCCGAGATCGGAACGTTCAGTCAAACCGTCAGCTACGATCGTGCCTGGCTGGGGTGGAGTGATCCGCTCCCGGAACCGCGCCATATTTGGACCCAGGTCGAGGAACTCCGCCGCATGCTCGCTCGAGCAGCCTTGGGATCGCCACGCGTCCTGGTCGCCCATTCCTATGGAGGCTTGATCGCACAAGCGTACGCGCTGCGCTACCCGCAAGAGCTCGCCGGTATGGTCCTAGTGGACCCTGCCGCCGCGGCCCAGTGGACAAAACCCTCAAAGACCCTGCGCCTGGGGGTTTCGCTCTCGCGCCGTGGAGCATTTCTCGCCCGCATCGGCCTGGTGCGCTTCGCACTCAATCGACTCACCAGCGGATCGCGAACTCTTCCGAAGCTGATCGCCCGCGCCAGCAGCGGACAAGGCGGAGGTCTCATCGAGCGGCTGGTGGGCCAGGTCCAGAAGTTGCCGCGCGAAGTCTGGCCGCTGATCCAATCCCGCTGGTGCGACCCCAAGTGTTTCGAAGGAATGGCCCGGTATCTCGAAGCCTTGCCTGAAAACGCCGCGTCAGTTCCTGCATCCCCCCTGGGCGATCTGCCGTTGATCGTCCTATCGTCCGAAACCGCCAGCGCCATCGAGCGCCAGGAGCATGAAGAGCTCGCCCGGCGTTCAACCCGAGGCCGCCTGGAAATCGTAAGCGGCAGCGGTCACTGGATCCAACTGGACCGGCCGGACGTAGTGATTCAAGCGATCCGTGAATTATTCACATTCATGCACGTTCATACACGGCCGAGTTAGTTTATGCTAACGTAGTTCGTAATCAGATGTCGAAAACGAAGTCAGAGCAGAAACTCGGACTGGCTGACCGCGATTTATATTCCGGCCTGATCCGTTTACATGTGCTCCACCACGCCGTGGAAGGTCCAATTTTCGGCCTCGGAATGATCGAGGAACTGGCGCGTCACGGATACCGCATCAGTGCGGGTAGCCTGTATCCCTTGCTCCAGGGACTTGAGAAAAAAGGCTACCTTCGCTCGACTCAGCAGCGGAACGGAAAGTCCCTCCGGCGAGTGTACCGCGCGACTCCGCTCGGCCGGAAAGCGCTGGCGGCATCCAAGAGCAAAGTGCGGGAGCTTTTTCATGAACTCATCGAAGGTGACTAGCCCAGGTGCTAACTAAGCCAAGCCGCAATTCAATACGCGTTGCAAGATGTCTCTCCGTGATGTTCGTTATGTTGAGAGCTTTGCCCGCACAACCGACTTCACCTGCAGCCGCTTTGACACTGAGCCAGGCCGTCGAGGGTGCCTTAAACAACTACCCGTCGATCCGGGTGACCCAGGAGCAAATGAATGCGGCCGCCGCCGGGATTCGTTTGGCGCAAACCGCATATCTGCCCAGAGTGGATGGTTTGGCGCAGGTAAATCGCGCCACTCGGAACACCTTCTACGGACTGCTGCTTCCCCAAAGCGTCATACCCGGCGTGGACGGCGTTCCGGCGAATAATTTCGGCTCGGTCTGGGACAGCGGCCTGGGAGTTCTCGTCACCTGGCAGCCGTTCGACTTCGGCTTGCGCGCCGCCAACGTAGCGACTGCCACTGAGGCCCACAACCAGGCCCAGGCAACCGTGAACCGGACACGCTATGACGTTTCTGTCGCCACGGCGGATGCATTTCTGACTGTGGTCGCCGCCCAGCAGACGGCCGAGGCCGCCCGCGCGTCCGTTGACAGTTGGCAGGTCCTTCTGAAAAGCATTCATGCACTGGTGGCCGCGGAACTGCGGCCTGGAGCGGACGAATCGAGAGTGCAAGCGGAGTTAGCGGCAGCCCAGACCCAGCTTGCGCAAGCCGAGCAGGCTATTGAGGTCGCTCGCTCCACCGTGGCTCAGTTCGTGGGCCTCAACCCGTCCCAGTTGAACTTAAATCCCGGCAAGTTGGCCGGTCAACTTCCGCCGGACCGCCCCGAGCCCCCACTAGAGGCCGCAGCGAACCCAGTGGCGATTGCGCAGAATGCCGCGGTCGTCCAGGCGCAATCCCAACTCAAGGCGACGGAAAGAACGTATTATCCGCAGTTCCTGGTGCAAGGCTTGGCCGCCGCACGCGGGACTGGCTTGGTAAACGATGGCGCGCGGCTCGGCGCATTGAACGGGTTGGCGCCCACCACGCAAAACTACGGTGTCGGGCTTACGGTGACGTTCCCGGCGATGGACCGGTTCGCGATCCGGGAGCAGGAAGCCATGCAGTCCGCGAACATCCGGGCCGGGCAAGCGCAATCCATGGTGATCGCCGCCCAGTTGCAGGCTCAGTTCAATACGGCGCTGGCGACGCTAACCGGTGCACGACGCGTGGCGGGGATTACACCGGTCGAAGTCTCCTCTGCCCGCACGGCCTTACAACAGGCAACCGCGCGATATCAGTCTGGGTTGGCCCCGATCGATGATGTCGCGCAAGCTCAGCGATTGCTCGTCCAGGCCCAAATCGATGATGCTCTGGCCCGTTTGAGTGTCTGGCGGGCGATGCTCCAACTGTCCACAGCTCGTGGAGATCTTCAACCCTTCGTTGCCGAGGCAAGCCAATGATGTCAAGAGGTGGAACATGCGTTTCGTTTTAGCTGCCCTCAGCCGGCCGGTCACGATTGTCGTCGCCCTGATTGCCCTGGCGCTGCTCGCTTTTCTTGCGGTACAGCGAATGCCCGTGGACATCTTCCCGAAGGTCGGCGAGAACGCTATTTACGTAGCCCAGCCGTTCGGCGGCATGGATCCCGCGCAGATGGAAGGCTACCTTACCTACTATTACGAGTACCACTTCCTCTACATCACCGGAATCAGTCGAGTGGAAAGCAAGAGCATTCAGGGCGCGGCGCTCATGAAACTGATCTTTCATGAAGGCACCGATATGGCTCAGGCGATGGCGGAGACCGTTGGCTACGTGAATCGCGCCCGCGCTTTCATGCCGCCGGGCACGGTGCCGCCCTTCATCACGCGCTTCGACGCAGGTAGCGTTGCCGTCGGTCAACTGGTTTTCAGTAGCGCCACCCACACGCAGGGCGAGTTGCAGGATTTCGCTTTGAACAGCGTGCGGCCCTTGTTCGCGACGCTGCCTGGCGTATCCGCCCCGCCACCATTCGGTGGCAATCAGAGGACCATCGTCATAACGCTCGATCCCGACAAGCTCCAGCAATACAAGATCTCGCCTCAAGAGGCGATCTCGGCCGTCAGCAAGGCGACTCTGGTGATGCCCTCCGGAAATATGTGGACCGGGCAAACCAACCGTATTGCCAGGACGAATGCGGCGCTGGGCGGGGATCTTTCGGAGCTGTTGAGTACGCCCATCCGGCCCGTGTCCGGAACGGCGATTTACCTCCGGGACATCGGAACCATCGAGAACGGCACCGATATTATTACCGCGTACGCTCACGTCGACGGCAAGAGAACCGTCTATATTCCGGTGACCAAGCGTGCCGATGCTTCGACGCTTGCCGTCATCAGCGCCGTGAAAGCGGCGATACCCGATTTCAAGAAGGTTGTGCCTGATGACGTGGACGTAAGCCTTCAATTTGACCAGTCCCCGTTCGTCACGAACTCTCTACGTGGGTTGATCACCGAAGGGCTGTTCGGCGCGGGCCTGACTGGGTTGATGGTGCTGATCTTCCTGCGTGACTGGCGCAGCGCGTTGATTGTCATCATGAACATCCCGTTCGCGCTGCTGAGCGCCGTGATCCTGTTGTGGGCCGTGGGGCAGACCATTAACATCATGACGCTCGGCGGACTGGCTCTTGCCGTCGGTGTTCTGGTGGACGAGGCCACGGTTGAGATCGAGAATATTCATACGCAGATGCTTCCCGGGATTTCACGGGCGCGCGCGGTGGTGGAAGCCTGCAGCCGGACTGCGATGGCGCGTTTGCTTTCGATGTTCTGCATCCTCGCCGTATTTGTTCCCTCCTTCTTTATGATCGGGGTGAGCCGGCAGCTCTTCATGCCGTTGTCGCTGGCTGTCGCTTTTTCGATGATCGCGTCTTACCTGCTCTCCAGCAGCCTGGTGCCGGTATTCTCCACATGGCTCATGCGGGAAGCGCATCGTGGCGAAGAGCATGAAGGGATCTTCGGGCATCTTCGCTCGTTCTACGAGCGCTATCTGCGCCTGGTCCTACGGTTTCGCTGGCCCCTGGTGCTCGTTTATCTCGCGACGGCGTTCGGGCTCCTCTATTTGCTACTGCCCCGTATGGGGACCGAATTATTTCCGGATGCCAATGCTCCTCTGCTGCGTGTGAGGTTGCGCGCGCCGGCCGGCACACGCATCGAAGAGACCGAACGAATTGTCCTTCATGCGCTCAACGTCATTCAACAGGACGCGGGCAAGGACAATGTGCTAATTACCAGCGATTTCATGGGCGTCGTACCCTCCAGCTACCCCGTCGATTTGATTCATCTGTTCACCAGCGGACCCCAGGAGGCGATCATACAGGTCGCCGTGAAACCCGATACCCCGCGCGGCGAAGCCCTGCGCGAGCGGATCAGAGCAGACCTGCGCCAGGAGCTGCCCGCATGCCAGGTTTCTTTTGAAGCGGCCGATATCGTGTCCCAGGTGATGAGCTTCGGCTCGCCCACTCCCATCGAAGTAGCGGTGCAAGGGGCCAGTCTCGCGAACGATTATGGATACGCGCAGAAGATTCAATCCCAACTGGCAAAATTGGATTTCGTCCGCGATCTGCAATTTGCCCAGGAGTACAACTACCCGACCCTGGACATCAACATCAATCGCGACCGGGCGGGCCAATTCGGGCTGACCATGGCGGACGTGGTGCGTTCGGTGGTTCCCGCCACGTCCTCTTCCCGCTTCACCGAGCCGAACTACTGGCGCGATCCAAACTCCGGCAACGCGTTCCAGATTCAGGTGGAGCTGCCGCAGAATCGCATGCAAAGCGTGGAAAGCGTCGGTGAACTTCCGATCATGCTGGATGGCCGTAGGGACACGGAACTGACTAACGTTGCGCAGATGAAGCTGGGAACCATGCCGGGGCTGATTGAACGCTTCAACGGACAGCATATCGTCAGCGTCACCGCGAATATTCACGGAATCACGCTGGGAGAGGCGGCGCGGAAGCTGAATCAGGCGGTGGCTGGCGCCGGCGAGCCGCCCCGCGGCGTGAAAGTCGTCATGAAGGGAGAGATCCCGCCGCTGGAAGAAACCATTTCCGGGTTGCGGATCGGTCTGCTGCTGGCAGTGGTGGTGATCTTCCTGCTTCTCGCCGCGAATTTCCAGTCGATGAGGCTGGCGCTCGCGATCGTTCTTACCGTTCCCGCCGTGCTTTGTGGAGTCTTACTCATGTTGCGGGCGACCAGCACGACGCTAAATATTCAGTCCTTCATGGGCGCGATTATGGCGGTCGGCATTGCTGTTGCGAATTCGATTTTGTTGGTCACCTTCGCCGAGCGCTTCCGCCACGATAACCGTCCCGTTCTGGATGCGGCGCGCGAGGGTGCATCCAGCCGGCTCCGGGCGATCCTGATGACGGCCGCGGCGATGATCTTCGGCATGCTGCCCATGGCAATCGGCTTCGGCGAGGGTGCATCGCAATCGGCGCCTCTGGGCCGCGCCGTCATCGGCGGTCTCCTCGTATCCACATTTGCTACCTTGACCATCCTCCCCTCGATCTACGCCATCCTCCAGGGAAAGGCATCTCTAACGTCTCCGTCGCTCAACCCGATGGACCCCGCGAGCCGATACTATGACGCACACTAGTAGCCCGTTGCTGCGACAAGCCACCTATTACCGTGTGACCGAGCCGTGTGGGGCCGCCATTCCTGGCGGCGAGCCGGTCTCCAGACCGGCTTCTTCTCGTGCGAATACCAGCCGCCGCGAGTCGCTGTCCGTGCTTACGGATGGGCTGCGACCGGGCCGCGCGCGTCAGCAAGCGGTTTTCGCCATACGGTCGCGGCATCTTTTCCCTATTTATGTTCTCGGACTGCTCGCGCAATCTGCTTGGGCGCAAGATCTGGCTCCCGTCGTGTCCAAACCTGTGTCGCGAACGATCGAATTGCCGGGCGAGCTTCTCCCGTTCCTGAGCGTCTCGCTGCACGCTAAGGTTCCAAGCTACGTGGACCGCGTTCTGGTGGATCGGGGCAGTATGGTCAAACAAGGCGATTTGCTGGTCGAAATGAGCGCGCCCGAGATGGCCGCGCGAATCGCCGAAGCTCAATCGAAAGTTCAAGCCGCTGAAGCGGACCGCTTGCAAGCCGAGGCCCTGCTTGCAGCCGCGCAGAGTACCTATGATCGCACGAAAATGGCGGCTGAAACTCCCGGCGTCATTGCCGGCAACGAACTGATCCAGGCGGAAAAGCAGGTGGACGCCGCGAAGGCCTTGATTAACTCCCGGCAACAGGCGAGCAAGGCGGCGGAATCGGCGGTTCAAGCGCTCAATGACCTGGAGGCGTATCTGAGAATCACTGCCCCCTTCGATGGAGTGGTTACCGAACGGCTGGTCCATCCGGGCGCGCTGGTCGGCCCGGGGAATGATATCGCTCTTCTCGTGATTCAACAGGTCTCGCATTTGCGGCTTGTGGTGCCGGTGCCGGAGGAGGATGTGAGTGGAATTACCAACGGATCGAGTGTAACGTTCCAAGTCCCCGCCTGGCCGGAGCGCTCCTACTCCGGCAAGATCGCGCGCATTTCGCAGGCCCTCGATCAAAAGACTCGCACCATGGCGGTGGAACTGGATGTGATGAATCGGGATGGTTCGTTAGCTCCCGGTATGTATCCGACTGCGAAATGGCCCGTCCGCCGCACGCGCCCCTCGCTGTTCGTGCCCAGGACGAGCGTGGTCACCACCACCGAGCGGACGTTCGTGATTCGCGATCAGAGCGGCCAAGCGGAATGGGTCGATGTCAAGAAGGGTGTGACCGAGGGAGATCTCGTGGAAGTGATCGGAAATCTGAAGTCGGGCGATCGAGTGCTCCGCCGGGCGACGGATGAAATTCGGGAGGGTACGCCGCTCCCGCTCTCGGCGAAGAAGACGTCGTAATCCGCTTTACGGGATTAACTTCTCGGAAAATCCGGCGACGAAGCTCCAGAACGAAACCTTGGCGTACTCGGCAGCGGATGGGCAGTGAACTTGCTAGTAGCGTGAGGTCCTCGGTAAGCAATGTCTTGAGCCGTCGTTGAAGTTCGACAAATCCCCCGACAAACCAACGAACAACACCGCGACCGGCGTGGGAATGGATTTGTGGTTCAAATACACAAAGAACACTCCCGGAATTGCTCGGCGTCACGCGATAGTCATAATGGCCGCCCAGGGTGAAAAAGGCATAGCGGATCGATTATCTCGCTTGAACAATGCAGTAACCTGAGAGACGTGCCGGGCCAGGTCACGGAGCTCCTCCAGAAATGGAGCGGAGGCGATGCCGCGGCCGTGAATGAACTCACGCCGCTGGTGTACACCGAACTCCGCCGCCTGGCGCACCGCCATTTGCGCCGCGAACGGCCGGACCACACTCTGCAGAGCACGGAGTTGGTGCATGAAGCCTACCTGCGCCTGGTGGACTAAAAGCAGGCTCGTTGGGAGGATCGCACTCACTTCTTTGCCATCAGCGCGCAGATCATGCGGCGTATCCTTGTCGATCACGCCCGGGCGCGCCTTCGCGAGAAGCGCGGCGGCGGAGCTCCGACGCTGGTTCTGAATGAAGCGATCGACTATCCGGACCGCCGGGGCCTCGAACTGATCGCCCTGGACGACGCGCTCGACGGGCTGGCCAAGCTCGATCCACAGCAGAGCCGGATCGTTGAATTGCGCTTCTTTACAGGTTTGTCGATCGAGGAAACCGCCCAGGTCCTTGGGGTTTCGAAGGCGACGGTGAATCGCGACTGGGTTACTGCGCGCGCGTGGCTGACCCGCGAGTTAAGCCGTGCATAAACGGCTTAATCGTCTTTAGATTCTTAGATTCTTAGGTCAGAGATTGTAAACAAGAATGCTTCAACATTCTGGCAGCTAACATCACGCCGCAGCAAGCAGGGCAACGATATTCTGGATAGCCTTGTCGGCCTTGTGATACGC
>JBEKBK010000356.1:0-9025 GCA_050015435.1 Bryobacteraceae bacterium
CATGCACTACGGCGTCGGGGTGGTTCCGGCGCGGCCATACAAGCCCCGCGACAAGGCCAAAGTCGAGTCGGGTGTGCAGTTGGCCGAAGCGCCGCCTTTAACGTATATAGGTTTCATGCACTGGAATTCATTCGTCGGATTGGCGACGCGTTAAACGAGTGGTAAGATTGGCGCTAAAGCGCCGGAGGGCGGCTTCTAAGCAACCGCGCGTGTGCATGTCTCGATTCAGAATGAGCGTCGGATCGGATAACGGGGTTGAAGGGTACTATAAGCGAGACAGTACCATTGACGCAGTGTCTCCGCACATGTCAATTTCCTACTTCTCTTACGCATTTTCGGAGGTGCGGATGGAAGAAGTATTTCCCAAGCTCCGCAGCCAATCAACCCGTAGGCAAGCAAGGGGTAGCAGGAAGCCTCGGCAATCGCGATTGGTTCTCTGCGGCGCATTGGCGCTCAGTCTTGTTTTGGTGGGGCCGGCCAACGCCGGATCCTTTACAGGCACTTATGATCTCTCGAACTGGACCCTGATCGATACGGAGGCAGACGGCTTCGCCATGACGCCCGATGCGGGTCTCACGCTAGTCCTCACCGGCGGCAATAACGGTAGCGGATTGCCGGGAGTAACCGATTTTGTTATCAACGCTCCGACCGCGGGTCTGATTCAATTCAATTGGTCTTATACATCTCTGGATTCGACGTCACCCGTCTGCGGACCTCTTGGCAACCTTCCTTGTGACGACGGCGGGTACTTGTTGGGCGGAGCTTATACCGAGCTTGCGGACGACACTACCTGGACGACCCTGGGTTCCGGGATGGTTAGCTTCGCGGTGACCAGCGGCGAGTCCTTTGGTTTTCAGGTTGACACCGCCGACAATGAGGGCGAGCCGGGAATCCTGACCCTTTCCGACTTTAGCGCGCCGGTCAATACCGATGCGTCGGAGCCGGGCACCGTGTCCGTAGTGCTTGGCTTGGGCGCGACGGTGGCCTCAGCTCGCCTCCGAAAGCGGGAAGCGGTCCCGTGGCTCGGCTCTTAGGCGTTAATGCCCAGAGGGGACGCTCCAGCCGCCTGATCGGCCACGCAAACGGCGTGCCGCAGAATGCGTTCCAGATGCCGGCAAATCAACATCAGATCTACATAGACCGTACCCGCGCCTGGTGTCGAGACGAGCTGGGAGAGCTTCTCGTACAGCGTCGCACAATCAGCGCGGATTGCGGCTTCCTGAGGCTGTACAGAAAGCGCCTGATCGCGATCTCCGGTGCGCCAGCTTTCAATTGCCGTCGTCAGAATGGTCAGAATTTTTGCGCCCACCGCGGACATTTGGCTGGAGATCTGCGAGGGCGGCCGGCGCTTCATCGAAGAGCTCAGGGTCATGAGCTCGTAGGCGTAGTCTCCGATTAGCTCCAAGTCAACGATCGCATCGAGAACTCCAGTTACGAGCCGGGCATCTCTTGCGACCGGGGCCTGTAGCGTGATGAGATTCAGGCATTGGTCATGGATCATCCGATGCTGGTGATCGGTTTGGGCTTCGAGTTCGCTGGCTCGTTCGGCGGTGCCAGAATCGAGGTCGACGACTGCGCGTATACCCTCGCTTAGAACGGATATCGTTGTCTCCCCCATTTGGATCAGGTTCCGCCGAACCGACTCCAGTTCGTCACGATAGTGTGTTCTCATGGTTGGTCCTCGTTCCCTTTCCGCGCTGGGCCACGTTTATGTTCCTGCCTCTTCAAGTGTCCGATATCTTGGTTCAACCTCCACACGGGTGCAAAGGCGAGTTTCTTTTTGACTCCATGAGCGCTCTGGCGCAGTCTCGGCTTCGTTGTGGGCACCTCAATACTTACAGCATCGGGCTCAACTACTGCCAAGCCGGTTCATCGACCAACAAAGCCTACAAAGCGCGCTGAAGCTAAAGTCGGTGCGGGCGCGATGCTGCCGGTAACGGGAGATATCCTGCCGCTTGCGGCTGTTCCCCAGATACTCTTCAACCAGTTCGTTCATATGCTCCACGCTCCTGTACATCACGTGGTTGGCGACTTCACCCATGCAGTGGTAGAAGTCTTCCTTCTAGTCAAACAAGACCAGCCCGCAATCGAACGATCAATCAAATGAACGAAGTATATTGAACACAGTGTACATTCGATGGTTTCATGACCATCGTTGCTGCAATCTCCGCCGCCCTTCTACGAAGACCGTTGTTTCTCGGGCTACTAGTGCAACGCACGTCTGGCTATCAAAGTCTTCCCGTCAAAACCGGAATCTCAGCGCGGCCTGCATAAGCCTGGGCGAATTTGCGTTGATCACCTGTCCGAAGGTTGAATCGTTGATATTGCCATCAACAGAGTTAGCGCCGAAGAACTGAGCGTGGTTAAACGTGTTGAACGTCTCGAGGCGGAATTCGAGCACCTTGGACTCCGTGAATTGAGTCTCCTTCAGCAGCGCAATGTCCCAGTTGTTCATTCCCGGCGCGTAAAACAGCCGGCGCGACGCGTTTCCAGGCGAACCCAGGGCGGGAACACTAAAGAGCGAGGTATTAAAGTAGTTTTGCCCATTTCCCGGATTTCCATTGAGCTGCAGAGGACCTGACGCAACGTTCAGATTGGAAAATCCTACGCCATTCACACCGTTGTTGAAGCTTCCGATCAGGTCAGTATCGTTGGGGTTGACCAGTGTCACTGGAAGTCCGCTGCTGAAACGTGTGATTCCGGAGACAGCCCACCCCTTCGTCACCTGGTTGGAGTGACGAAAGACCTTGGCAAATGGCAAGTCATAGCGGTAGCTCGCCACGAAATTGTTCCGGATGTCGAAGGAAGAAGGGGCGCGGGTGAGGTCGTAATTGTAAGGGTCCACCTGTTCGCCGAGATTGGAGGCCTGATCCAGCGACTTGCCGTACGTGTAGCTGCCCAGAACGGTCAAGCCCCCGCCGCTATGTTTCAGCGTAACTTGCAACGAATTGTAGGTTGAGTTGCCCATCGCGTCGAAGTAGACATCGGTGCCGAAGTTATTGCCGAACGGACCGCGTATTCCGTTGACGATCTGGCCGTTGCTTCGGGTGTACACCAGGTTCTCGCCGAATGGACCACATGTGGGCGTTCGCGGCATCACGTCGCTCGGTTGGCTCAGGCTCAGACACAGCGCGGGATTCCCCGGATTGGCCGCCAGCATAACCAGGAGGTGATGCGCCTGACTGCCGATGTAGCTCGCGTCGAAGACCGTGTTGCTGCCAAACTCCCGCTCGATGGAAGCGAAGTAATTCTCCGAATACGAGTTCTTGTTCGTCGGGAAAAACGCGTCGAACCCGTTGATTGGATAATACGCCGCGAAATTGATGTTGGGGTCAGAGTTCTTCGCCGACGAGTTATAGGGTGGAACGGCGACGGGAAATTGCTGCGGGTATAGCGTTCCGGTCTCGGCGCCGACGAGGGGATTCGTGAAAAGCGGAGGCTCCGGGCTGGTGTAGGTAAGGCCATAGGGCGCGTTCCCGGTTTCAAACGCCAGCGTCTGCCCTTCGATAGCGGTGAAGAACCGCCCATAGCCCGCACGGAAACTGCTACTGCCCGGCCCGCCGGTCAGCTTCTTTAGAAATCCGTTCTTCCAAGGGGGTGTGTAGGCGAGACCGACACGAGGCGAGAAGTTGTTGTAACGGGACGGCGCGATCGTGTTGGGAACACCCGGATCGCCGGGGAACACCAAGCCGGTGGGAGCGGTTGGGAACACTAGAGATTGTTCCCCTGGGATAAGCGTGCCGGTCTGATTATGCTCTTCTTCCCAAGGCTTGATCAGGTCCCAGCGCAAGCCATAGTTGAACGTCAGATTGGACGTAGCGCGCCAACTGTCCTGAGCAAAAACGCCAGCATAATTCGACCGTTGGTAAAACGCCGGAGAGAACCCTTGACTGTACAGGCTCGGCAGCCCCAGCAGGAAGTCGGCGAAATCCGATCCGGTTTGGTATCCGGTAAATTGAAATTGTCCATTGGCTGTGAAGTCTGGCAACAGCTTGACGGTTTGCAGCATAAACTGACCGCCAAATTTGAATGAATGATTCCCCATCACCTTGGACAGGTTGTCCTGTACCTGAAAGCTGCCATTGGTTTGCACCAGCGAGAAGGGAGTCGTCCCGAAATTTATCTTGTTGAACACGATGGATTCAACGCCCTCGGTCTTTGGGTCTCCAGGGAGAATGCCCGATGAGCCTACGGTGAATCCTTGCGACGCGAGGCTCGTACCAACTCCGCCCTGCTGCTGGCCCAGGTTATTGAAATCGCGCATATAGCTGAGCCGGAATTCATTCACCACCGTCGGGCCAAAGGTCTTGGTGTCGCTTAGACTGGCCAACTGGGACCGGCCATTGGAGAGCGCGTTGAATCCGGGGACATTGGCTCCGCCCTGTTGCGTGGGATAGGGATTATTCAGATTGTAGCTGTCAATGAAGTAATACGCCGATATAGCGCCTAAGAGCGTCGTTTGCGCATCCACGCGCGCCGACCCCTTACCATCGTTGAGCCGTTGCGCCAGGGAGGCGTTCGAATACTCGCTTGTCCCGACGTTCGGAAGCGGAATGTACTGCAGCAGGTTCTGCGCCGGAACCGACCACGCCCGCTGCGGAATCACGGCATTCGGGAACACGCACTGCAGAGCACTTGAACAACCAGGCGTGTAATACGCTTCTCCAGGGGAAACGCCATAGCCGAGTCTTTGGGTGAGCAGGCTCGCGGCGTTCGATCCCTGGACCGTGCCGGTTAACGAGCTTGCCAGGTCTGACAAATTGCCGCTGCGATCGGCTAATGAGGGGACCGGAAGCAATCCGGTCTCAATACCCTGAACGTTTCGCGTGCCCTGATAGTCGCCGAAGAAAAATATCTTGTCCTTCTTGATGGGCCCGCCGAGGGTTCCGCCAAACTGGTTCTGGATGTATGTTGCGAGCGAGGGGTCGAAGAAGCCGCGCGCATCCAGGTCCGTGTTTCGCAGGAACTCAAACGCCGAGCCATGCAGCTGGTCTTTGCCGGACTTCGTTACCACGCTGACCAAGCCGCCGGAATAATTACCGTATTCAGCGTCGAAGTTGCTGGTCAGGACGCGGAATTCCTCAATGGAATCCAGGTTCGGAATAATCGCGGCGCCTTCTGCAATACCCTCCTCCACATTGGCGCCGTTGAGAATGAACCCGTTCGCTGATTCGCGCTGGCCGTTGACTGAAAAAAGCCCTGGATTCAGTCCTCCCGACACCGCAACTGCACCGAAGCTACCGCCGGAAGAAGTGCTCGAAGTCGCGCTGGTGGTCACCGAAGTAACGCCGGTCTGCACGGCGAGCAGATCCGTATAGCTGCGGCCGTTGAGCGGCACCTCGGTAATCCGTTGGCTTGTGATCGTCTGGCCCAATTGCGTGTCCGACTTTTCCACCTGAACTTGGGCTGCCTCTTCATTCACTTGAACACTCGTCGACTGCGTTGCGAGTTGTAGCGTTACGTCCACTTGCGGAGAGCTATTAACATCGATCGCCAGCCCAGTGCGGCGGTAGGGGTTGAAACCACCGGCACTGACCTCGATGTTGTATTGCCCAACCGGGATAGCTGGGAAGGTAAAGCCCCCCTGATCGTTGGTCGTGGTCTGCTGTTTTACTCCAGTGGCTGCGTTGACGGCGGCTACCGCAGCCCCGACGACGGACGCGCCGGTCGGATCCTTCACCGTCCCGGTGATCCGTCCGCCAACCTGTGCGAAAAGCGCGTTGACGGCAAGAAGTGTCGTCAGCGCGATGAATGACTTCCAGTGCATGAAGCCTGTATACGTGAGAGGCGGCGCTCGTGGAAGGCAGGAAGACGGTTTTCGGATCGACTCTTCTGGGCACCCGAATGCCTGAACCAGCCGTTCGATTGACCGTGTGTGGAATCAGGTGGTTTTTGAAATAGTGTCTATAACAGATCGCGGTAGCGCTCGAGTGCAACGCGGACTAATTGGCTACGGTTATTCACTTCGGCTTTCCAGAATAGTTGCTGAAGTGTGTTCTTGACCGCGCTTGGCGTCATCTCAAGTCGGGACCCAATCGCTCTGTTCGGAAGGCCCGCAAAGAGAAGCCTCAAAACAGCTGCTTGACGATCATTCAAGCTCGGTCGCTCGGCGACCTCCGATCTTGCCGGATCCGAAGGAACTACCTCGGGCCGTTCTTCGGTAACGTCGGCGATGATCGCTGCCAGCTTTCGGGCTCCGTTCTCCTGGTAGGTGGAAAACCATATTTCAGCGACGAAGGCTTCGCCGCTACCCCGATGGACCTGACAACGCATCGACGCTCGCAGTTGCGCGCCTTTGTTGGAGCGCAGCGCATTTTGCAACTCCGGCAGAAACGTGTCAATCGGCTGGCCAATCAGATCCACACCACGCGGGACCATCAGTTCTACCGCCGCTCGGTTGGCCAATTCGATGACGCCACTTTGGTCCAGCGTGATGATTGCGGCTGGGCTCGTTTCGACAAGGGCGCGCAGCCGCTCTTGTGTTTCCAAGCTGAGCCTGCGGTTGCGGAGAAACTCCGAGACGAACAGTGCACATCCTGCGAGGCCCAACATCGTGAAAATCAAGCGGACCACCCGCCCTGTCGGGTCGAGTGAACTAAAAACTTCACTGAGCACGGCACACACGACGCAAACGGCGACCAGCGCTGGGCGGGGCAAGAAACCAGCCGCGAGCACAATAGGAAACAAGTACAGGAAACCGAGCGATAAATAAGGCTCCGTCCACCAGTCCCCGAGAGCGATCCCCATAATCATCCCGGCGCTCGCCAGCCGCGCGGGAATTCGGTTTTGCCGGTCCCAAAGCTTTTCCGCAGGCAGGATCATCCTCGTCACGTCCGCATTATGTACGACCGCCACCTACAATTGCTACGAGTCAAACGATCATCTTGTGGATGCCTCCTGATCAATCTGCTGACGGGAAACTGCCAATCTTCAGCACTGTTGATTTTAGACTTTGTAATTCCAAGTGCTTACCCGCCAGAAGGGGCAATCAAATGAATATTAGGCTGGGTTCTCTTCGATAATCAGAAGGATAATAAGGAGTAACCGCCGTGGGGGAAGCCTCCTTCGGTCTTAAAAAAATGCTCTTCGGCGGGAGCCCCAACCACAAACAATTATTCCCGTCGCGGCATGGAGACTTTGCATTCGCCGTCCACATCCGGCGCACGGGTCTCAGGCAGCCTTTTGACTGCGAGCGTCTCTGACTATCTGCGAGAAGCGTCCTGCCAACTCGTAAATCCAACTCGGTTCTCGGCGGTGGACGGCCTCCCGAGGGATCAAATCTCCGCCGATGCCCACTGCCACGGCGCCGGCCAAGATGAAGTCGGCAGCGTTCGTTTGAGTGACGCCGCCTGAGGCGATCAACGCGATGTCCGGGAACGGTGACTTGAGGGCTCTAATGTAACTGGCGCCCCCGAGTAGTGAACATGGAAAAACCTTGACGAAGTCCGAGCCCGCCTGCCATGCAATCATGACTTCGGTGGGAGTCAAGGCGCCCGGAAAGACCAGCACATTGTGCTTCACTGCGAATTCTACGACTCGTACATCGAGGCCCGGGCTGGTCAGAAACTTAGCGCCGGCGTCCAGGCAGCGGCGCGCCATTTCAACGTCAACAATCGTACCGGCTCCAATAATTAGCTCGGGTCTGTCACGCGCAAGTTCGGAAATCACCTCGACACACCCAGGAGTCGTCATCGTCAGTTCCGCGATCGGAATCCCGCTGTTTGAAACCGCTTCCACGGCAAACAATGCGTCCTCGGCGGAGGAGAGGCGAATCGCGGGAATGATCCCGATCTGTTCTATGCGCTCCCGGATGGTCTCTTTGGTCATAGCTTCGGTATCTGCGTTTTGAGGATAACGATGTCCCCGTATCCGACCTTCAAATTTAATTTGTGCGTCGCCGCTGAAGCCCCGTTCACGACCCGATGGCCAAGGAACCACCACTGGCGCTTCTGCAGTCCCGGGAAGTCATTGTTCACATGGCCGAACCTGCTTTTCGCGGTAATGTCGTATTGGCCGTCCTGGGGAAGATGCAGCGTGATTTGCCCCTCGCGCAGAGTCGCCTGGATGTCGCCCACCAGGCCGTCAACGTTCAGGCCCCCAACGTTATGCTGTGCAATGATTCGGGCAGTGCTGGGCGCCTTGATGCGGTATTCCAGATCGAAATTGCTTTCTCCGGCCACCGGATGAAGAACCCGATTCCGGGGAAATGTGGTGGTGATGACCAACTCATCGCCGTGGCGTTCTGTCGCGACGCGCACTTGGCCCAGTTCGTGCGTCTCTTTCTCGCGATCAGCCTCTTCATACTCGAGTTTCGTGGATTTAATCGTAGTGATCTCCACGCCGGGTTGGTCCCATGCTTCCACGGTCAGCACTCCAATCGAGTTCGCGAACCTGAGCGTTCCGTTGGGCGGGAAATCCACGTGCTCCGTGTTGCTCACCTGCACCCTCTGCTTGGGGTCGTCGGCGCCCCGCAACAGCAACGCGGTTCCAAATCCAATCAGTGCCAAAATTCGCATCATCATGAATAGAGCATCCTTTTTATTCAGTCTTTCTTCAAGGCTGTGCCGGTTCGCTGCGACTCGCGACTTTCATCAGTGCCGCAAGCAGACTGCGTCAGACGGTCAATCTCACGATCCTTCTGCGCGATGGCAACAGTCATATCGCCCAAAGTCTTTCTCAGAGTTTCATTGGCGACTGTCACCGCCTCCAGTTCCTGCCGGCCCTTCAACCAGCCTACTGTAGAAATACTTAGCGCCAAGCTGAACAATAGGATTAGGCCCGTGTAGAATATCCTCCGCATTGAACACGAGCCTATTCTGGTGAGCCTTCGCCTGATTCGTATACGCTGCGCGCATCTTCCACCGGCGGCAGATGATCGGTCGGGCGTGCCCACCACACATAGAACGTGGGCAGCAGGAAGATGCTCATGGCGAGGTCGGCGATCAAGCCTCCCACCACCACGATCGCAAAGGGGCGCTGCGAATCGGAGCCGATCTCATGGGATAGCGCGGCCGGTAGCAGACCG
>JBEKBK010000357.1:0-11098 GCA_050015435.1 Bryobacteraceae bacterium
CGAATCCTGGCGAGCCATCAAGAATGATTCTCGATCCGGTTCTCTGCTCGTAGCCCCTACGCCAGTAATTCGGATAGCTCCCACACATGATCCGTGATCCCTGCCGCCATTGCGGGTGTGATGCGAAGCGTTTTATGAATCCGGCAAAAATTGTAGTAGGCGAAGTGCAAGCAGTAGGCGGCCCAGAGGTTCTCCCATTTTTTGCTGAATCCATTTGTCAGCCGAGTGAGTCGGCGCATCTGCATGCGAATCGTTAAATTCTGGCGCTCGACAATCGAAGTACAAATACGATTGGGATCAGGTTGGCCCATAACTGGGACCACCTCGATTGCAGCGACTTCGGCGGGCGAATAGCGAGCTTCGCCTTCGCTCGGTGCCCGATAAACTTTAATGAGTTGGGCAAAATCCACGCGGTCGCCTAGAGTGTCCGGGATCGATGTTTTGTAGCAGGGGAAACCGTCAGTTGTGACTTGAAATCTTTGCCGCGCGGTCGCATGGCGCAACCCTTCGATGAAGATGTCAGTCGTGCTTTGATCGCGTTTCCCGAGAGCGAAATTCAAAACCAATTTGCTATTGCGTTCGATCGCGACGAACGCGTATTGATCTCCAAAGTTCTGATCGTCATCAGGCTGAACCCGCTTTTGCTTTTTGCCGACGAAGGACCAAATTTCGTCGCACTCTACGTCTTTGACCGGAACGCCGACGATCAACCGGCCCAGGATCTTTTCGCACTTCTCACCGGCCTTAGTCAGGATCTTCATCAGCGTGTTAATGTCAAGATCCGTGATGCGCTGCGTGCTCCGCAGGCTGTTCCCTTCGATCATAAGTTTGAGTGCCATCACAATTCGTTCCTGGGGCAGGTAGGAGCCTTCCAGCGCGGGCGCGTGCGGCTCGGTGTAGGTCTTTTTGCAAACCGGGCAACGAAAACGGCGAAGACCATTGCGATGCGTACCAAAGCGTTGACAAGCCACTTCGCAGGCTAGGCAAGTCATTGTTTCAGTTGCTTTTACTGTGGTCTTCATACTTACAATAATACAACATACGATAGCTGTTAGTAAACGCAAAAACAGCTATCGTATGTTACTCTTTTTGCTTTACTTTGAATGGGTTGCGGCGCTATGATCGGGACGTGCCGACTCAACCCTGACGGCCTGCACGTCCCGGCGCTTAGGTTAGCGTGGGAACTCGACGGTTAGGACCAGATCACCGATTTCGAGCCGGATACTGGTCCTACGCCGTCGGCGTTGGATTCTTAGAATCATAAGACCTCCTTTCTACCTTCCAGTTATTAGTTGACCACAACAGACACAAACTAAAGGCATTATGAGTCGATTGAAGTCTATCTACGTTTGAAGATGGTCAACAAATGTCTGTCCATAAATGTCGCAGATTGTCGTCTTTAGTCTTATTAAGCCGCTGCGTGTCTACAGGTGTCAGCGGTTGTCTATTTACTGTCTACCTTTGTCTGTGCTTTCCGTGATTAGCAATCTAAGTTCGTTCGTCGAGAAGCTCACCCTGCTTCCTATACGAATTGGCTTCAATTTGCCTTCGTCAACCCAGCGATCCAACGTTCGCTCCGTAATTCCCATGGCCTTGGATGCTTGCTTACGGTTTAGAGTTTTGTTTTCGAGCAGCGACAGATCAGGCTCGCGGCGCGTACGCCTTGGCGCGGTTGTTCGTGAAGCGTATGTTTCGGAGATAGCCCTAATGGTGGAAGATTCCGTTACTGGAGCCTTACTGCTCTCTACTTTCGGAACAGAGCGCCGCTTCTGGCTACCCTTCATCGTGACCCAGTAGGTGACACGCTCCGCCAGGGAGTCCGCAACAATTTTTGAGCGGTTCTCTTTTGTGCAATGGAAGTCGAAACGCGAACCAGATATTCGGCGATGAATCTCCGTTTGGGCGTCTTCTGTCAGATCTTCTAACCATTCCAGCAGAGCCGTTTCATCTGGAGCGATATGAATTCTAATCGACGCCTCCGTGTCGAATAAAGCAATACTGTAGCCCCTGAGTTGCAACTCGAAGGTCGCTGGCATTCGCTCGTTAGGAACATTGGTACGGTCGATCTTTTGAAGGGGTTGCATCGCGGCGAGAGGGTTGTAATTGTACTCTTCTTGATAACGATAGAACAGCAAATTAAATCGCGACTCGATACCTTCATATAACTCGCTCCGGGAGACTTCCAATTGCGATCGTAGCTCTACGGTCGGCAAAGGCGGGCGTTTAGCCATAAACGATTGCGCCGTCCGCGATGAGGGTTTACGAATGAGGGTGTTTAGGTCCCATCGAGAAGCCCCCGGTTCGCGCCGGGGCTTTTCAATTTGTAAGGGACTATTCTACCTAGCGGGCGACTTCGCCGGGGTTCGGACCATCGGACGGTGATTTACGCGGCCTTCCGCCGCCACGCGTTTTGCGGGCAGCGGCCATGCGCCGATAATGCTCCACTCCAAGTCTCTTTGCTGTCGTGCTTCCGCCCTTGTGTCCGAGGACGGCGGCGGGAGTTATCCTGCCTTGCTTCAGAAGATCGTTGGTCAACGCCAAGGCAGCCTTGAGATTTTCGCGTGCAGCAGCAGTGCGGTTCTCCGGTAGCAATGGTGTAGTTTCGAGAATCAGATCCGCTTCAGCGATCAGGTTCTTGAGGGTTTGAAGCGAGTTGCGATCGGATGCCATACCTCAACGTTACGGCGGGATCGGGCCCAAAAGCAATCGAAAGCTGTTTTCCGATCAACGCACATTTCAGACACTACCCGAAGTAGCTGTTGAATCCCGCCGGTTCATAATAGAGTAAGATGCCTGAAACCGCCCAACGAAGGCCGACTCCCGAACAGCTCCTCAGACAGGTAGAGGCCGAAGAACGCCACGAATCACGAGGGCGGCTCAAGATTTTTCTCGGTTATGCCTCCGGCGTGGGTAAATCGTTCCGGATGTTCGATGAAGGGCGGCGGCGGAAGTTGCGCGGGCAGGACGTGGTGGTGGCGGCCACCCAGCTCTCCAACTCGCCGGACGTCGAACAGCTCGTCCGCGGTTTTGAAGTCATCCCGCCCAAAGAAAATCAGGGGATTCCGTTCATGGACGTGGACAGAGTCCTAGCCCGCCATCCGGAGATTTGCCTCATTGACGGGCTCGCCTACGATAATCCTCCCGGTAGCCGGCACCCCAAGCGCTGGCAGGACGTCGAGGCTCTGTTGTCCGCCGGGATTTCCGTCATCACTTCCGTGAATCTCCAGTTCATCGAGGAAAAGCAGCTCCAGGTTGAGGCCATTCGGGGGAAGAAGGTCAAAGAATCGGTGCCGGAGGCCTTCATTCGCACCGCCGACGAAATCGAACTGGTGGACGCCGCGCCCGAATACTGCGCCATCCGTTCCTCGGCCAACGGCTCCCAAGAGGCTGGCATAGTCGATCAGGCTCGGTATGAGCATCAGCTCTCCGAGCTGCGCGAGATTGCGTTGGTCCTGGCCGCCGACGTGGTCGACCGGCAGTTGGAAGATTATCTCCACCGCCATGGGATCGACCAGCTTTACGGCACCCACGAACGCATCCTGGTTTGCGTGACCCCCAGGTCGAACGCTTCCCTGATGATCTACCGCGGGCGGCGCCAGGCAGACCGTTTTCACGGCGACCTGTACGTGGTTTATGTGCAGCAGGATGAGCTCAGCGCAGACGATCAGAAGATCCTGGATCAAAACCTGGAATGCGCGCGCGAGTCGAACGCGCACGTCGAGGTTCTCCATTCCGAAGATCCCACCGCCGCGATTCTGGACTTCGCCGGCAAACATGGGATCACCCAGATTTTTGTGGGCCACAGCCAGCAGACCGGCTGGCTGAGCCGCTGGAAACCCAATCCAGTGGAGCGGCTGATCATGGACGCCGACGGTATCGACGTACGCGTATTTCCGAACAGCGGATCGGAAAATGGGTGACGCGGCAGCGCAACGAAGAGGCAAACTCCGGATTTTGCTCGGGTACGCGGCCGGCGTCGGCAAGACCTACAAAATGCTGGAGGAGGCGCAACGGCTGAAGCGCGAAGGCCACGATGTGGCCGTCGGCTATTTCGAGCCGCATGGGCGCAAGGACACCATCGCCAAAATCGAAGGCCTGGAGATGATTCCCCGGCGGCGCATCAACTATCGGGGCCGCGACTTCGAGGAAATGGACACGGATGCCATTCTCGCCAGGCACCCCGAGATCTGCGCCGTAGACGAGTTTCCGCACACCAATATCCCCGGCACGGAGCGAATTAAGCGCTGGGAAGACGTGATGACTTTGCTCGACGCCGGGATCGACGTGCTGACCACCATGAACATCCAGCACCTGGAGAGCCTTAACGACCAGATGCGCGAAATTACGGGCGTGCAAGTGCGCGAGACCATCCCGGATTGGGTGGTGAAACAGGCCGATGAAGTGATTCTGGTCGACTTGCCGCCGCGGGCCCTGCTAAACCGTCTCCAGCGCGGTGTCATCTATGGGACCGAGAAAGCCGAGCGGGCTCTGGGCAACTTCTTCAAGGAGCCGGCGCTGGCGGCGCTACGCGAGATGGCTTTGCGTCAAGCCGCGCACGAAATCGATTTGCGGCAGACCGAAGAGGAACACCAGCCAGGGTCGGCTAACGCCGAGCCTGAGAACCGGGAAGCGATTCTGATTCACATCACGGATTCACCCGCCACCGCGGCTGTGATCCGTCGCGGAAAACGAGTCGCTGACTACTTGAAAGCGGATTGCTTCGCGGTGTGCGTGCCCCCGGCATCCAATCTCGCGAGCTTGCCGACTCCAATGCGGGAGGCCCTGGAACGGCATCTCGACTTTGCCCGCAAGCTGCGCATCGAGACGCGCGTGTTGGAGGGCGACAACCAGGCCGAAGCACTGGTAGATTTCGCGCGGCGGAATGGCGTGACCCAGATCTTCCTGGCTAAGCCCGAGAGGCGCGCTCTTCCGTTTCTGGGAAAGCGGGACCTGGTGATGGACATCGTGCGGCTGGCCCAGGACCGGCAAGTGACGGTGGTGGCCGAACGCCGGCACGAAAAAGCCGACTAAGACGTTACAACCTCTTCGTGGGCGCGTTGCGCGGCAACTAGATTGGCGGCCCGCAAGAGCGAATCGAAGGTGCCGGCGTCCGTCCACCAGCCGTCGAGCACCGCGAAGGTCATGCTTCCCTCCGCGATATACGCATTATTAACGTCGGTGATTTCGAGCTCGCCCCGGC
Organism: Bryobacteraceae bacterium; assembly: GCA_050015435.1. Classification (GTDB taxonomy): domain Bacteria; phylum Acidobacteriota; class Terriglobia; order Bryobacterales; family Bryobacteraceae; genus Palsa-187. Next base: position 5,201 of record JBEKBK010000357.1, read on the forward strand.
GCGAGGGTTTGAGCTGCCGGCACTTGTCGAACACCGTGCCGTCATAGAGGTAGATCCCCGTAACCGCGTAATTGCTCTTCGGCTGCTTCGGCTTTTCCTCGATGGAGACGATGCGGCCTCCGGCGAGTTCGGCGACGCCGAAGCGTTGCGCGTCCACCACTTCCTTGAGGAAAATCTTGGCGCCACGCTCCTGCTGACGAAATTCGTCCACGGCCCGCCGGATATTACCTTCGATCAGGTTGTCGCCGAGAATGACGCAAACCTGGTCGCGGTCGGCGAAATGCTCGCACAGCGCGAGCGCCTCCGCGATTCCGCCTTCGCCTTCCTGATAGGTGTAGTTCAGGTGCTTGAGGCCGAATTCTTTTCCGTTGCCGAGTAAACGCAGGAAATCTCCCGAATTGCGCCCGCCGGTCACCAGCATGATGTCGGTGATGCCGGCGTCCACCAAGGTCTGGATCGGGTAATAGACCATGGGTTTATCAAAAATCGGCAGCAAATGCTTGTTGGTGATCTTGGTGAGCGGAAAAAGCCGACTGCCCGTGCCCCCCGCGAGAACGATACCTTTCACGGAGGCAGTATAGCGCAGAGCAGGTGGTAGGGATTGCGAGACAATGGAGTTGTGACGCAGGCGATCACCCGAGATCCAGAGACGATGCACGGTGTTCCAGTATTCCGAGGAACGCGAGTACCGGTTCAAACTCTCTTCGAATACCTGGAGGGTGGTGACACGTTGGAGGATTTCCTGGAGGGGTTCCCAACGGTTTCCCGTGCTCTAGCGTTAGAGGCACTGGAAGAGGCCAAGCAGCTCTTGCTGTCACGCGCCTGATGCGCCTTCTGATCGATGAGTGCGTCGACGAGCGGTTACGGCTTCTGTTTTCCGCCCACGAATGCGAGACAGTCCGTTTCGCGAATTTCGCGGGGCTCAAGAACGGGCGTCTAGTGGACGCCGCGGAAGCGGCCGGTTTTGAGGTTTTCGTTACCGTCGATCAGAATATTCCAGATCAACAAAATCTGGCCGGCCGGAAAATTGCTCTGATGATTCTCTGCGGACCGACGAATCGCCTGCGCGATTTGGTGGCGCTCGTACCCGCCGCCATTTCAACCTTGGCGTCCATCAAGCTCGGCGATGTCGTGAGGATCCGGTAAGCTTCTATGCCGTGCCTTGGAGCGGCCGATCGGACCGACGCGCGTGACTCTGAAGCGTGATAAGTTGAAGCAAACCCAGCTCAGGAGCACGAGAGTGTTTGTCCGTACAACCGGTGGTTCGGTCGAGGCTCCCGACGGTCGAGTCGTGTCCCTCGGCGTCGACCGCTTCATATCGGCAATCGCGCATGGGGATGCATGTTTCATCTGCGGGGTTGCTCCCGCCGAAAAGCGATTCAACGACGAGCACGTAATCCCAAACTGGATCTTGAAGAGACATGAGCTCCACTCGAGACGCCTAGTAACGCCGAATAAAGCTGATCTCATGTACGGACGAAACACCGTACCCTGTTGCATCGAGTGCAACGCGCTTATGGCAAACAGCCTTGAGAAGCCCATAAGCGAGGCGTTCAGAGGAGGGTATACGGCCGTTTGCGAATTCATGCGAGGTGAGCACGGTCCACTTCTATTTGTATGGCTAGCGTCGTTGTTTTTGAAGACCCATCTTAAAGATCGAGAATTGCGCTGGAATTTAGACGAGCGTGCTGGCGGACAGAAAATCGCGGAATGCTATGATTGGGCCGAGTTTTATCATAATTCACTGCGTGGTTCGCTCGTTTTACTCTGGTTGCACGCCTAGCCCCCGGCGTCTTCGGTTCGATCGCACTCCTGCCAGCCAGCAGTGGTGAAGGACCCGAGTGCTTCGACTACGCCGATTTATTCGCTGGGAGGGCCGTCCTCCTTCGCTTGGGCGACGCCGCGTTGCTTGCAGTCTTGGACGATTGCGGCGCCGTAATGGACGCCATGAAAGAACTGTTCGGAGTATTAACCGGACCACTAACTCGGCTACAGCTCCGCGAGCTAATGGTTCGAATGGCTTACTGCAATATCCTGTTGGAACCCCGCCCCCGATTCCGGTCCGAGTTGGACCTGGCAGGGGAAGAATACACGATTAACGTCGAGGTTCCTGACGAGTTCTCGCTTCTAGACGACCCTGACCCCGGCTTGTTTGGGCGCTTGTTATACCCCGCCGTCGGCCCGATTCTCGAAGCGCTGCCCAACGAGGTTGCCCCCCAAACCCTGGCAGAGCTCAAGGAAGGTCGATTAACGTTTCTTCTTGACGACCACGGCAGGTTTCGGTCAAGTTCCGGCTGATGTTCGTGGCAAGGTTCGGCGACCGCAGTAGTGGGAACGATCATGATGCAAGGTGCCATGCCGCCACCCCCAGCGGGCACAAGGTAGTGGCTCCCGGTCAGGGAGCGCAAGAAAGCGCCGAGATCATAAGTTGTGCATCTTGAGGCTTTGGTCGTGCTGCGGGCAAGCTGGTGCGCCGGTTCGGGAAAGCGCACGCGTGAAAGTAAGTCACCGGGGCTAAATTCGGCCGGGAAATCGTGCGGCTTTCGTTGTTTAATTGAGATTATGACCAAGATGGCATCCCGTCGGGATTTTATCAGCGGCGTAACCGCAGTCGGAACTTCCGCGATCGTTTCGGGTCAAGCGCGATCGGGGTCCGATGCTCGCATTCGCGTGCTGGGCAACCGGCAGTCGATCTTCTACGCTCCCTTCATCGCAACCGTTGCCGGCGGATTTCTCAAGGCCGAGGGGCTGGAGCCGTCGTTTACCTGGCCCGGCTCGCAAAACGTTTTGGAAGCGGTTCGTTCCGGCGCGGCGGACGTTACTCAAAGCGCCGTCTCCAGCTATTGGACGGCCAGCGAAGCAGGCGGCAAGGATCTTCCCGTGCACATCGCGCAGATCAATCAGCGCGACGGATTCTTCCTGCTGCGTCGCGGGCCGAAGGCGCGTTTCGAATGGAGGGAATTAGAGGGCAAGACTCTGCTGGCGGATCGCGGAGGCCAGCCGCTGCTGATGCTGCGGTATGCGCTCGACTATCATCACGTCGATTGGTCCAAAGTGAAAGTGATCGACGACCCCAGCCCGGCCGCGCTCTATGACAAGTTCAAGTCCGGCGCCGGCGATTTCGTCCACCTGCAAGGACCCGCGCCGCAGCAACTGGAAATCGACAAACTTGGAGCGGAGGCAGCTTCGCTCGGTGCTTCGACGCCCTTGGTGGCCTTTAGCAGCGTGGCGGCATCGCGCGAGTTTCTGAGAACACCCAAGTATCAGGCGTTCCTGCGCGCTTTCGCCAAAGCGAAGACGTGGGCTCAGAACGCGCCGGCCCGGGAGATTGCCGAAAAGGAGGAGCAGTACGTCCCCGGCTTCAGCCGGGAAGCTCTCACGGCGGCCATCGCGCGCTACCAGGCAATCGCCACGTGGAAGGGCGGAATCGAGATTCCGCAGGATCAATACGAGCAGGCGCAAAAGATCTTTTCCTGGGGTGCCGCAATCAAGCAAACTCACCGCTACGAAGAAGTCTGCGCGTCGCCTTCCAAATGATTTTTCTACGGTGTTCCGTTAATTCCGAGGAGCTCGATCTCGAAGACGAGCGTGGCTCGGGCCGGAATCGTCGGCGGACTTCCTTCGTCCCCATAGGCGAGTTTCGAAGGACACACTAATTGCGACTTTCCTCCGACCCTCATTTTCTGGACGCCTTCCGTCCAGCAGGGGATCACCCGATTTAAGGGGAATTCGGCCGGCTCATTGCGCTTATAGGAGCTATCGAACTCCGTCCCATTCACCAGGACCTTCACAGTATCGGCGGCCTGGGGAGAGGCGCCCGTGCCCGCTCTCAGTTCGCGATAGACCAACCCGCTCGCGGTCTTGGTGGCGCCAGGCTCGGCGGCGGCCTTTTCAAGATAGGCGACGGAAGCAGAGGGGTCGGACGCCGACGGCCCAGAGGAGGAGCAAGAAACCAGAATGACGGATATGCCGATCAACAGAGGACGCATTGGCTCAGGTTAGCATCGCGCTGGGCGGGCGATTATGATAGTAAGTTGCCACGCAGCTATTTCCCGCACTCTAAGCGGGTCCCTCTGACAATCGTACGAGGGTGCGTGTTCCACCCGGAGAACATGAATGAACGCCGAAGTTGAAATGAGTTTGTATGTCCTGGTTCTGGCCGTGCCTCTCGGCCTGGAACTGGTGCGACGCGTATCGCCGTTGCTGCACACGCCGCTGATGTCGCTGACCAACGCCATCTCCGCCATTTCCGTGGTGGGAGCGATTCTGATCGCGGGGTCGGGAGAGGCTCCGCAATTGAGCCGGGTGCTCGGTTGCGTAGCCGTGGCGGCGTCGACGATCAACATCGTCGGCGGATTCCTCATCACGGACCGGATGCTGAAGATGTTCCGCAAGAAAGACCGCAGCAAAGAGAGCCGCGCGTAATGGATTCAATCTGGCAGATCGCGTATATTCTCGCCGCGCTCCTGATCATTTTTTCCATCAAATGGCTGAACTCGCCCGTGACCGCGCGGCGCGGCGTGCGAGCGGGACAGGTGGGCATGCTGCTCGCGGTGGTGGGAACCTTGCTGCGCAGCGAGGTCATCAACTACGAGTGGATTCTGATCAGCATGGCCATCGGAGCCGCGATCGGCGCGCCGCTCGCCTACCTGATGCCGATGACCGCCGTTCCTCAACTGACTGCTCTATCTCACGCGTTCGGCGCTCTGGCTGCGGCGTTGGTTGGAACCGCCGAATATTACCGGCTGGTCGCCTCCGGACAAGGCGCCACCGGATTCACGATGGCCGCCCTCGTGATTGAGACGGTGCTGGGCTATCTCACGGCTACGGCGAGCGTCATGGCGTTCGGCAAGCTCCAGGAGATCGTGCCCACGCGTCCGCTCACGTACAAAGGCCAGAATATAGTGAACTTGGCGCTGTTCGTGTTCGCCCTCGGCCTGGGAGTTTGGATGATCGCGGGACCAACACCTACGTGGGTGTTCCCGACTTTTACGGGCTTATCGCTCCTGTTCGGTGTGCTGCTTATCCTGCCGATCGGCGGCGGCGACATGCCGACGGTGATTGCGCTGTTGAACTCCTATGCAGGCGCGGCGTGCGCCGCAATGGGGTTCGCGTTATCGAATCGACTGCTCATCGTGGCAGGCGCGCTAAACGCTTCGTCCGGATTTATTCTGTCGGTGATCATGTGCAACGCCATGAACCGTTCTTTCACCAACGTTCTGTTCGGGGCGTTCGGCCAGGTGCAGGAGTCGAGCACGGCGAAAGCTTCCACGCGGCCCGTGCGGTCGGCCACTGCCGAGGATGCCGCCGCCATTATGAGCGCCGCTCGCAAGATCATCGTCGTACCGGGTTATGGGATGGCGGTGGCGCAGGCGCAGCATCAGCTTCGCGAACTGACCGATGCGCTCACCAAGCGCGGCGTGGATGTCCGGTTCGCGATTCATCCGGTGGCGGGACGCATGCCTGGCCACATGAACGTCCTGCTGGCCGAGGCGGATATTCCCTATGACCGTCTGTTCGAAATGGAGGACATCAATTCCGATTTCGCCGAAACTGACGTTGCTTTGGTGATTGGCGCCAACGACGTCGTCAATCCAGCCGCGCGCCACGATCGAACCAGTCCGATCTATGGCATGCCGATCCTTGATGTTGATAAGGCGCAAACCGTCATGGTGATCAAACGCAGCATGAATCCGGGATTCGCCGGCATCGATAATGAGCTGTACTATATGGACCGTACTCTAATGCTGTTTGGCGACGCGAAAGCTTTCGTCAGCGCGATTGTGAAGGAATTGTCGAGTAAGAATTAGACACTTTCAGCAGGGGTATGCTTACAGTTGACTTATGCACAGCGGTTGAACCGCATCGCCCCGCCTGACTGAGAACCCCATTTGGGGA
>JBEKBK010000358.1:0-8941 GCA_050015435.1 Bryobacteraceae bacterium
GGAAGCCGAGCCCAGTAGCCACTACCTTGGCCGTGCCGTCGGGTTCAACGCAGATGAGCACGGTGGTACAGCGCGGTGCGCCACCCATGAGATCGAACCCAAAATTGCCCACCCAGGCCCGGCCGTCGTGATCGACTAGCATGTCGTTCAAGTGCCACGGGGCGAGACCGTACAGGTCAGCATGGGTGACAAGCGAACCGTTGGCTTCACGCCGCAGGACCTTGCGATCGCGCATGGACACGATCAACATCCGGCCATCGGGCAAGAACCCAATCCCTGAGGGTTGTTGGGGCACGTGAGCCAATGTTTCCGCCGTGCCATCGATGGCCACAGCGAGCACGCGGTGCGTGTAGAAATCGGAAATGTATAGCCGCCCGTCGCGCCATCGTGGGCATTCGGTGAATGACAAGCCGCTGATGAGAGTTGTGAACTCCGGCACAATGATCCTCCCAGATCGCCTGCGGGCACTGGACGCTCTGGAGGATAACATGGAGCCACCTCTGGGCATCGTGCCGGGATGACGCATTCGGAAAGTGTCTTCCGAGTTCAAGCCTACGAGCGGGGTTTTGGCAGAGACCGTCGAAAATGTACTGGCGAATAACTACACCAGGATCAGCGTGTTACCGGATCTTGCTGCACAAAATCGGTACCGTTTAGACATCTTATCGCGTATTTTTCGGTCCGGCTGTCCCCCAACGGGGAGACCGGGAGATGCACGCACGCGGTCCATTGTGGCGGCTTTGAGCGGTGGCCAGGTCCGTTTCGGAACCCGCGCTCTACGGCGCTATGCGCTAACCAAAGCCCTTGGGCGGGGGAAATTGGTCGCCCTCCCCTCATAGACAAGCCTGAGCGCGCCCCTGGGGCGGGAAACGGCATTCTAGCGGGTGCTTCTATCGAACATTTCCACAACGAAATGGTTTTGGGCTTCCCAGACCCCAGTTGGCTAAGTGACCTGACCGGTCCGTGACGTCACGGCCTGGGACGTGCCAGCCCCGCGAAGCCGTGGCTGAACCGCCACACAACGCAGGAACGCGGCCCAGGCAGGAACCGGAAGCGGCGTTTGGGGGAAGACTTGGCGGGACGCAGCTACTTCGCTATTCGGTAGCTCCGTTCCCCGGCGGCGTTCTTCGAGGATTCGATTTTCTGGCCACCCTTGCTCCCCAGGATGCTGACGAATCCTCGAACCGTGTGCTTCTGCCAGCCCGTCGCTTCGATTATCTCGGCCAGGGTTGCGCCCTTAGCCCGTTTCATCATCGCGATTACTTCTGCTTTCTTGTTGGTGCGCGATTCACTCGCGCCCTTTTTCGCCCCGGCGCGCCGGGTGGCCTTGGCCGGAGACTTCTTCGCCTTTCCCTTGACGGGCGCGACGTCGGCCGCGGGTTGCGCAACGTCCGGGGAGAGACGTTGGACCGCCTCCCAGATTCGCGCCACGGCGGCCTTGCGGCTGGTGAACTTCTTTACCGCTTTCAGGTCGTCGAACGGGGCAACGCCCGCGAAGCTGTTCCAGATTTCCACCAAGCGGGACGCGGGCCAGTCTGCTGTGAGCTTGGCCAGTTCATTGGCCGTTGAAAACGATTGTGATTCGTCGGTGCCGGCGGGTAGCCCGGCGCGCGCCGTGATGTTGCAGTCCGAATCGATCGTGAAAGTTGACATGTGATGTTTCTCCTATGCAACCAGCATTTTGCGGTCACCACAGTCATCGCTCTGGTTCGGAGAAACATCAAGGCAAATCTTCAACCATCCAAATGTTCCTGTGGGGGATGTGAACTCGGGTGGCACCTCCCGCGCGGGAGGGTTCCCTTTTTAAAGGACCCGACAAAATGCCTTGCCCGAATAGCGGCGAGACGGTCCTTTTGAAGCGAGGTTTTCGTCTCCGTTTCGATTTCACGCAGAGAGTCACTGATTCGGTCCGCCATAATGTCGGGTTTGAGGCCCATCTCCTCGAACTGCCTCGGAACGCTGAATGGATCAATGATGAGGGCGTCGCGAGTGACTTCACTGTACAGGTAGTAAAGCGTTGGGAGAATAAAGACGGCGAGTAATGCGCGCCTCAGGGTGATTTGTTTGACGCTGCCAATCAGAAGCGTAAGTATGCGCGAAAATGTGCTCGGGTGCCATACTGGCCTGCGTCGGTTCGGAGAGATGTTCCTGAGCTTAATCCAATACTTCACGCTCCCATTTTCCCACATGTTGGGTGTCGCCTTATGCGCAGCCACTACATTTAGTTGGCGAATAAATAGAGAATATTGAAAAAACGTTGCACGAGCCAGAAGACGATTTGGTACCTGACGAGCTGGCTGCCAGGAATTACCGGTTGAGAATCCCTGGAATTGATCAGTCTCGGGAGGAAGAAGGCCCCGCCCCAGCGCCCGTCAATGTCACATCGGCACAATCGTGAGGGTTGTCGATCCCATGGGATGGAATGCGGGTTGATGACTCGCGGATCGTGGCAGCGAAGCAGCGGGAGTGTGCCGCCAATTCATCGAGCCACACCTGAAGACGCAGTCAGTTGCGCGATTCAACACCACGGACAAGACTGGCCGTGGAGGTGGCCCGTTACTGATCGAGATAGCCGTCGATTCCCAGAACAGCTTCGGCGCGATGCTACGGACTAACTTCGGCTGCAAAGTTGAGCGCACGAACGGCCAATGGAAGCTGCGAAAGTTGGAGACGAAGTAAAGGGACACAGAACGTGGCTCGCCTATGGCGGGTGCGACCATTTCCGCGCACCTGGGCGCGTCGGCCACCCACAGGGATTCGCGTAGAATAGTTCCTTACAAAACGAAAAGCGCGGCGCCAGGCCTCGGCCTAGCCGGGCTGTGTTTTGTCGGGTCTATAAAAAGGGCCTCCAACCCGCCGTTTTTCCTTCCCCGGGGCTGGCTGTCGCGGAAATCCAAATTGACGCTATCCCACCCATAGCGTCAGACGCATCCACGCTATTCCAGGAATAGAGAGTCTTTACTTAGTAAGCAGTGCGTTTGCGACTTGCTCTCGCTTCTGCTCGCAGATTCCTTTGAAGTTCAATCTCATCACGCATTTGAGCACAGTTCGCGTTCGCGATTTCGAGGAAATCGTCGGACCGCGGAGTCAGCAAATATGTCGAGGTCCCGCGAATCGGCCCCAAGCCTGGCTCGCGTCGGCCGGCGACGATCGAAAGCCACTGAATTTCTTCAAGCTGGCGAAGCGCGCCCGCGATCGCATTCGGCGAGGAAACACCGCTGTAACGTGCCAGCGCCAGATAGCTGACTTTAACGACCAGAGTCTGATCGTCTTTTCGCTCAGCAAGTTCGAGCAGCACGGGAACGACTGCTTGTGCACTTGCTGATAACCATGCCCACATTCCCGAGAGCACCAGGACACCGAGATCGCTTTCGAAGCCGTACTGGGAAATCGGCCGCTCCGGCCGCCGAAAATGCTTACCGCGTGGCAGTTCGGGGACCTGGAATCGCTCAGCGATCCAGCGCGCCGCCTCGCCCGGATTCTCTATCCCAAGTACGACCCTAGCGAGGTCCACCACGCCAAGCGGGCCAATCCCGCAGCCGAAGCACTTGACCGTGTTGTTTGTCTTGCGGACGCCAACCGACGCCGTCCGATCGCCGTTCTGATGCAGTTCAGGGCGCCAACAGTGAAGGTTGCCGTTGGCTCCCAATCTAAGGCCGAGCGCCGTCGCGGCATCGACGATGGGAATCTTCCGGTTGATGAACTGCAGGTCAGGGATTCCCATGCCGGAACGGCGACATCAGAGATAAAACAAACTCAATCGCGGGAGCCCTGCCGTTTCCAGCAACCGCCGATCCAGAAATTGCTTCTCCAGCATCGCCAGTTGATCCGCGGTCATTTTGCCGCGATACGGCTTCAGATCGCGATCAAGAGCGCGCTGGGTTTCACACATAACCTCGTTGGTCGCTCCCGCCCGCAATCGCACGATCATCTCCTCTTCGATCTTCGTCAGCCGCTGGTCTAGCTGCTCGAGGTCGCCATAGAGCGTGTCCAGATCGAGCGCGTCCAGCCTCGACGCCAAATCGTTGAAACCGGCCTTCTTGAGCGCGCCAGCGTTGGATGTAGTGAAATTCTGAACATCGGCAAGGGTGAACGGCAGCTTCCCGCCACGTCGCGCAGTGGGCATTGCATTCGCCATTCCCCGGGCTTCTTCCGTGATCGCCGGAGCACAATAGGCCAGCGTATTTGGGGTCTGCAAGGGTCCTTGACCCGATCGCCTGCGCAACTGCGCGAACGTTCTGTCGATCCCGCGCAGCACGGCTTGCAGCGGAACCCCAGCGTCTTTCCACCCTTGGATCAACATCCAATCCCGAGGCGACAACACGAACAGTGCAGTGCCACGAGCCGCACGAAAGTGCTCTTCGATCTCGGTGAAGTAGTTGAAGTAGCCTCTCATCTCCTACCCTGCTGTGGGCCGCTTTCTTTCCAGGGCTGTTTGTGTGCCGCACCCTCTCTCGGTGTCGCTCGCTCCTCCAACTCATGCCAAAGCCATCAATGCTTCAGAGTGAGGGAGCAGAGCGCACGAAACCTTAAGCCATCGGTTTCGCGCTCATGAATGCCCCGTCGGTCGGTCGCTTTCACGGGCGTCTTCGCTCGTCGGCGACGCCAGCCTGTGCAGATTCTGCCTCGCCTGGATTAGCTGCCGTTGCCGGCCGCCGGCCCTCACGAACCGAAGCAATCCTCTACCCGCGTGGTTTCCGGGTATTCCCTTCGGCCGCGTCGGCGCCATTACAGCACCGAGGCATTAGGTGTCCTCTCGAACCCCGCCATCCCCGCGAGTGACCGCCTAAGTGGCCCGAGCTTTTGAAGCTCCGTCAATTCAGCCACCGTACGACGCACTGGACCTTAAGATCCGGCCTGCCTTGCGGCAGACAATGTGTCGTTCGGGAGTGCGCTGCGCGCTGTTCGGCGAACCGACGTGTTCGTAGACTATATACGCTGATTCGATGTCAAAGTGTCCGGCTGCCTCCTAATATTTTTCAAGGCCGAGTCGCTTCAGGACTGCCCTAATGCGCTCGATACCGCGGTACACTGCGGCGCGCGAACAGCCCAGCTTGCGTGCGACCTCCGCGGGTTTGTAATGAAGTAGCAGGCGCGCCATGTTCTGGTCAGCGAGACTCAGGAGGCTTAGGGCACGCCGAACATCTACCCTGAGTTCGACGGTGACCCTGATGTCCATCGGATCGATGTTGAGGGAGTCTGAGTCTACCCTCGCGCGTTTTTGGGCTTTGCCCCTCCGCAGGATCGACGCGACTTTCGTGGCGCTCACCCTCTCAATGAACGTCGGAAGAGATGCACGGAATGGATCAAAACGTCCGAGGTTGACCCAGACTGCCAGGATGACTTCCTGCGCGACATCCTGGCGATCGAGTCCCGCCATGTCAAGGGCTCGAAAAGCGGCGGCGGAATGGACATTCGCTGCCCGTTGGGCCAGAGGATACGCCTCGAGAAAAAGGTTCTCGAACACGAACGTTCTCCTAGCACGCACTGGTGCGTTCGACTTCAACTGAGAACGGAAGACCGTGCTTCAGCGTGATCGATATGAGCCCATCACGGACTTCATCGATGGTTAGGAACAGTTCAACAACCTGCTCCTTCAAGCAGAAGTCTGCGAGATCCGACTCCGCTCGAGCTCCCTTTTGAGCACCCATCTTGCGGGTCTCGATCACGCGTGGAGGCGGGTCGAGGACGGGTTCTCCGCTACGGACGAGCAGGTCAACTTTTCCGAAGTTGACATTCTGAAATAGCTTGATCAAGCACTGTCTCGGTTGAGACAGATTGGATTTCTTCAATAGAGGCTTCAATTGCCGGTTGCTCCTTCAATAAGAGTGGAGTCGCCCGGTCACCAGGAAGCGAGATGGTGCTTTCGCAGTTACTCGCGCCTCAAGCGCCAGGGCAACGCCGTTCAGAAATCAGCGCGCAGGCACCGATTTCTTTGGTAGGTTACTCTTTCCGCTTGAAGCGTTCGAGGAGTTAGCGAACCCGTACCTTAACTCACGGTACTGGTCTGGAAGTCCTTGATCGCAAGGGAACATCAAGAATTTGCGCTAACTTGCGGATCGCCTGGTTTATGCCGCTTTCGTCGATCGAATCCCCCCGCGTGGACTCGGCAATTTTGGCCGCTGTCTTATTGTGAATCTGGTAGGCAATAAACCAATTCATGTGTTCCCAGGTTTCGCCGCTACGGGCGCGCTTTAAGACCGTCGGGTGGAATCCTGCGGCCATGAATCGATTCTCTTGAGCTGAATGGTGTGCTTCGAGCAGCTCTCGGATCGAAGAGAGATGTTCCTCTCGCGTCTGGGCCGCCGGATTGTACGCGGGGATCGCCGGTGGCGGACCGGAAGCGACCAGTTGATCCACGCGCTGTCTGAGTTCGTCGCGGACGCTCCCGAATCGTTTGTGAGGGTTATGGGGAAGGCTGCCAGGCAAACCAAACTGGAGGGTTCTCGCGCCTTCGGGGGAAGCACGCCAACCGCAAAGGATTCTAATCAGGGCGTCTAGAAACCAATCAACCCGGAGATTTCGGGGCACGGTCCACGACTCCAGACTTAGCATCCAATGCTGCGCGACTGAATGGTGGGCTGCCGCGCGAAGCTTAGCCCACGAGTCAATGTAAACCAGTTCCGATCGGATGGTCGTTGGAGTCCTCGTCTCGATAGCAACATGCGGGAAGTCGGCAGGTTTGACGTGAGGGAGTTGCTGCCGACCGAAGTCAAACAATGCGTCACATCCCGGAAGGCATGAGTCCCTGAGCTTGATCAGATCAGCGTTGCATTTCTTCCTCATATGGTAGAACAGCAGGACCCGCGCGATCCATCGTTCGATCTCGGGGTGCGTAAACGGGCCGAACCCCAGTCTCCTCAAACCTTCGACTTCTGCGCCTATGATGTCTGCAGCATTCTGACTTCGGCGGCGCCCGGTCACGGCTTGAGTATTCTTGCGTCGTGTCACAGAGGAAGGAAAGCCAAGAATCCATTCTCCATCTTTCCGTCGCGCGGACACTTTTCAAGTTCTTCGCGTATATAGTAAGCGGAGAGTTTCACCAGACAGCGCGCGACCGCGAAGCGGACCTCGTTGTGGGTGTCGAAAGGACACGACCATGCGAGACGATTTACGGGACCCATCGAAGTGCTCAGCTACTGAATCACCAGCTGGAGGAAGTGAGAGTACGTATCGCTCCGTCGCCGCGCTGGCGGCCGACATTGGCTTGAGCGAGCGATCGACCCGCATCGCACTTCGCCGCGGCGAGATTCCGCACATTCGCCTCGGGCGCCGCTTCATCCTACCGAAGACGGCCATCGCCGAATGGTTGCGTACGGCGGGGCGGAGCCGAGAGACCGAAGGGGGCGATGTGGTCCGCCTGCGATAGCGTGTAAATCCCCGGAATCGGGGATGGGCCGCTCTTGCGGGCGTCTGCCTTGGTGTGCCGCCGTTGCCTGGACCGGGCAGTTAGAGGTATGTGTCGTGACGCGGGAACCAGTTGGCGTGCGAGCCTGCTTCGCAACGCTATGGAGATCGTCGATTCGAATCCCGTTTGAACTGACAGCGGACCACGTCACAGCCAGTGAAGTAAAGGAAGCGGATGAAGGGTACGACATACAAGCGCAAACTGCCATCGGGCCGCATTTCCTGGTGCCTGGGGATCGATCTCGGTAGAGATCAGCATGGCAAGCGGCGACGAATCTTCAAGAGCGGATTCCGGCGCCAAGGTGACGCCGACGATGAACTCCGCCGGATTTTGCATGAACTTAACGAGGGCTCATTAGTCAAGCCAGATCCCCGTACCGTCGCTGAGTTCCTCGATCAATGGATTGCAGAATACGCCACCCGTAAGGTCGCGCCGACGACACTTGAACGCTACCAAGAATTAGCAGGCCACGTGAAGCGCGCCATCGGAACCGCGGAGTTGACCAAGGTGACGACGCTTCAACTCCAGCGCGTATATAACGGACTGCTCGACGCGGGAAAAAAGAATGGCAAGGGCCTGGCGGTGAAAACTGTCCGACACGTCCACGGGCTTGTGCATGTCGCAATGGAGACGGCCGTGAAATGGGGGTTACTCAAAATCAATCCGGCCCACGCCTGCGACCTGCCGCCAATGCCGCAGCAAGAAGCGAAATGCATGGATCAGGACGGCACGACACGGTTCATGGAGGCGGCCGACCGCAACTGGCTGCGTGACCTGTTCGGTGTGGCCTTCTCGACGGGAGCACGCCGCGGCGAATTACTCGCGCTTGCGTGGACCGATGTTGACTTGGACAACGCAGTCCTGACCATCCGCAAGAGCCTTGAACAAACAAAGCACGGACTGCGGGTCAAGGAGACGAAGGGCCGCAAGATCCGCCGGCTGAATCTTCCCGAGGCCTCGGTCCAACTCCTCAGGGAATTGAAGGAGCGGCAGCAAGAAGCCCGCCGGATGTTCGGCTTCGACTACCGCTCAGATCTTGATCTTGTGTTCTGCCATCCTGACGGCAACTACATCCGGCCAGATGTAGTGACCAAGGCAGCGCGGCGCATCGCGAAGAAAGCCGGCCTCGCGGGGATTTCGCTGCACACCATCCGGCACTCGCACGGCTCCCAACTGCTCAGCCTCGGCGTTCCGCTTCCGGCTGTCAGTAAGCGGCTCGGTCATGCCAACGTCCACGTTACCGCTACCGTGTACTCGCATGCCCTCCCGGACGACGAGGTCACGGCCGCGCAAATCTGGAATGACGCCATGAGTGGCACTCTACAGAGGGCGACGCCGGCCGAACCGCGCCGCGAGAAAAAGGCGGCGCGCGTAGTTTCGATCAACTCAGGTAAGAAGTCCGCGTGAGAACTATCGCATGGCTGCGTTTGGCTGCACGGGCAGCCACTAGTCCTATGGAAGTGTTTGAAACGTAAAGGGGTTAGCTGGTCGGGCCGCCGGGATTTGAACCCGGGACCTCTTGCACCCCAAGCA
>JBEKBK010000359.1:0-8939 GCA_050015435.1 Bryobacteraceae bacterium
GGCGACGCCTTCGTCTTCATCGACCGGGAAACCGCACGCATCACCACTATCCTCGGCTATCCCACCCGCAGGCTCGCTCAGGTGGCCTGATCGGAAAATTTCAAATATGTTTGGCTAGGTTTTACCGCGCGGAAGTCGGCGGGTCCCCGGTACTCGACTGTCTGCGCAACCTCGACAAGGACGACCGGCGCGCAATTGGGCTTGACCTCATGCGAGTGCAGTTCGGCTGACCGATTGGGAGGCCACTGGTGCGAAGCCTTAAAGACGGTCTTTGGGAAGTGCGCTCGTCGCTGCCGAGCCGGCGAATAGCCCGGCTCATCCTGTGTTTTCACGACCAGGTGCTCGTCGCGCTGCAGGGGTTCATCAAGAAAACGCAGAAAACGCCTACGGACGATCTGGACTTGGCGAAACGGAGAATGAAGGAGATTACGGGATGAAAAAGCGCAACAAGCATATTGGATCGTCACTGGAGGACTTCCTGAAAGAGGAGGGCGTCCTCGAAGAGACCCGCGCGGTCGCGCTGAAAGAGACGCTGGCCTGGCAAGTTCAGCAAGCGATGGAGAAAGACAAAATCAGCAAGGTAGAGATGGCGCGGCGCATGAACACAAGCCGCGCGGCGCTTGACCGTCTTCTCGATCCTGGCAATCCCTCGGTGACCCTGCAAACCCTATCGCGCGCCGCACACGCTATCGGCCGTAACCTGCGCATCGAGCTGGTTTGAAAAACGGTTAGCGATGTGCTGCGCGACTTTCGCCGCTGTTCTTTGAGGATGAGCTTGAAAGTTTGGACAGGGGCCGCGAAGGATCGACTGAGGGATAGGGGAAGCTGGCGACGTACTCGTCTGTTGCCAGCACGCTTCTCCCAATCAAGGCGAAGGGCATCTTGGGCGCGACAGGCGAATTTTTAGCGAAAATTAAATTCGTTCGCAAAAACGTTCCGTGCTGGTATTCTGCCCAAGGAGGAAAACTAAATGGCAGACCTCAGCAATCCTGCACAGATCAAGCGCTACATTGAGAAGGGACTTCGATCTCTCGTCGATCCTGAACCGACCAAGGAAGAGCGAGCCCTCGCGTTTGCATTCTTCTCGCATCAATGTGCCTACTGTGGAAATAGCGCTGATCACCTCGATCATCTCCTGGCGGAGTCAAAACGCGGCGCGAATCACGTTTCCAATCGTGCGCCGGCCTGTTCCGACTGCAATGCTAAGCAGAAGCGTGACTTAGACTGGCGAGACTTCCTCCAGCTAAAATGTGGAGCGGAGTCAGCGCTCCTTGAAATAAGGCGCTGCAAGATTGAGCAGTGGATTCGGGACCGTGGCGGTCTTCACGCCTTGCCAGATGAAACGCTCCGTTTACTTGAGGACGGGCATCGCCAGTGCGCTATGGAGTATGACGCCGCAAGAACCCTTCTGAAGAACGCCGGACGAATAGTACCCAGAGAATTATGATGGCGCCAGCCATGAGACCGCCACCAGACGTGCCCCGCAGTATGGACTCGGAACGGTTTGACAAAGCTTTCCGCAAGATGTTCACCCTTTCGAAGGGAGACCTGCTGAAGGGAGCAGCGAAGTGGTGCAAGGCGCGGGCTGGAAAAAAGCGGGCGAAGAGGGCGGTCTGATGGCCGACAGCAAGCACCTCCAGTGTCCCAAGTGCGCGGCTGAGGGTCGAAAGAAATGCACTCGTTTTCATTACGTGCAGATCGGAGACAAGACATACATCCGGTGCGAGCAGAAGACCTGCGGATGGAAAGCTGGGCTGAAGTAAAACCGTATGGCCGATTCGCGACTAAGACTCCTATCGATATCGGTTTCACGAACCGGCTTTCGGAATATCCTTGAGCCGGAGGACACCAGGCGGATTGGGTCAATTCAACTTTCGCTGATTGACGCTGAGATCCTCTTCGACAAGGACGGAACCGCCAAGCTGATGTCGAAGGACGATGTTTGGGGCATGCGACTATTCGGAGTCAATACGAGCGGCTCTGTTGGCTACTGGGAGGCGACAGATGAGGAGATGGCCACTCTGCGCCGGAGTGGCTATTCCCTAGCCGACTGGCGGAATCTCAGCGTTGCGGATATCGCGAAGCAGCATCCAGATTGGTGAAGCTTTTGCCGCTCGCGCGCTGACCGGAGTCCAGTTACCAGCGCTACGGCGCGGTCACTTCTTCGATATTCGAACGCATGCTTTCGAGACCTGTCAAATCGACAGCCGATATCGCGTAGCGATACTTCTTCCCGGCTTCGACCTGATGATCGCTATAAGTCGGTGCGGTAATGAGGTCGGCGATTTTCACGAACGGGCCGCCCTCCGTGGACCGGTACACGTTGTAGCCCTTGAAGTCTGATTCCGTGTTCCGCTCCCACGCAAGCTCGATGCTGTTCACCCCGGGGACGGCTGTCAATCCAGCCGGAACAGCCGGCGGGAACACGTGTTCCGGGACGATTTCAAAGGGTCCGGCGACGTCGCTTTGCTGCGATTCGCTCGCGATGGCCTGCACAAAGTACTGATAGTGGGTGCCGTTGTCGACCGGCGTATCGAGGTATTCGGCGGTGTCACTCTCGCCGATCTGCTGCGGGGGCTGGTCGCCGGTTGCGCGAAAAATCCGGTAATGCGGGCTGGTCCCGCGCCAGGTGACTTTGACACCCTGGGGCGCATTGGCCGGCTTCACATCCGCGGGCGTCGCGACCGGCGGCTCGACGTGAAGTTTCACTTCGTTCGACCACTCCGATGTCTTGCCTTTGGGGCCGGTGGCATGGACCGTCAGGGTAACGTCCTTGCCAACCCATTCGCGCACCGGAATGACGCACCCTGCCGCTCCGGGCGCGGCGGCGGGCACTGGCTCCAGCGTGGATGCGCCGCCCGCCACCGCCACGCGAACCTCGACGGATGTTACGCTCTTGAGGGTCAAGCCTTCGGTGGTGAGCGGCGGGATGGTAAAAGCGACCACTAAATTCTCGCCGCGCTCGACGGCGCGAAGGTCACTCACCCGCGAGGGCATATCCAGAGCCGGAGCCAGAGGCGCGCCAATGTATCCGCATCCGGTCAGCAAAAAAGCGGCGCCGGCCAGTGTAAAGGCCGCACGGTTCACAGAATATACCGGCTGAGATCCTGGTCCTTGACGATGTCGGCGAGTTGTTTGCGCACGTAGCCGGAGTCCACTTTGACCACTTTCTTCTTCAGGTCCGGCCCGTCGAAGGAAACGTCTTCCAGCAGTTTTTCGAGAATGGTGTGCAAGCGGCGCGCGCCGATGTTCTCGGTGGTCTGATTGACGATCGCCGCGAAGGAAGCCACTTCCTGCAAGGCGTCCTCAGTGAACGTGAGTTTGATCCCCTCGGTATCGAGCAACGCCTGGTACTGCTTGATCAGCGCATTCTTCGGTTCTTTGAGAATGCGGATGAAATCCTGCTCGGTGAGCGACTTCAATTCCACCCGGATGGGGAAGCGCCCTTGCAATTCCGGAATCATGTCGCTGGGCTTCGAAACGTGAAACGCGCCGGCGGCGATGAAGAGGATATGGTCCGTGCGAACGAAGCCGTAGCGCGTATTGACGGTGGTTCCTTCCACAATGGGAAGAATATCCCGCTGGACGCCTTCCCGGCTCACGTCGGGCCCGTGCCCGGCTTCGCGTCCGGCGATCTTGTCGATTTCGTCCAGGAAGATGATGCCGCTTCGCTCCACGCGCTCGATGGCGACCCGCGTCACCTGGTCCATGTCGACGAGCTTCTGCTCTTCTTCCTGCACCAGGTAATCCAGAGCTTCGCCCACGCGCATTTTACGTTTGCGCGTTCGCCCGCCAAACAGCCCCGGAAGGACGTCTTTGAGATTGATATCCATCTCCTCGACGCCGCCGTTGGTGGAAACTTCAAACGTAGGGCCACGCTCCTTAACGTCGACTTCCACGATGCGGTCGTCGAGTTTGCCGGCACGAAGCTTGTCACGGAGTTTCTCGCGCGTGCGGTCCGCGCTATCGGTGGCCTCGGGCTGCGTGGGCATCAGCAAGTCGAGGATGCGCTCCTCGGCGTTGCGTTCGGCGCGCTCGCCAACCTCGCTCAGGCGCTCTTCACGCACCATGTCGATGCCGATTTCCACCAGGTCGCGGATCATCGATTCGACATCCCGCCCGACGTAGCCCACTTCGGTGAATTTGCTCGCCTCGACTTTGAGAAACGGCGAATTCGCCAGCCGCGCCAGGCGGCGCGCCAGCTCCGTCTTACCCACACCGGTGGGGCCGATCATGAGGATGTTTTTGGGCATCACCTCATCCGCCATATCCGGATCGAGTTTCTGGCGGCGGATGCGATTCCGCAGTGCGATGGCGACGGCGCGTTTGGCGTCGGCTTGTCCGATGACGTACTTATCGAGTTCGCGTACGATTTCGCGCGGCGTCAGCTCATCCAGAACCGGCGCGTCTTCAGCAGCTTGAGCAGGCAGGTATATGACCATCAGCCGAGCTCCTCATAGACGATGTTTTCGTTGGTGTAGATGCAGGTCTGGGCCGCGATGCTCATGGCTTTTTCGACGATCTGGCGAGCCGAAAGTTTCGTGTTTTGAATAAGCGCCACGGCGGCGGACTTGGCAAAGGGTCCCCCGGACCCGATCGCCGCGATATCGTTATCCGGTTCGATCACGTCGCCCGTGCCGCTAACGATGTAGGTAGCTCCCGCATCGGCCACCAGAAGCAACGCTTCCAAATGGCGCAGCATGCGATCCGTCCGCCAATCCTTGGCCAACTCAACCACGCTGCGGGCCAGGTTTCCGTTGTGTTGTTCCAATTTCGTCTCAAAGCGGGCGAACAGAGCGAACGCGTCGGCGGTCGCTCCG
This sequence comes from Bryobacteraceae bacterium, assembly GCA_050015435.1. GTDB lineage: Bacteria > Acidobacteriota > Terriglobia > Bryobacterales > Bryobacteraceae > Palsa-187. The sequence goes on from JBEKBK010000359.1 coordinate 4,821, forward strand.
GCGAATCCAGCCATGATCTTGCCATTGAACAAGCGGCGAAGCTTCTTGGCCGAAGCTTTCAGCACTTCGGAACCGAGGGTTACCTGTCCGTCACCTGCCATAACAACCTTCCCATCCCGCCGGACGCAAAGGATGGTTGTGGAGTGAATTCGTTCTGTGTTACGCACTAAACTCCAGTGTTACACAGCTTCGGAGCGCAGTTCTGTAATACCCTGAGATCAACCTGCCTGTGGAACAAATTGCCCTCAACTGGGGTGCTGAGCCCCAGATCTATTCCGTCAGCGAGCTCACCGAGGGGATGCGAGTCGTCCTGGGTGACCACTTTACCGACATCTGGGTGGCCGGCGAAATTTCCGGCACCAAGCTGCCCGCGAGCGGCCACTATTACTTCACCCTGAAGGATGAAGCGGCGCAGATCCGATGTGTTTGCTACAAGATGACGGCCCGGTATCTCAAGTTCAAACCGCAGGATGGGGTCGCGGTGCTGGCCCGGGGCCGGGTGGACGTGTACGACGCTCGCGGCGAAGTCCAGTTGGTGGTGGAGGCGATTGAGCCGCAAGGACATGGGGCGTTACAACTAGCATTCGAACAATTGAAGAAGAAGCTGGCCGCCGAGGGCTTATTCGACGCCAGCCGCAAGCGCCCTTTGCCCACCCTACCCGAACGCATCGGCATCGTGACCTCGCCAACAGGCGCCGTCATCCGGGACATCCTACAAATCCTCGATCGCCGCTTCCCAGGACGTCATGTGCGGATTTATCCGGCTCAGGTGCAAGGCGAAGGCTCGGTGGAGCAGGTGACCGCCGGAATCCAGTATTTCAGCCGCTCAGGCTGGGCTGAAGTGGTGATCGTCGCACGAGGCGGAGGGTCGCTCGAGGATCTGTGGACGTTCAACGAGGAACGCGTTGCCCGGGCGATTGTGGCCTGCTCCGTACCCGTGATTTCGGCCGTGGGTCATGAGACCGATTTCACCATTGCCGATTTCGTGGCCGACCTGCGCGCGCCCACGCCTTCGGCCGCGGCCGAAATGGTGATCTGCACGCGCCAGAGTCTGGTGGAAAGGCTCGATGCAGCCGCGATCAAGCTCCGCCAGGCTGCGCGATTGAGCTTGGCTTTGCTTGCGCGGCGCCTGCATGGTCTGGCGATGGATCAAGCCCGGCTGCATCGAGCGATCGGCAAGCAAATGCAGCGCGTCGATGAACTCGACTATCGTTTGCGGCATCTGTGGCGCGCGGGGTCCGATGCGAGACGCCGCGCATTGGATCGCGTCACTGGGCGCTTAAGGCAACAGGACGTGCGCTTGAAATTTGCGCATGTGCGGCGGAGAGTGGAAGCGTGTGAAGCGGCCGTCGCGCAGGCGATGAATCTGCGGCTAAACCGCGCTCGGATGAGTCTGGGTCCGCTGGAAGCACACTTGGCGCAGTTAAGCCCGCTGAAAATCCTGGACCGCGGTTACGCGATCGTGGAACGGGAAGGCAAGATCGTCAAAGCGCCGGCAGATGCGCCCGCGGACTCCGAAGTGAAAATCCGGGTTGCCCAGGGCGAACTGCGTGGACGAATTTTGTAGCGCTATTCCAAACGATAGTTGGGGGCTTCCTTGGTAATGATCACGTCGTGGACGTGGCTTTCCCGCAAGCCTGCTGAAGTGACTCGAACGAATCGCGCGCTTTCTCTCAGGTCGCCGATGGTCAAGCATCCGCAGTAGCCCATACCGGCGCGCAACCCGCCCACCAGTTGATAAACCAGGTCGGCCAGCATGCCCTTGTAGGGAACGCGGCCCTCGATACCTTCCGGAACCAGCTTGCCGCTCGTGTCTTGCGAGTAGCGTTCCGAAGAGCCCTGCGTCATCGCGCCCATGGAACCCATGCCGCGATAGCTTTTGAACGTGCGGCCCTGGTAGAGAATCGTTTCGCCGGGGCTCTCCTCCGTGCCCGCGAACAGGCTTCCGATCATGACGCAGTCGGCTCCGGCGGCGATCGCCTTCGTGACGTCACCCGAAAACTTGATGCCGCCGTCGGCGATCAGTGGCACTCCAGTTCCCCGCGCGGCTTTGGAACATTCCACGATAGCCGTGATCTGGGGCACACCCGCTCCGCTGACGACGCGCGTGGTGCAAATCGAACCGGGTCCGATTCCGACCTTGAGGCCATCGACGCCGAGCGCGATCAGGTCGCGCGCGCCTTCGAAGGTAGCGACATTCCCGGCGATCAGCTGCACGTCCGGAAGGGCCCGCTTCACCGCGACAATCGCTTCCATCACGCGCTCGCTGTGGCCATGGGCGGAATCGATCGCCAGCACGTCGACCTTCTTCTTAACCAGCTCCTGAGCGCGTTCCAGAAAATCGCCCGAGGAACCAAGCGCCGCGCCCACCCGCAGGCGTCCCTGCGCGTCTTTGGCGGCGTTAGGATACTTCAGCTTCTTCTGGATGTCCTTGACCGTGATCAAGCCCTTCAAGTTATAGTGCTCGTCGACCACCAGCAGTTTCTCGATACGATGCTGATGGAGAATGGCTTCCGCTTCTTCGAGAGTGGTGCCCACGGCCACGGTGACCAGGTTTTCCTTGGTCATCACGCTTTCAATGGGCAGATCGTAACGGGTCTCGAATCGCAAATCGCGATTGGTTAAAATACCGACCAGTTTTCCCTTCTTCGTCACCGGAACACCCGAAATGCGGTAGCTTTTCATCACGTCCAGGGCGTCGGAGATCTTCTGTTCCGGGTCCACCGTCACCGGGTCGACGATCATTCCGCTTTCCGAGCGCTTTACGCGGTCTACTTCCTCGGCCTGACGCTCCGGGCTCATGTTGCGATGAATGATCCCAATGCCGCCCTGCTGCGCGAGCGCGATGGCCAGGTGGGACTCAGTCACCGTATCCATGGCCGAGCTGACTACCGGAATATTGAGCGCGATGTTGCGGGTGAGCCAGGTGCGGGTGTCGGTTTGGGCCGGCACGACGTTGCTGCGCGCCGGAAGCAGCAGAACATCGTCAAACGTGAGGCCTTCTGGAATAACGTCAGGGATCATGCGGATGTGTATTTTTGATGATACAGCACATCCGCTCGTGGCCCGCCAAAATGAGTCGGCAGGAGGCTTCGCGAGGTTACTGCGCTACCGCGATCGTGACTCCAGCCTGGCTCACTGCGTTGCCCACTTGCACCACCACAGGCACCGCGCTTCCGGACAACGTGGCCGGAACCACAACGTTGCGCTGCAGCACGCCAGCCACTTCATCATAGGCTCCGCCCGCATACTGCACCACAGCCTGCAAGCCTCCGATGGTCACTTTCACCGGAAGGAGCGGTGTGGGAACCGGCGACGTCGCCGGCTTTCCATCCACCCCGTTTGGCCAAGTCTGCCCTTCGCCGGTTGCGTACAGGATGATAGTGCTTCCCTGCGCCGCAGGTTTAGCGCTGGAATTCAGAGTGCCAGTCTCATAAATTATTGACCGCCACCGCCTGATCCACGCCGCTCGCGTCCGCCGTGAAAATGCCAGGAGCCGATGCGGCCACGTTCACCGTCAACGGCGCGCCGTTGCCCGCACGGCTCGGCCCTTGAGCTTCGGCCTGTGCGGTGCCCAAAAAACAAAATTGGACTGAAGTCTGATTGGGAATCTCAGTGGATCGTGACCCGAATCTGCCTCTAAATCGCCATCAAGAAGTTAGCCGGTGGCTTTACCTTCGTCATAAGCGCGATGTAAAATTGGTGGGTTATAGCGTATAGATTATGCAGCTGGACTCGCATAAGAAGACAGGTTGCAAAATAGAAGACTATGGCTTTAACCGTTCCGCCAGTCCCAGCGCCGCTCGATTTCGCGTGCAAGACCTGGATGTCCTACCAAATTGAATCTAACCATCTTGGTCACAACTACTATGTCTGGTTTTCGCAAGAATTGAACCCCATCGCGAATGGCGATGCATCTAATCCCCTTGAGCTCTATCGAATGATAGATAGGGCGGTCAAGCAGACAGACGTCAACCATCCAAAGCTCAAGGACCTCAAAGCTAGCCAAACATATTTGAAATTTTCCGATCAGGCCACCTGAGCGAGCCTGCGGGTGGGATAGCCGAGGATAGTGGTGATGCGTGCGGTTTCCCGGTCGATGAAGACGAAGGCGTCGCC
>JBEKBK010000360.1:0-8937 GCA_050015435.1 Bryobacteraceae bacterium
TCGGTTTGTGGATAAGCGGTTTCCGGGGCGTGCGCGGCGCCGCGGATGGGAATGCCCCGCTTCCCGAATCGAACGCGATAAAACCACGAATCCCCGGCGCAGTCCAAAGACGGGCGCTTCGCCGCATGGTGTTCTCGATGTGTTCGCGCGTGTGCTTTCGAGCGTCGGCTGCGCGGTGCTTGCGGATCGCCTCGACGATCGCGCAATGCTCCTTCACGATTTCATCGCCGAAAGAGTGCATGGACAAGCCGAGGTAGAAATATCGCAGCAGGCGGGTGTGAACATTGGAAACAATCTCCACCAGCCTGTCATTGGCGGCAGCCGCCGCGATTCCCACGTGCAGACTCCGGTTCTGGTCCAGAAATTCGTAATAGCTTTCCCGTCCCTTGTATTTGTAAAGCGCCCATTTCTCCAAATCTTGGACCTGTTCCGGACTCGCCCGGTCCGCAGCCAAACCGGCTGCCGACGGATCCACCATGAGCTGGACTTCCTGAAGATTATTGAATTCTCCGACGGTCAACGGCGCGACAAAATATCCCCGGAACGGAATGATATTCATGAAACCTTCGCTAGCCAGGTGACGGCATGCTTCGCGCACGGGGGTGCGGCTGGTCCGATAGCGCTGGCCCAGCTCGTCCTCGGAAAAGGATTTGCCGGGAGGAAGAGCGCAGGTCACGATATCGTGCTTGAGCTCGCGGTACAGCATTTGCGTCGACGTCATTCGACTTGGATTACGCCTTAGTCACATCTCGATAACTGGGGAGTCCTCCGGCGGACTCTGCATGGGTAATGGCCCGGACGATCGCCTGAGACATCGCCTCGGCTGCGAGCGCGCCAATCATCCCGTGATTCACGTTCGTCTTGAGCGATCCGGTGGCGAGCGCGAAGATGGTATCTCCGTCGCTCGGAGTATGTACCGGGTTGATCGCCCGCGCATAGCCATCGTGGGTCATCTGCGCGACTTTGGAGACTTGCACTTTCTCCATCGTCGCGTTCGTAGCGACCACGCCGATGGTGGTGTTCGCGCCGGGATTCAGCGCCACTCGATACCCCTTCCTGATCTCGTCCATGGCGTTGCGGAATCCGCCGCCTTGCGCTCTGGCGCCCGCGATGATCTTTCCCGTTTTTGGATTAGTAACATCGCCCACAGCGTTGACGGCGACAATGGCGCCCACCACGATCCCCGTATTACCGACCTTGATGCTGGCCGAACCCAGACCCGCCTTCATGGCGAATTGTTGCCCGAACATTTTGCCGATGGTGGCTCCAGCGCCGGCGCCTACATTGCCTTGAACCACCGGATTACTCGTCGCCGCGAGGCAGGCTTCATATCCCGAATCCGCAGTCGGGCGAATTTTGAAATCCCCACCAAAGCCAAGATCCATTAGAATCGCGGCCGGAACGATGGGCACCACGCCCGCGCCAATCTTGAACCCGATACCTTTACTTTCGAGATATCGCATCACGCCGCTAGCGGTGTCCAGACCATATGCACTGCCGCCCGAAAGAATAACGGCCTGTACTTGCTGGACCATATTGATCGGATTGAGCAGGTCCGTCTCGCGCGTTCCAGGCGCGGAGCCGCGAACGTCCACACCTGCCACCGCACCGCCTTCGCATAGAATCACGGTGCATCCGGTGGGGCGGGTTTTGAGAGTGAAATGGCCGATCTTAATTCCGGGGACATCGGTAATCGATCCTGGCCCGAGCCATTCCGTGGAATCCGAACCGCTGGCGGCCACGGCATTTTGCGGGCTGGGCATGGCATCTGCGAACTCGCTTACGCCAGCGGCCAGAGTAATTCCAAGAAGCCGCTGCGCCAGTTCTCTACGGTCCATATGCCTCCTTATGCAGTACCCAGCAGGCGCATCGCGGTCAGCGCCATCACTTTCGCCGAGGTCACTAGGTCTTCGATGATCACATACTCGTCCGGCTGATGTGCCAAATCTAAAATTCCCGGCCCATACGCAATGCAGTCCTGCACGTGACCGATGCGAGTCACATGCTTCTGATCGTAAGTTCCAGGGCTCGCCATGAGCGGCGGCCTTTTGCCAAGCACTTCTTCGATACTCGCGGAAACAGCGGCGATCAGCGGACTAGACGAATCGGTCTGAGTGGGGTGCACGATCATCAAGTCTTCCATGCTGTACTGGAAAGCTGAATCGCGCGCCTTCAGCCCGGTCAACATGTCTTGTATCTCCGACCGGACTTGATCGAGCGGCTCTTCGGCCAGAAATCTTCGATCAAAGATCGCGCCGGCGCGATCGATCACGCAGGGAGTCTGCGTTCCGTCTTCGGGCTGACCGCCGAAGACCGAGTTTATGTTGATGCTCGGACGGCGCGAGCCTGGAGGTTCCACCGGCATCTCCGTCTCGCGGGTCGCGAGCCGAGGCTTGAGCTCGTGGTTGATCTCGTGAATCAATTCGCCGAGATGGTCGGCCGCGTTAATCCCCAGATACGGCATGCTGCCGTGCCCAATGCGGCCGTGCTGAACCACCTTGAACCAATAGACGCCGCGATGGCCGATGCAAATCCGGTCGACGTTAGAGGGCTCCGTGATCATCACGAAATCGGTGCGGTCGCGATGAATCAGACCGCGCGAGGCGAGGCAGGCGACACCCGCGAAGCCGCCGCTTTCTTCGTCAATCGTTCCGCTCTGCTCGATTGTTCCGCCCAGCTTCACACCTGCCCGCCGAATCGCTTCTACAGCGTAGATCGAAGCCGCGATACCCGCTTTCTGGTCGGCGGTGCCGCGCCCATACATTCTTCCATCCCGCACCATGGCGCCGAACGGTTCCACTGTCCAACCGTCGCCCACGGGAACTACATCGAAGTGCCCGTTGAAATGCAGCAGAGGCCGGGCCGGGCTTCCGCTCATGTGGCCGATCACATTGATGCGCGGATGTTTCGGCGTATGTTCCGGACGGTCGTCGGCGACTACGAACTGGACGTCGTACCCTAGTTCCTGGAGTTTTGCGCCGATGAAATTTGCCCCCGTCGCGTATTCCTCTCCGGGAGGATTGACCGTGGGAATTCGCACCAGCCCCTTTAGGAACGCGACCATTTCCTCCGCGATCGCGTCCACGGCGCGAAGCACTGTGGTCTCCTTCCCGTGAGTAACTGGTGTTGACATATTAAAGCGGCGGTTCGAACCGCCCGTCGATCGCGGTCCATCCGCCGTCGACGAACAATACTGTCCCAGTAATGTAGCTGGCCGCGTTAGAGCAGAGAAACACGATGGGCCACGCGACTTCTTCAGGCTTCGCCCAACGCTTCAGCGCGGAACGATTGCCATAGGCGGCATACCAATCCGGACTGTTCTTGATCGGTTCGGTCAGGGGCGTCTCAATCACGCCCGGCGCGACCGCGTTCACGCGGATATTTTTCGCGGCGAGCTCGACCGCGAAACCGCGCGCCAACTGAACGAGTGACGCCTTGGTCGCTGCGTAGACTCCCTGGCCCGGCTCCACTAAAAGTGAGCGAATCGACGAGGTCAGGATAATACTCCCGCCCCCATGATCGCTCATAACCTGCGCAACGGCTCGCGCGATGCGAAAACTCCCTTTGAGGTTCAGATCGATGACGCGGTCGAGTTCTTCATCCGTGTAAGTAAGCAGCCGTTTCCGAACGTTGACCGCCGGCGTCGCCACCAAAATGTCGATATTGCCGTGCTCTTTCGTGATCTTGTCGACCTGCTGCTGGACGCTCTCTTTACTACGAATATCGATCATGCAGGCGTCGGCTTGCGATCCCTCCTTCACCATCCGATCCGCAGTCGCCTGCGCGGCCTCGAGTTTGACGTCCGCGCACACGACGGTCGCGCCGGACTGCCCCAGCGCGACCGCGGCCGCCTGGCCTATGCCAGACCCGGCCCCGACCACCAGGGCCACTTTCTGATCGACACGAAACACCGAAAGATTATTCATGCTCTCCTGTTACCAGAACTCCTTACCAAATCAGTCGAATCGCCATTTCGGCCTTGCGCTGCGGCAGCGCCGTCAATGAGCCGAAAGTCGTCGGGTTGCTGACGTATAAGCTATTCACGCTCGCAACGTAGAACCGGGGATCATTCAGCGTATTGTAGTACTCGGCGCGCAACTGCAGATTCCAAGGGCCAGAGCCCAGCGGGCCGTGCTCGCCGAGCAGGAAACTCTTCATCAAGGAAGTGTTTATGTTGAACAGTCCGGGTTCGCGAGCGACGTTGCGGCCGCAGCTCCCGTTATTACCGAGCAGCGGTTGAGAATACGAATATGGACTTGAAAACCCAGACGATAGCCTCAAGCCGCCCGCACTGAGCGGCAGGCAGTTGGCCAGCGTGTTATCCGACGCAGTCCCACCCGCCGTGTTGCCGTCCATGTTTACATCGGAGAAAGCCGTACCCGATACGGTGACTGGCCCTGAGAAAATGTTGATGGGAACGCCAGACTGAGCAACCATCACTGCTGCGATCTGCCATCCACCCAAGACATAGCGGGAAAACGCATCCGTTCGCCCTCTACCAAAGGGGAGATTGTAAAGGCCAGTCAGCAGGAATCGCTTCGGAATATCGAAATTCGACACCGCCCGGCTGAGGCCGAGATTGGAAACCGATTGAGGAATGCCATCCCCGAGATAATCCTGGGTGGGATATGCGGTTGACTCGTCGTCGATGGACTTGGACCAGGTGAACGAAGTCTGCACCATCAGGCCTTTTGCCAGCGATTTTCGTAAACCGATTTGCAGTGAATTGTAGTCCGAGTTGGCCGCATTCGTAATCAGGTCGACCTGCACGAAACGCGGGTCCAAACGAAGCGTCCCGGACCCTTCCTGCGCCGACACGGCCTGGAACTGGGAAAGCCTCGCCATCTCGTCCGCGACGCTGGTCGCTGGCGCGGGCACCTTGGATGGAGCGAACGAGTTCACTGGAAGGAACGCGGCGAGATGCGTACCCCTTGCCCCGACGTATCCGGCGTTCGCGACCATTCCGAACGGCAGTTGGTATTCGACCGTGAAATTGTATTGTTGAACATACGAATTTCTGAGGTTCGGATTCGTTGTGGTGATGGAGCCGAAATTGGTGAGCGTGCCGAACCCACCGGTCGCGGACTGAGCTGCCCATTGTTGCTGAAACGGAGAATTGCCGGCTAAGAGCGCCGCGATCGAATTTGCGCCTCCGAAAGTGGTGAGCGTTGCGTTATAGGCCACCGGCGGGCTGGTTCGCCCTTGATCGGCAAGCGGCGTGAAACTGAACGCGTTATAAAAGATCCCGTAACCGCCCCGAACCACGAGATGGCCATTTCGAGGATTCCACGCGAACCCAACGCGGGGAGCGAAATTCGCCGGATTCGAATGAATGACCGGGTTTCCTACCTGAAACGATCCGAGCGGACCGGCGCCCGCGGCTCCAATCGCGCCGGGCTTGTCGGTATCGAGAAGTGAAAATTGGCCGCCGGCGACGTTGATCGCCCCCTGATACTCCCAACGCAGCCCGAGGTTCAAAGTCAGGCTAGAGGTGATCCGATAATCATCTTGCGCAAAAGCGCTGATCAATTTCGTCCGGAATGGCGCGGCGGAGGGTCCGAACAACTGGCTGTAAGAGGAGGGCTGGGCAGCAAGAAACGCGGCTTCGCTCGGGAAGATGAAATATCCACGCGTGAATGAAGGTGAGGTCCCAGCGTTGTACGAGTTGTCCTGGATATCGTGTATGTCGAACCCAGCCGTGATCTGATGCTTCCCGTGCGCTTGTGAGACCACATCATTTATTTGATAAATATTGAAGATGCGCCCTTGCGGGAAACCGCCGTATTCGCCGAACGTGATCAATCCGGTAATTTGAAAATAGGGCCCGGGATTTTGCATCTGAGCCGGAAGGAAGCCGACGGACCGGGCGTACGCCGCGCGAAATTGATTCACTGTGTTCCCGTTGACCTGCCAGGTATCGGTAATATTCGCGTTCCGCGATTCGGAGGTGATGAGAGCGCCTTCATTCGCCAGACCTACGAGAGAACCGATATAGGGCAGCACGGTATTGGCTGTGCTTTGAAAATAGCGTATCGCCAGGGAATTTTTGTCGGAAAAGCTATAGTCGCCCCGCAACAGGAATTGATAACCCTTGCCCGGACTCGAGTAGTTGATTGGCAGGTCCCCAATCAGAGGATTGCTGGTCGGGACAGTCGGCAAAGGAAAATATTGTTGAATGATAGACTTGATCCCCGGATCGGTGACGGTCGCGATCGCCGCCGCCGTCGGCAAGGCCGCGTTATAGGTGCTGCCGGCAGCAATGTTCCTGTTCTGGTGCCATCCACCGAAGAAGAACAGCTTGTTTTTGATTGCCGGACCACCGGTGGAAAAACCGTAGTTGTTGATGTCGGTACGCGCAGCCTTACCGGTGGTGTTGCCGTAATTTTGAGCGTTGAAGTAATCGTTCTGGATATAATCGTTTGCTTCCCCGTGCCAGCTATTGGTCCCGCTCTTGGTGATGACCTCGATCTCGCCGCCGGCCTTGATGCCATATTCCGCGGGAATGTTGGACGTCAGGACTTTGAACTCCTGAACGAAGTCAGGGGCCAGGGTGGACACGGTCCCCAAGGCGAATCCGCCGAACTCCCAGTCGTTCGCGTCGGTGAAGTCCAGCTCGGCGTTGGAATCCTCCGCGCGTTCGCCGTTGGCCGAGATCTGCCCGGTTTGAGCGCCACTCAACTTCACCAGACTTCCGCCGCCGCGGGGATTGTACATCGGCTGAGCACCCGGATCATAAGTCACTAAGCCAGTGGAGCTGTGTAGCGTGGGAAGATCGTTGACCTCGAGTGGATCGCGATTAGTGCTCAACTGCGGGTCCGATTTGTCCAGTTCGACCGCGGAAGATTGAACGGAAACCTCGACCGTGGTACTGGTGCCGCCGACCGTCAACCGGACGTCCTGCGTCACGGTCTGGCTTGCCAAAGCCGCGAACTGGGTCACAGCCTTGTTGAATCCGGGAGCTTCCACGGTTAACTCGTAGTTGCCCGGAGGGACGGCGGAAAAATAATAGAGTCCGTCGCTGCCGGACTTGAACTGGCGGCTGGCGTTGGTATCGATGCTGCGCAACGTTACCGTCCCGTTTGCGACTATCGCTCCGGTTGGATCGGTCAGTGTGCCCTGCACCGTTCCGGTCGTATATTGTGCGCACACCAACCCTGCGCTGAGAACTGCCAGCAAACAGGTTGCGCGTAGAATGTTACTGCTGAGTTTGTGAAACATCGCTGCTTTCCTCCCTGATCGATACGACGGTCGCATTAGTTCGGCGGGGACTAAAGCTGTTCTGGTTCCGCGTGCGAAATTGTATACCTTTCGCATACGATAAACCTTCCGACCCGAACTTGTCAATCGGATGAAAGGGAGGAAGCCGACTTCTATAGCGATCTCAGAAAGTTCAGGATGCTTTGCTGGCTCGTTGGAGTCAGCGCGTTGAAATTGCCGACCGCGACATTCGCTTCGGAGCCGGAGCTTGTATGGGCCTGGATGGCCTGCATAAGATCCGGAGCGCGGCCGTCGTGAAGGAAGAAGAGCCTTTGTCCCAGTCCCCACAGCGGGGCCGTGCGGAATTCACTTCCGTTAGCATTGCCTTGCGCGATCCCGTCCGCCAAACCAGAACCCACGTTGTGCACGAGCAAGTCTGAGAACAGCCGAGCCGTCTGATTCGAGAGCGCAGCCACCGAAGCGTTCCCGGTAGCCAGACTTTCCGTATGACAGAGAACACATCCGGTCTGGACGAACAGGTCGTGGCCCGACTGAATGGATGTCGCCGTTACATTTCCGTAGGACGTTACCGCCTGCGGAGGCGCCAGAAGCCGCATGAATATCGCAAAGTTGACAATGTCTCCCGCAGCGCCGGATGAGAAATCAGTGTGGTCTTCCGGGTTCCCGTTCGCATCGCAATGTGGGTCAGTCTGCCGCGCATTCGGAAAAAGTTCATTGGTGACGCCCTGCTCTACGTTATAAGCCTCGCCCGCGAACATCAGGAGCGACTTATTTTGCGCCTTCCACCCGTACCGGGTGATCGTGCCGTCGTTGGCCGACCGGTTCTCGTGACCTGAAATACCGAAAGCAGCCTTCATCGAGGCATTGGCACTCTCGTTGGCGAGAATCGTCGCGTCGGTGATGGCCTCAATCAAACCGCCCCCGAACAGCGGCGTGGGGATCCGAAAGCTTAAGTTTCCGGCCGCCGCTTGCGAGTTGAAATCGGTTTGAGCGATCGCGCATCCCTGGGGCGCATCCAGACGGCCGGTAATCACAAACAAATCGTGCACACCGCCATCGGCTGATCCGTCGGGATTGAGCTTGAAGCGCACTTCGCGGACCGGGCCATTGGCGATGATGAAGGGCGGAATTACGTTGCTCGCGCCATGGAGACGGCCGACAGTAACCTGGGGGTTCACCTGCGGGCTGCTTCCTCCGGCGGAGGGGAAGGCGTGGCAGCCGGCGCAACTGTTTAAGTTAAAGCTCGGTCCAAGACCTAAGCCCGTCTCTCCGGGGATGGTGCCGGAAACGGAATCCACTTCGTTGAAGGTGGTCTGTGCGGTGTTAAACAGAAACTGCTGCGCGGCCGTCAGACCGGCAATCGCGCCGCCCGCGCCAGGGGCCCCGCTTCGAGGACCCGGATCTTGCGGCGGCGGAGATTGTGGCTGTTGACCGGATGGTGGCGCATTTGGAGGCGGCAGAGGACGCGGCGCCTGTCCTAGCGTCAGACTCGCGGATGCCAGATTCAGCACCACGGTCGACCACAGCATGAAGTGTCTTGCCCGCGCCAGATTAAATAACGCTGATCGTTGATTAAATTAAACATTCGGGCCATTGTGCGTCCAGCGAAGGCTGGCATGTTCAGTGGGAGGAAGTCCCACCGGGGTAATAGTCAGAGATCCCGTAGCTTGGGTTGCATACCGTGGAGGAAACGAAGCGGATGAAGCCAACTGACAAAGC
>JBEKBK010000361.1:0-8931 GCA_050015435.1 Bryobacteraceae bacterium
CTTCACAGACGTTGTACGCCGTGGCCAGCGGCAGGATCGCCGCCGAAAGCAACGATGCGTTCACCAGGCCCACGGCAAACAAGATCGACGCAAACTGTCCGGCAAACGGGCGTAGCGCCAACGCGGCTTCGGCAGGGTCCGTGAGCTCGCCATGACCGGACTTGTAGATGGTTGCCGCGCACGCTACCACGATGAAGAAGGCGATCACATCGGTTACGATGCAGCCCAGGATCACATCCCAGCGGCTCAGGGAAAAGTGCCGCTGATCGATCCCTTTTTCCACGATGGACGCTTGCAGATAAAACTGCATCCAGGGGGTGATCGTGGTACCGATCAGGCCCACGATCATGATCAGGTATTGAGGATCCCGATTAAATACCGGAACGAACGTATCGTGCAGCGCGAGCTGCCAATCCGGCTTGGCCAGATAGGCGGAAATCGGATAGGTGAAGTAGATGAGTGAGAACAGAATCAGAATACGTTCCACTGGCTTGTACCGGCCGCGCACGATCACGGTCCACACCAACGCTGCGCCCAGCGGGACGGCGATGTACTTGTTGACCTTGAAAATCGACATGCCCGAGGCAAGGCCCGCGAACTCCGCGGCAATATTGCCGAAATCCGCGATGCCCAGGATGGCCATCGTGATAAAGGTCGCCCGGATACCGAATTCTTCCCGAATTAGGTCTGACAGACCTTTGCCGGTCACGGCTCCCATGCGCGCAGCCATCTCCTGCACCACGATGAGAGCAATGGTAGTCGGGATCAAGGTCCAAAGCAGGGTATAGCCGAACTTGGCTCCCGCTTGCGAATAGGTCAGGATTCCGCCGGGATCATTGTCAACGTTTGCGGTTATGAATCCCGGCCCGAGAACGGCCAGAAAAGCGATGATTCTGAACTTGACGAGCGAAAGATTGGCGGTGCGGCGCAGAAAAGGCCGCGACTGTTGGCGGTCGCGTCGCAAATGTCCAGGCTCCCCTACGAGGTTACAAGTTCGGAGCCGTGCTGTAAACATCGGAACGCATTTTTGTGCGATTTAATCTAGGCTGGCATTTATACTGTGAGCATGGGCGAGACCTTCACGATTCTCGGGATCGCGGGCAGCTTGCGAAAGGCGTCGTACAATCGCGCGCTCTTGCGAGCCGCGCAACAACTGGCGCCAGACGGCGTCCAAGTCGAGACCTTCGAGTTGGACCGCATTCCTCCTTTCAATCAAGACGAGGAAGCGAATCCCCCAGCAATCGTCACGGAACTGAAATCTCGCATCCGGGCCGCAGACGCGATCTTGCTCGTCACGCCCGAATACAACTATTCGGTTCCCGGCGTGCTGAAGAATGCGATCGATTGGGCGTCACGGCCCTATGGTGACAGCGCGTGGAACGACAAGCCGGTGGCAGTCATGGGTGCAAGCGTCGGTCCGCAGGGCACGTCCCGGGCACAATACCACTTGCGCCAGATCTTCGTTTTCCTGAACATGCATCCCATCAGCCAACCGGAAGTGATGGTAGGGAATGCTTCGCAACGTTTCGACGAACACGGAAACCTGGTGGATGAAACAACTAAGGCGTCAGTTGTAAAAAGCTTGAAACGTCTGGTTCAATGGGCCCATCAGTTGCAGACCGGGCGCGAAGCCCATCCGAACCCGTGAAATGGCGTAGGCCGGACTACCCCACTTCCCGCGCCTCACTTTGCATATAGAATAGTGTCAGTCCAACTCATGCCGGCCCAATTCGATCTTTCTAAGCTGAGCGTTCGCCAGTTCGCGGAGCGTTTCCGTGGCGACATGATTCCGCTTAGTAACACGTTTTCATATTTCTGTGCGTCCGTCCCCATGTCGGAGGAGGACCTGAAGGAATACCTGGAGGAACCTGTCGCCTCACTACCTCCAACCATCGCTTCCGCGCTGCCCAAGATTTCGATTCTGTTGGTGCCTTATCTCGAGAAGGCCAACGGGCGGGAAAAGAGCAAAACGAAATCCCTGGCTGCGGATTACATCTCGATCGAGAAGCCGCCCGAAGGCCGCTTATCCACTTCAACCCAGCTCAAACTCGGGGAGGAGACCGTTCTCGCTTTCGCGCTGAAGGACCAGGAAGTGGCCGAATACCATTACCGCTTTTACCATCTTCTGGCTACGCTCCTTGGCGAGCACTGGAGCGAGGAAATTGAGAGCACCTACTGCCGCGTGCTGCGTGAGGAACTGACTGCGGACGCGCATGGAGAAGTAGACGAGCCGAGCTGGCGCTTGAAGCAGGCCCTCCGCCGGATCAAGGGCGTGCGGGGAGGAAGGGCGTTCCGCGAGTACGCTCAGCAATCCTTTATCGATACGCTCACACTGTATCTGCATGGCATCTGTTGCGACATTGATGTCGACACAGGTCCGCGACAATTGCCCAGCCGATTTCTGCGCCGGCGTCTGATCGCCTTGGAGCAACTGTTCCCCCCGCCGCAGGGGTATGCCGTGTTTCCCGAGCAACTCGAACCGTAACCGCGATATGCTATCTTCAACGGAAAGCGTCCCGTTGGAAATAGGGACGCATGGGGATTTGGTCCTTTGTGCGGCATAGCCGGGTTCACTCATTCTAAACCGGAGTCTGATTCGGCCGCCATTTGGCGGATCACGCGTGCGCTGATTCATCGCGGTCCGGACCAGCAGGGCGTTTGGGAATCGCCCCACGTATCGCTGGGAGCCGTGCGCCTGAAGATCATTGATTTGGAGCACGGCGATCAGCCCATGATCAGTGACGATGGCGATACCGTCCTGGTCTTCAACGGCGAAATCTATAACGACAGCGAGTTGCGCCAGGAACTCGCGCGCGCGGGGCACGTCTTCAAGTCCCGTTGCGACACGGAGACCTTCCTGCACGCCTTCCTTGAATGGGACGTCGAGGCTTTTAAAAAGGTCCGGGGCATGTTCGCTGCCGCGTTCTGGACGGAATCGCGGCGGCGGCTGATTCTGGTGAGGGACCGGATCGGGATCAAGCCGCTCTACTACGCGTGCCGTGCGGGGAACCTTTACTTTGGTTCCGAACTCAAGTCAATCCTGCTCCAACCGGAGTTCGATCGCCGCATGAGCGCCGCGGGCCTCGATCACTATCTCTCGCTGAATTACGTCCCCAGCCCCCGCACCTTGGTGGCGGGAATCGAAAAGATGCGGCCCGTCCAGTGTATGGAATGGCGTGAGGGAAATCTGTCGAGGGCGAGCTACTGGAGCCTCGATTTTCGTCCTCGCCGGGGACTTGACCTGGAAGACGCCAAACACGAGCTGGATCGTCTGCTGCGAGACGCCGTAAAGGAACACATGGTCTCCGACGTACCGCTCGGCATCTGGTCGAGCGGAGGCCTGGATTCCTCCACGATTCTGCATTACGCCACCGAAGCCTCCTCGAAGAAATTGAAAACGTTCTCGATTTCGTTTGAGGGGCGGCAGTTTGACGAGAGTTCCTATTTCCGCGAGGTGGCGCAACGTTACCAGACCGAGCACCATGAATTCGATCTCGGCTCGAACGTGGATATCCAATCCGCGATTGAAGAGTTCGCATTCTACTCCGACGAGCCTGGCGCTGACGCCGGAGCGGTGCCGGTCTGGTTTCTGTCGAAGATGTGCCGCAGTCAGGTGACGGTAGCGTTATCCGGGGATGGAGCGGATGAGCTGTTCGGCGGGTACAACACTTATCTCGCGGACGGCTATGCTCGTACCATTCGAAAGCTGCCGCTCGCGGTGCGGAGACTCGCCGCTCACTTGACGCGCCTTCTGCCTGTCTCGGACGAGAAGATTGGCTGGGATTATAAGGTTACGCGCCTCTTGAATGGATCGCTGCTTGACCCGGTGTCTGCCCACCTGTTCTGGAACGGAACGTTCGGCAGTTCCGAGAAGCTCCGTCTGCGGGAGGGTTTCAATGCAGTCGAGCCTGAGCCTTTGGTGCTTCCCGAAGCCAAAGGGGGAAACACCGGGTACTTGAATCGCTTCCTTTGGCTGGACCAGCTCTATTATCTGCCGGATGACATTTTGTACAAGACCGACCGGATGAGCATGGCGCATTCGCTCGAGCTGCGCCCTCCATTCCTCGATCATCGAGTGGTGGAATTTGCCGCATCTCTGCCTGAAGGGATGAAGATTCGAGGCGGGCGCCTGAAGGTTCTACTCCGTGAGCTGATGAAGGATCGTTTACCGCCCGCGGTGTTGTCCCGTCCCAAAGAGGGTTTTGACATCCCAGTGCATCACTGGCTGCGAACGATTTTGCGCCCGCTCCTACTCGAAACATTGAGCGAAAGTAACGTGCGCGCCAGCGGCATTTTTTCCTGGAAAGCGATCGAAGCGGCTGTGCGCGCGCATCTCGAACGCCGTGCTAATCTCGGTTATCATCTATGGGGTCTACTGGTTCTCTTCCTTTGGATGAGAAGATGGGGCATCGAGCCACCATCTCTTCCCGAGAGGACTCCCGAGATTCCGGAATCAATCGCCGTTACGAGCTGATCGTCCTCGCGGTCGCCGTCGTCATTTTTGTGGGCTGCATCATCAGCCCCCCTTCGCTCATGGACGACATGGACGCCGTCCAAGCTCAGATCGCGCGCAACATGCTCGATTCGGGCGATTGGGTCACCGCGCGCCTGGACGGCATCGCCTACCTCGAAAAGGCTCCACTGAAATACTGGATGATCGCGATCTGCTACAAGATCTTCGGCGTGCGCGACTGGGCGGCGCGGCTTCCCGTAGCTCTTTCTACCGTGGTGTTGTGCTGGCTGACGTTTCGCATCGGCACCTGGGCCTTCTCGTCTTGCGCAGGATTGTATTCGGGTCTGATCGTGGCGACGTCGGTGGGCGTGTTCCTGTTCACTCGCGTGCAGATTCCGGACGTAATCATCTCCGCGACCATATCACTGGCGATGTGGTCTTTCTTACGCGCGCTCGATCCCGAGGAGCCGAGGCCCGCCCTGTGGAGCGCTGTGATGGCCGCGGCGATTGGAAGCGGTCTGCTACTCAAGGGCCTGATAGGGGCGGTGTTTCCCGTAGCGGCGGCGCTCTTGTATCTGGCGTTCACCAGGCAGATCGGGTCCCTTGCGGTATGGAAACGATTGCACTTGTTCCGCGGATTGCTGATTGCTCTGGCGATCGCGGCTCCGTGGCATGTGCTGGCGACCTTACGCAATCCTCCTTACTTCGATTTCACCATGCACAGCGCAGCCGGGGAATATCGGGGGTTCTTCTGGTTCTACTTCATGAATGAACAGGTGTTGCGCTTTTTGAACCTGCGCTATCCACGCGACTACAATACGGTACCGCGGCTCTACTTTTGGCTGTTTCACTTGTTGTGGCTGTTTCCGTGGAGTGTTTACTTTCCGGCCGTATCCAAGTTGTCTTTTCAGCCTCTCGATCGCGCCGGGAAGCTGCGATTGTTATGCCTGTGCTGGGCGGGCTTCCTGCTGACGTTCTTCACGTTTTCGTCCACCCAGGAATATTATTCAATGCCTTGCTATCCGGCGCTGGCGCTCCTGTTGGGCAGCGCGCTGGTGGACCCGCGAGCCACCGCCTGGGTGCGCCGGGGAAATATCGGGCTGGCCGTCGTCGCATCTCTAGCGGCAATCGTGATCGTCTTCATTCTTTCGCAGGTGTGGAATCTTCCGGCGCCCGGTGATATTTCACGCGCGCTCGCTCCACAGGACCCGAGCGCGTACACACTCTCTCTAGCCCACATGGGCGATCTGACGCTCGCATCGTTTGCCTATCTGCGCACACCGCTGATCCTGGCCGGAATTGCGTTCCTGGTGGGCGCGACGGCGGGGTTTCGGGGCAAGCTGGCCGGCGTGGTGGTGATGATGATTCTGTTCTTCCATGCCGCGCGGCTCGCCCTGGTAACCTTCGATCCTTACCTTTCCTCCCGGCCGCTGGCCGAGGCTCTCAATCATGCGCCGCCGGGAAAGTTGATCCTAGATGACCAGTACTACACGTTCTCTTCCGTCGTGTTTTATGCCGAAGCCTACCACGGCCAGCGCTTGTCGCTACTGAACGGCCGGGTGAATAACATCGAATACGGTTCCTATGCACCGGATGCGCCTCAGGACGTATTCCTGGACGATTCGGGGTTCCGGGCGCATTGGCTTTCTTCGGAGCGTTACTACATTTGCGTCGAGCGGCCGCAGGTCGAGCGATTGGCTCGCTTGGTCGGCCGCGATTCGCTGCACACGGTGGTCGAGAGCGGCGGAAAATTCGTTTTCTCGAATCAGTAACAATGCGAGTCACCATCGACGCTACGTCCGCTCTACTACGAAGCGCTGGCATTAAAAGTTACACCTACCACTGGGTGCGCCATCTCCGCCGTCAGGCGCTCAACGATGAGATTCGAGCATTTCCATACTTGGCGGACTTCGGCCGGCTGGACCACGAGGCCTCGACGATCCCCGCTTGGCAGACGCTGCCCCGGCTCGCCTTGCTTTATTTCGTCAATGTCCCCGGAAATCCCGCGCTCGATTGGATTCTATCGGGGTCGGACATTTTTCACGCCTCGAATCAGGTGCGCCTCGCGCCTCGGCGCGTAAAGCTGACCGCCACCATCCACGATCTAACCTGCTGGCTGATGCCGCAGTTTCATACTGCCGCGAACGTCCGCGCCGATAGCAGCTTCGCTGAACACGTTCTGCGCAGGGCGAACGGACTCATTGCCGTCTCTGAGAATACGCGGCAGGATGCCATCCGTGTCCTGAAGATTGATCCGGATCGAATCCAGACCATCTACTCCGGAATCGCGGACGAATATTTCGACGCCGTTCCGACCCCACGCGAGAAGCCGTACGTGCTCTACGTCGGCACGATTGAACCGCGTAAGAATCTCGACACACTGCTGGATGCGTGGCGCCAGCTCAAATCCGAAACGCGCCAGGAGTTCGATCTAGTGATCGCGGGCCCGCAAGGTTGGAACACGGAATCGACCGTCGCCCGGATTCGCGCCGAAGCCGACTACGTCGGCTACGTCCCGGAAGCGGATCTGCCAGGCTTGGTCGCGGGCGCAACGGTGTTCGTTTATCCGTCGTTTTATGAGGGATTCGGTTTTCCTGTGGTGCAGGCGATGGCGGCGCGGGTCGCGGTCCTTACCTCGAATACTTCATGCCTTCCTGAAATCACGGGCGGCGGCGCTCTGTTGGCGGATCCTCAAAGTCCTGGCGAACTGGCTCAGGGCTTGACTCGATTGCTCGAATCCGAGTCACAACGCCTAGCCCTGGCATTGTGCGGGCGGCAGCGCGCCCGACAGTTCCGCTGGGAGACCTGCGCGCAGCAATCCCTCGATTTCTTCCGCAGGATCGCGGGATGATCAGTGCGCCGCGCCGACGCTAAAATCAAACACCTGAAGGTTCACCGATTTGTCGCTCATCTCGACGGGCGTATATTCGATGAGCGCGTACTCACCGGGTTCGAGGGCCTCCTCGGGCCAGATCTTGAACAGTAGATCTCCCACTTGCCGTTTGAAGATCGCAACCGTCTTTTGTTCTTCGATCACCTCTTTACTGACGGGTACTATAGTGATGTTTTCGACGATCCGCGCCTTACCACCCTTCTTGGGCGTGAGCTTGATGATCCCGAACTGTTCCTCGTTTGAAAGGCGGAAATAAAACTCCGGCCGGTTCTGCGTCACGCGGAATGCAGCCGCGTCGCCATCGATCTCGAGCGTCGCTTTGCCGCTGACCATGGGGAGCGGTGACATGAACTTCAACACCGTGCGCTTGGTATCGCTGACGACTTTTGACTCCGCCGCCGTCAGCGGCTCCATCTTATCGTCATGGATGTAGTAGGCTCCCGCCGCGACGGGAACACGCTCGATCTCCTGGCGCTCGGCACGCTCAGCGGCGTCCTCTTCGGATTGCGCCTTGGTTTCAGCCTGAACCTCGGACTCGTGATCCGCGACTTCCTTTTTGGTGCGATTCAGGTCGACCATTTCGAGCGGGATCTCTTCCCACTGGCTCCGCTCGGTGCTGTAGAAGCGGACACGATCGGAAAGCACCTGATATTCGTTGGTGAGCTGGTAGGTGCCGTCTTTGAGGTACAACCTTTCCGTCGCACCAAAGACGGCAGCGGCAAACGCCAGGACGAATGCGGCAACTCGAAGCACTTCACTTCTATTATGGAGGATGATATGCCAAATCGCACCGAGCCGCGAACCGTCGGGCAATGGATTCGTTATGTCGTCGTAGCAGCGATCGCGATCTGGCTCGTGATTTGGATGCTGCGGATATCCGGTATCAATCTGCTCTAACCTCGGAAGCCAGCGACGATATCATAATCGCATGCTTGAAATCGACCCTGAATTGAACCGCCTTGCTCTCGCCGAAGCCGCCCAACGATATCCCGAATTTGCGGATCAGGCCCTGACGGTAGTGGCGAGGCCGCTTATGCAAGGGTTCGCGTGGCAAGTTGAGTGGAAAGGAGCGCCACCAGCGGGCCAACAAGCGTGGGAGTTTCAAAACACCGCGATCCGGGCCTACAAAAGGCTGGCCGGAATTGCAGGATAAGCGCCCTAAGCGTCTACGCGGCTTTGCGGGCCATCTCGACCTCGATGGTGATATGCACTTCTTCGCCGACCATCACGCCGCCGGCTTCGAGCACGCTGTTCCAGCCCAGCCCGAAATTCCCGCGGCTAATGGTGACGGTGGCGCTGGCACCGCGGCGCAGGTTTCCCCACGGATCTTTGGCTTCAGGAGTCACGCTATCTACCGCCAGCGCGACCTCCTGGGTCACGCCGTGAATGGTCAGGTCGCCGGTCACCTCGAAGGAGTCTTTCCCGGACGGAATGACATCCCTTGACTTGAAGGTAATCGTAGGAAACTTGGCGACATCGAGAAAATCAGCACTCTTCAAATGTTCATCGCGCTGCGGTTCGCGAGTGCTGATGCTGGTCGCATCGATGGTGATGTCGATGGAGGAATTGGCGGGATTGGCGGCGT
>JBEKBK010000362.1:0-8917 GCA_050015435.1 Bryobacteraceae bacterium
AGCATCAGTCCCCACGTGAACACAATGGTGCCGTTGAGTTTGAAAAATCCGTGTTGCCAGAAGATCATCTCATCGGAGCTAAGGTGCATGGCTTGTCCTCCACTCGACTGAGTTGGGTCACGATCACGCGTGCCATGACGAATCCGAAGAGGCACACCAGCAGCCTCTCCCAATGCCCGCGAGCGACGAAATAGAATCCGGCCAGGGTAACGCCGGTTCGCAGCAACATGCTGCCGAAGAACCAAAGCGCGGGCTGTTGGGACGAGAAGCCTTTGCGAACGGTCCACCAAAGGCCGCCGAAGAATATCGCACCAAGTAAAACGCCGGTCACCAGAGCCAGCAACAGACTCCAAGTTTCATTCATCGTGATTCTCCTCTTCCTCTCCCATTTCCTTCTCTTCCTTGGTGACCCAATGCCACGCATTTAGACAGCCGATGAACAGGCCGGCGACCAACAGAGCCAGCGTCCAGGAATGCTTGCCCGCGTGGTGTTTGTCCAACCAAACACCGAGCGCCGCGCCGAGCAGTGTCGGAACCACGACCGACCAGCCGATAAGCCCCATCATGCCCAACCCGAGCCAGACGCCCTGCGTGGAGTTACGCCGCGCCTTGAGCTTACGCGCTGCCTTCGCGCCGACCTTTCGGATGAACTCCGATGGCTCAGTCATGGTGAAACTCCGCTAAGCGGCGGATGAAATCGCTCTCCATGATCGCCATCACCGAGCGGACGCTCTGTTCCCGTTCGCTCAGGTTCAGAAACTCCCTCTTCACCGCCTCATGTAGCTGGCCGAGGTCCGTTCCGCCAATTGCGTTGCGCACGGACACGTGCACGTCTAAGCCGGTCTTGACCAATACCCCTTCATCGACGGCCACGTAAACCTCGCTTTCCCCTTCGTTCTGGTAGATCAGAATTCCGGGCGCGAGCGCCGCAACGCAATCCCGCCGGTGTGGCAAGAGCCCGAGGGAGCCCTCGCGGGTGTCCGCAACGATACGCGAAACACCCGTTTTCTCGGCGAAGATTCCGAACGGAAGGAGAATCTTAAGATTCATGAGTGCCGGCTGCGGCATGTTCGACCTCCGGTTTGGTTTTCGGATCGGCCTTCGTGTTCTTGGACTCAGGCTCGGCTTTAGCTACAGGCTTAGCGGCTTTCGCTTTTCCCTTCGCTTCGTCAATCGCCCCGATCATGTAGAGAGCGCTTTCCGGGTAGTCTTTGAACTCGTCGCGCAGGATTCGTTCGCATCCGTCGAGCGAGTCTTTGAGGCTGACGAGTTTCCCCTTGATGCCGCTAAACTTCTCGGTGGCGAAGAACGGCTGCGTGAGGAACCGCTCCAGCCGCCGGGCGCGGGCGACTACTTTGCGATCTTCGGGGGCCAGTTGCTCCAAGCCCAGCATCGCGATGATGTCCTTGAGGGTTTCGTACTGAGCGAGCGTCCGCCTGATTTCTTGAGCCAGGAGATAATGCTGTTCGCCGACTATGCCGGGTGTCGCCATTTTGGAGCTGGACTGCAGCAGATCGATCGCCGGGAAAAGTCCCTCGCTTGCCCGTTTGCGCGAAAGCACGATAGAAGCGGAGAGGTGCGAAAACGTGTGCACCGCCGCCGGGTCGGTTAAATCGTCCGCCGGCACATACACTGCCTGAATGGAGGTGATGGCGCCCGTGTCGGTGTTGGCGATGCGCTCCTCCAATTGCGACAACTCAGTGCCCATCGTGGGCTGATAGCCCAGCCGCGACGGCATTTGGCCCATCAAGCCGGACACCTCCATGCCGGCCTGGATGAAGCGAAAAATATTGTCGATCAACAGCAATACGTCGCGATGCTCGTCGTCCCGAAAATACTCAGCCATCGTCAGCGCCGCGAGCCCTACGCGGAACCGGCTGCCCGGCGGTTCGTTCATCTGCCCGAACACCATCACCATGTTGGGGAGTACGCCCGCCGCTTTCATGTCACGGTAAAGTTCCTCGCCTTCACGGCATCGTTCGCCTATCCCGCAAAAAATACTTACGCCCTTCTGGTGCCCGACCATGTTGTGGATCATTTCGGTCAGCAATACCGTCTTACCTACGCCCGCCCCGCCGAACAGACCCGCTTTGCCGCCGCGCTCAAGCGGCACTAAAACATCGATGACCTTGATCCCCGTTTCGAAAATCTCGGATTTAGTGGAACGCCGTGCCAGTTCCGGCGGGGCTCGATGAACTGTGCGCCATTGGACATCTCCCGGCGCCGCCTGGCGGTCGATGGCGTTCCCGAAAACATCGAACATCCGGGACAGAGTTCCCTGGCCGACGGGCGCTTTCAACGGCCCGCCCGAGTCTTCCACCGCGTTGCCGCGGACGAGACCCTGGGTATCGGTGAGCGCGATTCCACGCACGCGATGCGCGTCGAGTTGCGCTAAGACCTCGATGGCAATTTTCCCGTCCTTCGCATGCAGCAACGTGTAGATGTCCGGCAAATGTGCGTCAAACCGTATATCCACGACACTGCCGCGCACCGCGACTACCGCGCCGAGGTTAGCGGTTGTGTGGTTCATGTTGACTTACGCCAGGCCCTTGTCGCCGGCGAGCGTCCACGATTCACTCAACCACTTCCGCGCCTCAGCCGCGTTGGCGTGATCAAAGTATCGGATCGTCGCCGTCGTAAACGGCTTGCAGAAGGTCGCCATGCCCTGCTGCCACTTCTTCTCCCCGACCATCGCGAGCCGTTCGATGTCGGCGAAGTGTTTGATGTCGAACTTGATGTCCTCCCACAGCGCGCCGCCTTCCCAGCCGTGGAAACCGGTCATGTCGAACAGCAACCTCAGCTTTCCGTGCTGCCGGACGAGTCGCTCGAACTCGGGCACAAAGTGCTCATAATCTGCTTTAGTCAGCTTCCCGCTGACGTGAACGTCGAGAATCTTCCCGCCGTTTTCTTCATTGAGTTGAATGGGCATTTTAAACTCCTTTCTGCGTTTCGCCGTGACTCCATTTCCAGTTACGAATCTCCGGCAAATCTTGACCGTGCTTTGCGATGTAGCGCTTGTGCTCGATGAGCTTGTCCTGCATCCTCTGCTTCAGATACGCCCCTTTGGCGCCCAGGTGAGGCAGGCGATCGACCACATCTTGCACCAGGTGGAACCGGTCCAGGCCGTTCTGCACCCTAATGTCAAACGCCGTCGTGATGGTGCCCTCTTCCTTGTATCCGCGGACGTGGAGGTTTTGGTTGGTCCGGCGGTAAGTCAGGCGGTGAACGAGCCAAGGGTAACCATGGAAGCCAAAGATGATGTGTTTGTCCTTGGTGAACAGCGAATCGTAATCGGTGTCGCTCAGTCCGTGGGGGTGCTCACTCTCAGATTGCAACTTCATCAGATCGACGACATTGATCACCCGGATCTTCAGATCGGGCAGATGCTCGCGGAGGATGGAAACGGCCGCCAGAATCTCCAGCGTAGGGGTGTCTCCGCAACAGGCCATCACCACGTCCGGTTCAGCGGCTTCCTGATCGTTGCTGGCCCATTGCCAGATGCCAATTCCTTCGGTGCAATGCACCACCGCGGCGTCCATGGTCAGCCATTGTGGCAACGTGTGCTTGCCTGCAACCACCACGTTGACGTAATGCCGGCTGCGCAGGCAATGATCAAGAACTGACAGCAGACAGTTGGCATCGGGCGGTAGGTAAATGCGCACGATATCCGCCTTTTTGTTGATCACGTGGTCCAGAAACCCGGGATCCTGGTGCGTGAAGCCGTTGTGATCCTGCTGCCAGACGTGGGAGGCGAGCAGATAGTTCAGCGACGCGATCTTCCGGCGCCACGGCAGTTCCAACGTGACCTTCAGCCACTTGGCGTGCTGGCTGAACATCGAGTCCACGATGCGAATGAAGGCCTCATAGCTGTTGAACAGGCCGTGCCGTCCCGTTAGCAGATAACCTTCGAGCCAACCCTCGCACTGGTGCTCGCTGAGCATCGAGTCGAGCACGCGTCCGGCTGGCGCCAGGAATTCATCATTCTTTTCCTCCCGCGCGTCCCACTGACGATTCGTAGCTTCAAATACCGCGCCCAGAAGATTCGAGAGTGTCTCATCGGGACCGAAGATACGGAAATTACGCTGATCCTGATTCAAGCTGGCTACGTCGCGCAGGAAATTCCCTAACACGAGCGTATCTTGCGCGTCGACGGCACCGGGCGCAGGCACATTCACCGCGTGGACGCAGAAGTCGGGCATTCTCAGATCGCGCAGCAGAATGCCGCCGTTGGCGTGCGGATTGGCGCCCATCCTTCGCTCGCCCTTCGGCGCCAGGTCAGCCAATTCCGGCATGAGGCGGCCATTCTTGTCGAACAACTCCTCGGGCTTGTAGCTTTTCATCCAGCTTTCAAGCTGCTTGACATGATCGGGATGCTCGGAATCCACGAGCAGTGGCACCTGGTGCGCTCGGAAGGTGCCCTCGACCTGCAGGCCGTCGACAACTTTTGGTCCCGTCCAACCTTTGGGTGACCTGAGGACGATCATGGGCCAGCGCGCCCGAGTGGTGTCGTTCTTGCTCCGCGCATTCTCTTGGATTTGCCGGATGTCCTCGATGGCCGTTTCCAGGGTCGCGGCCATGAGTTGATGCATCGTTTCCGGGTCGTCGCCTTCGACAAAGTGGGGCGTCCAGCCGCAGCCTCTCAAGAATTGCTCCAATTCCTCATGCTCGATCCGCGCCAGAACGGTCGGGTTGCTGATCTTATAGCCATTGAGATGCAGGATCGGCAGCACGGCTCCGTCGGAGATTGGGTTGAGGAGCTTATTGGACTGCCAGGCGGTCGCCAACGGCCCCGTCTCCGCTTCACCGTCCCCAATCACGCACGCAACAATGAGCCCGGGATTGTCGAACGCGGCCCCAAAGGCATGGCTGAGCGAGTATCCCAGCTCGCCACCTTCGTGAATCGACCCCGGCGTCGTCGGCGCAACATGGCTCGAAATCCCGCCGGGAAACGAGAACTGCATGAACAGTTTCTTGAGCCCTGCCTCGTCCAGCGTGATGTTCGGATAAACTTCGCTCCAGGTGCCTTCGAGGTAAACATTGCCGACAATCGCGGGGCCGCCGTGACCGGGACCGGCGACGTAGAACATATCCAGGTCATACTTCTTGATGACCCGGTTCAGATGCACGTAGATAAAGTTCTGACCCGGCGTCGTGCCCCAGTGCCCAACCACCAGGGGCTTCACGTGCGACAGTTTCAGCGGCTCCTTCAGCAGCGGGTTGTCATAGAGATAAATCTGGCCGACCGACAGATAGTTGGCGGCGCGCCAGTAGGCATTGATCTTGTGGAGCAGCTCTGGAGCGAGTGCATTGGTTAGCTCCTTCTGGTGCAATTCAGGCGTGAGTGTGTTGGTTTTCATGGTTCAATCCTTTCGTAATCATCGTTGCCATAGGATTCGAGCGGATTCCAACGGAATCGCGACCCCGGCGCGCTGAGGTATCACTCGCGCCGTGTAGTCTCTTGCTGGACGCGTGGCGGGTGCCGTTGCTTGATAAACGAAACCGCGCGATGCGTCAGGTTGCGACGGCCCGCGCTTCATTTCCACCCGCACGGGATCGCCGCCGTTGATTCCGTCCGCATAAAGCTCCACTCGTGCCGCATTCGGGTCGAGTTCGTTCAAAAAGACTTCGGCTTCGAACACGTGGTGATCTGCATTCGTTTCGACCTGCCAGTCTCCGAAGCGCAGAGAGCCCCACTCCCGGTCCACCGCATGCCGCCAATCGACCATTTGCTTGCCCACCGCGCCATTGTTCGCCGCGCGCTCGCGGTAGGCGGCGGCAGTCGGCAGATAGTGTTGCTCCGTGTATTCGCGGACCGCGCGGCCCGCGGAAAATCGCGGCGTTAACAGCGCCATGCTTTCACGCATCCGGTTGACCCATGCGGTGGGTATACCGCTCTTGTCCCGCGTATAAAACTCCGGGATCACTTCCCGCTCAAGCAAGTTGTAGAGCGCGCCGGCTTCGAGAGCGTCCCAGGCCGGGTCCTCGCCATGTTCCTGGCCGTCTCCCAAAGCCCACCCGACTTCAGGCGTGTAGGCTTCCGCCCACCAGCCATCCAACTCGGATAGATTGATGCCTCCGTTGACCAGCACCTTCATGCCGCTGGTCCCGCAAGCTTCCCACGGGCGCCGTGGTGTGTTGATCCAGACATCCACCCCCTGCACCAGTTGCTCCGTCAGAAGCATGTCATAGTCACTGAGAAAGATCGCATGGGCGCGGACTTCTGGTTGCCGTATGAAATGTACCCATTCCTGAATCATGGCTTGCCCCGCCTGATCCGCCGGATGCGCCTTTCCGGCGATGATGAGTTGCACCGGACGCTGAGGATTGGTCAACAGACGAAGCAGCCTTTCCGGGTCGTGCAGCAGTAGGTTCGGTCTCTTGTACGTTGCGAAGCGCCGCGCAAAGCCGAGCGTCAGTGTGTTGGGATCAAAGAGATGCTTCGCATCGTCGACCGCCTTGGGGGGCGCGCCTGCGGTAGCCAGGTCCAGGGACAAGCGCTCGCGAGCATATTCCACCAGAGATTCGCTGGCGGCGGTGCGAAACCGCCAGAGCTCGGCATCGGAAACGCGGCGAATGTCCCGCTCCAGATTTTCTGTCGAGCCCAGCCAGCGCCCTTTTCCACAGGCTTCCGTCCAGAGGTCATCAGCCGGAGCCGAGTCCCAGGTCGGCACGTGGACTCCGTTGGTCACGTGTCCGACCGGGATTTCGTCCTCGGGCCAATTGGGGAACAGAGACAGAAAGATGTGCCGGCTCACTTTGCCATGCAAGCGGCTCACGCCATTGACCTGCCCGCTGCCCCGAATCGCCAGATACGCCATATTGAAAGGCTCTGACGAGTCGTCCGGATTTTGGCGGCCAAGAGCCAGCAAGTCATGGAGCGTAATGCCGAGCTTCTGCTGGGCGTATCCGCCCAGGTACTGCTCGATAAGGGCCGGATCGAAACGGTCAAAGCCCGCTGCTACCGCGGTGTGCGTGGTGAAGAGATTGCCGACTC
The DNA here is from genome assembly GCA_050015435.1 of Bryobacteraceae bacterium. Classification (GTDB taxonomy): domain Bacteria; phylum Acidobacteriota; class Terriglobia; order Bryobacterales; family Bryobacteraceae; genus Palsa-187. The sequence continues at coordinate 6,995 of JBEKBK010000362.1, forward strand.
GAGTTGCCGCGAGTGTCACTTCGAAGGGCTGCCCGGTTTCTTCCATGAAGTTGCGGGCGCGTTCCAACACTGCGAAGGCCGCGTGCCCTTCATTCAGGTGACAGACCTCTGGTTGGATCCCGAGCGCGCTGAGCAGCCGCCATCCGCCGATCCCGAGCAGCAGTTCTTGCTTGAGGCGCAGTTCCGGGCCGCCGCCATAAAGCTCGCTGGTAATCCCTCGATGAGCCGGGATGTTCGCCGCGTCATTGCTGTCCAGCAGGTAAAGCTTCACCCTGCCGATCTGGACCTGCCAGGCGCGCAGCCAAACCGAATATCCGGGCAACGCGATCACCAACCGCAACCACTCCCCGTTCGGTTGGCGCAGCGGCGTAATCGGCAACTGTCCGGGATCGTTATACGGATACAGGGCCTGCTGCGCTCCGTCTTTATCGATCACCTGGCGAAAATAGCCTTGCTGGTAGAGTAGTCCCACGCCCACCACGGGCACGCCCAGATCGCTGGCTGCTTTCAATTGATCGCCGGCCACATTCCCAAGCCCGCCCGAGTAGATGGGCAGAGCTTCGCTCAGCATGAATTCCATGCTGAAATACGCAGCGCAGGTCAGGGGAGCGTCCGCATGATTCGCTTGAAACCAAGCGGGCGACTCCAGCGCTTTCCGCCGGGTCTGCACCAAATCATCAACGTTTTTGCGAAAGACGGGATCGGCCAACACGCGCTCGATCTGGTCGCGCGAGACTGTCTGCAGGACGACCCAGGGGTTATGCGTGATCTTCCACAGTTCGGGATCAAGCTGCCGCCATACTTCGTCAGTCGCGTGATTCCACGACCAGCGCATATTCAGGGCGAGTTCCGCCAGCGAATCGAAACCCTCGATTTCGGTGGGCAGGAGATTGTACAGGGGGTGAATCGCGCGGGTTGGTTTGCTCACGTAAACGGCGTCTCATTGCTTGTTAGGCACCTCACTTGCCAAAGCTCATTGGCTCTTCGCTTGCTGCTGAGAGACGCGCACGGCGATGAGTTGGGTCAAAGGACGGTTTTTATGACAATGCGGAGAATCGCAACGATGTTAAGAAGTGTGTTTGCAACGGAAGTCTATGTTCGTCTCAACGGCGATGGGGAGCTTACCTGCACGACCCGATATGCGGGACTTCGCGTTTGGACCCGACGCTTCCGCTGCATGCAGGTCCCGTGCATTCCGTCGAGGATGGAGCAATGTGAGCCGGAGCCTTCCGTGCGACAAAAGGATCGCCGCATGGAAGCTCGCAGGCTTTCCGAAGGTTAAGGCGCGTCATATGCTCGTTCCTCACGCAGCGGGGTCGCACTCCGCGCCGTCGCCACGCGAATGACGGCAGCGGGCCATATCACCCACCTAATGACCACTTCGACGCAAGCTCTCGCCCTCAGCTCGTTCGGAAAATGCGCCAATCTTATGTTTGGACTCACGCGTGCGACGGAGCACAGCGACATGCTTTGGACAATCTTTGTAATTCTGCTGGTCCTGTGGCTACTAGGACTGGTCACATCGTATACGTTCGGTGGATTCGTTCACATCTTGCTGGTCCTTGCTGTGGTCGTGCTGGTCATCCGCCTACTTCAAGGACGCAGGATCGTTTAACGAGAGCCGGCCGCATAGATCGCAAGGGGCGAGTCGACCAACCTCTGGTGCAACGCCACGTGCGACGTCTTTCAACTGAATCATTCCGGCATTTGCCGGGAGCCGATTGGATCATCGGCAAGAGAGGAAAGTCATGCGTATTCGCATTATTAAACAGAGCGTCATAAGTAATTGCGCATCGAACCGGAACGTGGTCTCCTGGAATTATGAGACCACTCGTCATATCCGACGCCGCTTCGGTGTTGGGTTTGCAACAAGAAATTCAGCGATCGGAGGAGTCGCGATACGACCATCGGTTGCACGGTGTC
>JBEKBK010000363.1:0-9373 GCA_050015435.1 Bryobacteraceae bacterium
AGCGTCGGTGGAAATCACGAATTTGCAGCCTTTGGCCTTGGCGGTGCGCACCAGAGTGGAGTTCAGATCCAGCCGCTCCGGACTCGCGTTAATTTCGAGATACACGTTGCGGCGCGCGGCTTGCAAAGGAGTCTCGCCCTCATCCACCCGGCCTGCCGGTAATTCCCACGTGTAGCGACGCGCAGGCAGTCGATATTGCCGGACCAGCAGAATGCGTTTCCGGTCATCCACGGGCATCATCACCGCGGAACCCCCGTGTTGCACGATGGCGCGCTCGATTTCGAATCCGTCCGGATCGATCGCGCGGTCTCGTGTCACGCGGAAAATCGGCGTGTGAGTAATTTCGGTTGAGGATATGAGTTTCATGAAGGTCGAATCGCTTGCGCGAAGCTTGAGACGGGCAGCGTGTTCAGCACGTCGCCGGCCTGGAGCCAGCCACGACGGGCCATCCGCACACCGTAGGTCATGTTCGCCAAATGCTTGGGATGGTGAGCGTCGGTGGAAATCACGAATTTGCAGCCTTTGGCCTTGGCGGTGCGCACCAGAGTGGAGTTCAGATCCAGCCGCTCCGGACTCGCGTTAATTTCGAGATACACGTTGCGGCGCGCGGCTTTCGAACGGAAATGGCTCGCGATGCAGCAGGATGCGTCCCGTCGGATGGCCCAGCACCCGCAGACTCGGACACTCGAGCGCGCGCATTAAGCGGTCCGTCATCTCGGCCGGTTCGAGATTCATATAGCTGTGAACGCTGCCGATCACCAGGTCAAGCTCGCCGAGCGCGTCGTTCTCCAAATCCATCGTGCCGTCCCGCCGGATGTCGCATTCTATCCCAGAGAACACGCGTAGCCCGAAACCTTTCTGATCCATTTCCCGCACCTGGTGGGCGAACGCCACCGCGCGCTTCTCGTCGAGACCGTTGGCCATCGCGAGCGCCTTCGAATGATCCGTGATGGCGACATATTCGTAACCCACCGCGTGCGCCGCTTCCACCATTTCCTGGAGCGAGGCCCGGCCGTCGCTTTCGAGAGTGTGCATATGAAGATCGCCGCGAATGTCGCCCAGCTCGATCAGTTTCGGCAGCTTCCCGGCCGCAGCGGCTTCGATTTCACCGCAGTTTTCGCGTAATTCAGGCGGAATCCATTCGAGGCCCAGCTTCTGGTAGATCTCTTCTTCGGTCTCGCCAGCGACGCGCTCTCCTCCGTCAATTCGACTCAGCGAGTATTCACTCAGGGTGAGTCCCATCTTTTGTGCGCGCATCCGCAGCGCTACGTTATGATCTTTGCTGCCCGTGAAATACTGCAACGCGGCGCCATAGCTTTCGGCGGGCAGAGCGCGCAGGTCCACCTGAATCCCCTCGAATCCAAACCTAATGCTCGCTTTGTTCGGACCTTTTCCGAGCACTTCCTCGGCCTTCGGATGCTTGGAGAAAGCTTCAAGCGCGGCCGCCGCTCCGGGACCAGTCACCAGCAGATCCAAATCTCCAACCGTTTCCCTGCCGCGGCGAAGGCTACCGGCGGGCATAATCTTTTCGACACCCTCTACCTTTCCGAGGTAATCGGTGAACTCGTCCGCCACCCCCTGGGCGAAACTGAGAAGATAGCGGCCGGCTCGTTGGCGATACGACGCGAGCGAGCGCAATATTTTCTCTTCGAGTTTGGCTCCCATGCGCGGCAGGTCGCGCAGCTTGTGTTCGCGGCAAATTCGCTCCAGGTCGTCGATACCGGAAACGCGGAAGTTATCCCATAGCGTACGGATACCCTTCGGCCCCAGGCCCTGGATCTTCAGAAGCTCGAGCGCGGTGGGCGGATATTTTTCGAGCATCTGGTCGCGGCGCTCAAAGCTTCCGCGTTGTTCGATCTCCTCCAGCACGCTGGCGATCCCCTTCCCTATTCCCGGAATGTCGGTGACCTTCCTCTCGGGGTCCTTCAGAATCGCGGAAAGCTGCTCGGGATACCCTTCGATCACTCCGGCAGCGTTGCGATAGCTGCGAATGCGAAAGGAGTCTTCTCCGGCGATCTCCATGAGGTCGGCGGTTTCATTCAGCAGGCGGGCAATCGCGCGGTTTTCCATCCGTCGCCCAATTGTAGCGTCCGTACACGCAACACGTCAGCAGTTGAAAAGAACCTTTAAGGAGCTTCCCAGTCCTCGTAGGACAACCCTTCAATTCGGCTGAATTCCCTCGTGTTATGGGTGACCAGAATAGCTCCAAACGCCACCGCCGTTGCGGCGATGAACAGGTCGTTCGCTCCAATGGGGAGACCGGTTCTCGCGAGCTTCGCGCGAATTTGTCCATAGGCGGCCGCGCACCGGTCGTCGAAGGGGAACGATCTGTAGGGCGTCAGGAATTCCTCCAACCGGGCGAGGGCGTCCGCCGGATTCCTGCTCCGCTCCGCCCCATAGCAAAGCTCACCCCGATCGACGGAACACACGGCAATCTCCTCGCGCATCTTGGAAACGAATCTTGTTGACTACTCGCTGTGACCGGCCGTTGAGGTATTCAATACACGTAGTTGGTGTCCAACAGGTAGATCAACGGAATTTAGTACGTTCTTCGAGGGGCGGCGGCGGCTCATATTCGATTGGATCGTCTCGGAGGCTGCCGAAAGTACTTTCAAAGTATCCTTTGGGTCAACCCTTCTCGTCGAGTCTCAGCTTCTGGGGCTGTCACGGGACGAACGAGGATTGTGATTTCTACGTCCGTCTCCGAAAGCTTGGTGGGCACTCTAAGCTCCAATGTGCCGTCGGCCGGAATATGTCCGCGAAGGGAAATTGATTCCATAGATACCCTACTTGACATGGTAACGCGCTTGGCCAAGACGAAACGTACCTCACCGGAACTGCGGCGTGGCCACGTAGGGCTCGACGTGCACCAGCACGTCCTCCACCCAATCGAGATCGGATTTGATGGTGCGCTTCACCGCGCGCGCGATCTCATGCGACTCGCGGACGGTAAGGTCGGGGTCCACTTCGAGATGCAGGTCCACATGATAACGAAGTCCGGTTTTACGGGCAAAGCACTTCTCGATCCCGCGGGCTCCCGGAACGCGCAGTCCGGCGGCGCGAATCTGCGCCATCTGATTTTCGTCGGGCATGGTGTCCATAAGATGCAGCGCCGTCTCGCGCACCACACGCAGGCCCATGAAGATGACGATCAGACCAATCGCGAATCCGCCGTAATGGTCGGCCGCGCGCATGTTTCCAGGCATGTAAATCGACAACAGCACCGCCGCCAGGGCTACGCAGCCCGAGAGAATATCGACGAAATCGTTCCAGGCGTCTGCGCCAAGGCCGTCGCTGCCAATGCGCCGGCTGAAACGAAACTTTGTCGCGCTGAGCGCGACCTTCACTAGGATCGCCCCGATGATCGGCCAAATCGCGTACAACGCTGGCGTGTGCTGATCGTTACGCTGTTCGAGCGCCCGCAGACAGATACCGGTACCCGTCGCAGCCAGCAGCACGCCGATCGCAAGGCCCGTGAGAGTTTCGAACCGGCCGTGGCCGTAGGGGTGGTCTTTATCCGGTGGCTTGGCTGCCACCCACAGGCCGAGCATGACTAGCCCGGAAGTAAAGAAATCGGCAGCGGATTCAAAACCATCGGAAACTAATGCGACGGAATCCGCCGCAACGCCTACGACGATTTTGACCACGGCCAGGATCACACTGATCCCGATGCTCGCCAACGCCACCCGCCGTGCGAGCTGCTGCGGACTGATCACGATTTCAGATTACACTGCCTGCTGACTTTACAATCGAAGCATGCGGGAACCAATCAGGGCGCAGCCGTCGGAGCTAGATTCCATTCCGGATGTCCCGGCGGTGTTTTTGCTGCGCGCCAGCGAGGGGAAACCTTATCTGGCCCGGACCGCGCTGTTGCGGCGTCGCTTGAGACGCCTGATTTCGGATCGCACCCGCGTCTCGCATGTGCTCAACTTGCGCGGGCTCGTCGAGCAGATCGAGTACTGGCCCACTGGCTCGCAACTCGAATCTTCATTGATTCACCTGGAACTGGCCCAGCAATATTTCCCGGAGGATTGGCCACGCCTGACGCGTTTGCGTCCACCGGCGTTCGTGAAGCTCACGCTCGACAACCCGTTTCCGCGGAGTCTCATCACCACCAAGCTCGGCCGAGGCTTGTGTTTCGGTCCATTTGCCAGCCGCGGCGCAGCGGAACATTTCGAAGATGGAATGCTGGATCTCTTTCAGCTCCGGCGCTGCGAAGAAAATCTCGTGCCGTCCCCGGAGCACCCAGGCTGCATTTACGGCGAAATGAATCGCTGCCTGCGGCCCTGCCAGCAGGCCGTTTCGATCGACGAATATCGCGGCGAAGCGGCGCGCGTCCAACAATTCCTCGAAACGCGAGGCGCTTCATTGTTCGAAAGCGCCGTAGCGGCACGCGATCGCGCCAGCGCGGAGATGCAATTTGAGGAAGCCGAGCGCTTGCACGCAAGGGTTGCCCGCATCGAAGAAGTCCAGGGCCTGATCGGGCCGATTGCCCACTCGCTCGAACTGCTCGCCGGAATCGCGATCACTCCGTCGGCGGATTTCGAAACCGTGGAGCTCTGGTTCCTGCTCGGCGGATGCTGGCAGAAGCCGGTCAAATTGGCGCTTTCCGAAAAGGACGGCGCCGGGCAATCGATGGATCATCGGCTTCGAGATATTGCCGCCGGCCTCGCGGCAAGAGGGCCAGGCGCCAAGCCCAATGCGGAACACCTGTCGATCCTGATCCGCTGGCATGGATCGAGCTGGCGTGACGGCGAGTGGCTCAGCTTCGATTCGTTGGAAAAGATTCCGTACCGCAAGCTGGTGAACGCCATCGGACGAGTGGCCGCGCGGCTACACTGAAATGGCGGATCGATGAACATGTTTCGGGAGCGTTATCAGGGCCTGAAGTCCTCCTGGTCGCAAGAGTTGCGCCAGACCATCACTCGCGTCGGGATCACGTATTTCGCGACGCTCGCCGTGGTCGCAACCGCCGCCGTGCTGTCGGCTAATAACCTGCTGTTTCTGATTCTGGCGGCGATGCTCGCTACATTGCTCGTCTCCGGATTCATCAGCAAGTTGGGACTCGCGGGGCTCGAGTTGGACCTGGTGTTGCCCGAGCACATCTCCGCCAGGCGGAAAATTCGGGCGGGCATTCGTCTCAAGAATCTGAAGACCTGGATTCCATCATTCAGTATTCACTTGGCGGGCGCAGCCGAGAGCGGTCTCGAAGCGATCCTGTATTTCCCGGTGGTCCCTGGCGGCGCAGCTTTGGAGGAGTCGGTTGAGCTGTATTTCCCCAAGCGCGGCACCCAGCGCGAACGAAGCTTTCAGTTCTCCACGCGGTTTCCTTTCGGCTTTTCAGAGCGCCGCGAATTAGTCACCGCGCGCCGCGACATCCTGGTTTATCCGTGTCTCGATCCGCAACCCGGCTTCGAGGCGCTGCTGTCTTCGGTCAGCGGCGAGATAGAAGCTCTGCAACGCGGCGCCGGGTACGACTTCTATCGCATCCGCCCCTACGAAGCGCTCGAAAGTGCCCGTCACGTGGATTGGCGAGCCACGGCGCATACTGGAGATCTTCAAGTGCGCGAGTTCGCACGCGAGCAGGATCGGAGGGTGATCCTGTATTTCGATCTCGACGTTCCGGCCGAGCTCGACTCGTGGTTTGAGTCCGCGGTGGACTGTTCCGCGTTCCTCGCGTTTCACCTTTCCGCGCGCGATACGCAGGTGCGATTCCGCACTCAGGAAGTGGATATCAGGCTGCCCGAAGAAGGCGACATCTATAGTATTCTTAGATATTTAGCTTTAGTCACTCCACTGAAGGAAAAGCTGGGAAAGTTGGCAACGGCTCCCCATGCAGCGGATCCGAATGACGCGAATAGCTTTCAGATTATCTTCAGTCCGAGCCCGGAGCGGATGGCGGCGCTTGGCTGGGGTCAATCCGAGAGCGGCGGAACTCGCTTCCTCGGCTTGGACGCTTTCAACACCCCGAACCCTGCTGTTCCCATCTCAAAATAAGAGCGTCAAGCTCGGAGGTCTACCATGAGCAGTATCCTGCTGCGCAGACTCCAGGGGCTGAGTCTGGCTGTTCTGCTTTTGTCAATGGCCGCGGCTTCCATTTGGGCTCAAGTGACCGCGGCGATTTCGGGGACAATCGAAGATGCCTCCGGAGGGCCGGTGAGTGGCGCGACGGTAACCGTCACGAGTCTGGAGACCGGAGCCACGCGGACCGCGACCACCGACGAAGGGGGCAACTATCGCGTCCTCTCGTTGCCTTTGGGTCTGCAAGAAGTGAAGGTCTCGAAGAATGGCTTCAAATCTGCAGTCCGGACCGGGATCAATCTGGAGGTAGGCCAGGAAGCGGTCGTGAGCATGCGGCTCGAGGTCGGCGAGATCGCTCAAGCCGTAACCGTTTCGGCAGATGCTTCGTTGATCAATACCACGACATCTTCGGTTTCAGGAATGGTGGGGGCGGAGAGCGTCAAGGAGTTGCCGCTCAACGGCCGCAGCTTCGACAATCTGATCACCCTCAATCCAAGCGCGATCAACTATACCGCGATGAAGAGCGCCAACACCACCACCAGTGACGGGAACAGCTTCTCGGTGGACGGACGGCGGCCGGGAGACAATCTGTTCCTGTGGAACGGCATCGAGTACACCGGGGCGAGCCAGCTTGCGGACACACCCGGCGGCGTGAGCGGAGACCTGTTGGGAATCGACGCGATCCGCGAGTTCAACGTACTCACCGACACCTACGGGGCCGAATATGGGAAGCGCTCGGGCGCCCAGGTCCTTGTGGTAACTCAGTCTGGCACGAATGCAGTGCATGGAACCGTTTTCGAGTTTCTCCGCAACAGCGCTCTGGATGCGCCTGGTATTTTCGACAATGGTACGGTTCCTCCGTTCCGGCGAAATCAATTCGGCGCCGCGCTGGGGGGGCCGCTCAAAAAAGATCGTTTGTTCCTGTTTGGCAACTATGAGGGGTACCGGCAATCGTTGGCGGTGAGCAGCGTCAGCGTGGTTCCCGATGCGAATGCGCGCTTGGGCCTGTTGCCGAATGCGGCGGGCGTGTACACACAGGTCACTAATTTGAATCGGGCGATGCTCCCGTTTACAGCTTTGTGGCCTGTGGCGAACGGACCCGAGTTGCTGACTGTCACCGGCCAGCCTTCAGGAACCGCCTTAGCCTACTACAACCCCAAGAACTCGGTCCATGAAGACTTTGGTACGGCTCGAGGTGACTACAACCCGCGCGATCGGGATCGGCTGTCGATCTCGTATATGATTGACAGCGGCAACAGCATCGTCCCGCTGGTGGACCCCCTGTTCGCTTCAGGCCTCGAACTCGGCGCTCAAGTGGCGAGCATAGAGGAAACGCATGTGGTTTCGCCTGCCATCCTCAACACGATCCGCGTGGGCTTTTCGCGAGGAGCGTTTAATTACAACGCGGCGAGTTATGCCCCGTTCCCCCCGGGGACATCGTTTGTCGCAGGTGGCCAGCCGGGAGCGATCACGATCACCGGTGGCGGTATCACCGCGGCGGGCGGAAACGTGAACGCGGGAGTGTGGGATCGCCGCAACCTGTTTACTTACGGTGACGATGTCCAAATCGTGAAGGGCATCCATCAGATCAGCGCCGGCGTATGGTTTCAGCAGGTGCAGGAGAACGAGGACACGGCTTCGCGCCGTCTGGGGATGGCGACTTTCAGCACATTGACCACGTTCCTGCAAGGAACTCTGACGAATTTTCAGGTCGTGCCCGACCACAATGCGCTGGGCTGGAGAAGTCTGTTCGGGGCCTGGTACGTTCAGGATTCGATCAAGCTTCGCCGCAACCTTACGTTTCAGGCCGGACTCCGCCAGGAATTCACCACGGGATGGAATGAAGTCTCCGGAAGAGCCTCCAACTACATCACGGGAGCTAACGGTGTGCTGTTGACCGCGCCGAGGGTGGGTGACTCCGTATACACCCAGAACAACGCGACGCACTTATTCAGTCCCAGAGTGGGGCTGGCGTGGGACCCTTGGGGTAACCAAAAGACGGCGATCCGTGCAGGATTCGGGACCTATTATTCCCTAATAGACGCGCTGACTTTTTTGTTGAACTCTCTTCCTCCCTATAACGGGTCCGCCTCCTTCACCGGCTCGCTGCCGCCGCTGTTGCCGATCACGCCAAACGTGCCGGTGCCTCCCTCTTGCGGCCCCGGTGTTCTTTCGGGATGCACGATTTATGCGCCGCAAGGCGTGCAGCCGAACGCCCAAACTCCCACAGTGGAGGAGTGGAATTTCTTGGTGGAGCAACAGCTCAGCCGCAATATGTCACTTCGCGTGGCCTACGTCGGATCGCATGGCTATCATGGGCTGCTCAGCGTCGATCCGAACACCATTCCGTCGCAGATTTGCGGCAACTCTAGCGGGTGTGTCGCCGGCGGCGTCGGCACCACCACCGCCGTGGTGCCCCAAGCCACGTCGTACATCCCAGTGCAGACCGCCCCTGCCGGTTGCGCCGCGTGCTCCGGCAGGCCGAACCCTTACCTTTCCGCAGGCTTTTTCTGGTATACGGAAGGCAACAGCAGCTATAACGCGCTGCAAGCGGAATTCACCCGCCGCCTCAGCAAGGGCTTACAATTCCGGGCAAACTACACGTGGTCCAAGAATCTGGATATGAATTCAGGGCTCACCATAGCCCAAGCCAATAATCAGCCGCAAATGATTTATAACCGGAACGATCTGCCCTTGGATTGGGGACCGGCGGCCCTTAATGCGACCAGTCAGTCGAGCATGTCCATCACCTATGATCTGCCTTTCGGCAAGAACGCTCAAGGTTTCCTGGGTAAGGTTATCCGAGGCTGGCAGTTGAATGGGATCTCAACGTTATTGACGGGTTTCCCATTCACACCCCTGCTCGGTTCGAACCGATCGGGAGATGGCAACACCAGAAATCCGGACCGGCCTAATCTGAATCCATCCTTTACGGGTCCGGTGATCCTGGGCAAACAGACGCAATGGTTCAATCCCAGTGCGTTCGTAGTGCCCACCGTGGGGACTTATGGAAGCTTAGGCCGTGGAACGTACAACGGGCCAGGCCTCGCCGACGTTGACATGTCGTTATTCAAGAATACTGCCCTATCGGAGCGCGTCAAATTGCAATTCCGAGCGGAGTTCTTCAATCTGCTGAACCGGGCTAACCTGGGAACCCCGAACGCAACTGCTTTTTCGGGCACCTCCATCAGCGCCTCGGCTGGGCTAATCACGACGCTGGCTACTACACCCAGACAGATTCAGTTCGGCCTGAAGCTAATTTTCTAATCTGTGTCCCTCTGTGTTGTTCTGAAAACAATTTCCGTGTTCCAGAGTCATGACTGACCCTCGGCGTGGTGAGGAGCTTGGGAAG